>NZ_JAMYSP010000053.1:0-30797 GCF_040322015.1 Mesorhizobium sp. M0208 | reverse complement strand
CCTCGCATCCAACGCCTCCGTGCAAATCACCAGGCGAAGTGAATCAAAATGCGGTCTCGATTGCCAGGTTTTTCGAGGTGTCCAGCTTCTCAGGCTTAGCCTGAGAAGCCCGAACCCGGTGGATCGCTCGCTGACTGTCTCGACCTTGTCGGCGTTCGCCGCACGGCAATCCCAAGGTTGATCGAACCGGCCCTGCCAAATGCCGCGGTGAGCCGCCTTGGCATTGCCTTGCTCGGCGGCGAATGTCCCATTCGAATACCGTGGCCAGTCCAATGCGAGGCCTTGTGTATTTCGGCGTGGAATAATTCCGGGCCGATTGACAGAAAGGGCGACCCTAGGCGCAGCGCCGTCTCCCCAATAGGAGGTATGACGTCGCATGCGAGGCGTCGAAAGAGGTAATTGCCTCCGAAATCACCTCCGGTCAGACTAAATGATTGTCGCGAGCGCGAGAGCCAGGCTCTGATGCTGAACAATCTCCAGGTGCTTCGGGCTGTCGCCGCCTATGCGGTGGTTTTGTACCATGCCCAATCGTTCATCGAGCGCCTGCACCCGCTTCCCGTTCATTCACATCTGGGGGCTGCGGGTGTCGATATATTCTTCGTCATATCTGGCTTCATCATGGTTTATGCGAGCGACAGAAGCCACTGTGGCCCCGCCGCGTTCTGGCGTGACCGACTCATCCGGATATTGCCGCTATACTGGATCACCACTTTCGCGATAATAGCCGTCAGCTCTGTCGGCTTCAGTCCGTCAGGACTGCACAATTGGGACGGCTCCGACCTGCTGACATCCCTGTTCTTACTGCCGAATATACGGCTCGACGGCGTTTCGGAGCCCATACTCGTTCCGGCATGGACACTGATCTACGAGGCCTTTTTCTATTTCTTCTTCGGCCTTTTCCTGCTTTCGGGGCGAATTAGTCGGGCAACTACCATTTTGTCGGTGGCCTTTCTGTCGTTTTGGTTCATGGGCGTAGTATTCAAGCCACAATCTTTTGTGATCGAGTACTATACGAATGCCATCCTACTTGAGTTCGCGCTCGGCTGTTTGCTGGGGCTCTTATATCTGAAGTCACGGGCACTCGACCTGCCCCACGGAGCAACACTGAGTGTCCTCGCGATTGGGGTAGCCATTGCTGTGCTGATTGCCCAGGACTGGTACTTGGGCGTCGAGGTTACGCGCACCGGGGAAATCAGGCTCATGCGGCTTGGCCTACCAGCGACGGTCATCGTCGCCGGAGCGTTGATGCTTGAGCGTTCAAACCATCGGGCGTCGCATCGAGGCGCTCTCCTGCTGGGGTCTGCGAGCTACGCGACCTACCTAATCCATCCGCTGATTCTGCACGGCGTGTACTTTCTTTCGGCAAAAGTGCTTCCGGCTGGTTCCATTTTCTCAGCCACTTTTTATTTGTTCGCCGCATTTGCCGCTGTCTGCCTCTTCAGCGTTGGCCTGCATTTGTGGGTAGAGGCACCGCTCACCCGCTCTCTCAAGCAGCTGTCCCGCAGCCAGTCAGGCAGGAGAGGTATTCCAATGCCCAAAGGTGCGAGCGCTCGGTAGGACCTGTCAAGTCTTCCCGGCGATGCTACAAGACAGCCGTGCCGGTGCGGTCGGTCTCGCGCGTCATGCCAAGGTGCAGCGCGGCATCGACCTGTTCCGCGTCCTCAGAGACGCTCAGATTGTCCTGAAGGTGCTTCGGCGTGTGGGCGTAGCCTTTGGTTGTCTGGAGCGAGGTGTGCCCCCATCCATTCACCGTGAACTGCCCTCCCAACGGCGTCTAGCCCGTCCTATTCATGAGCCTTGTGGTTCGAGCGCCGCTGAGCCGTTCGGTCATGCAGGTGTGAGGCGTCTTTTTCACCGCAGCTGAGACTGGACTTTGGAACGCGCTGGAGGGTCAAGGTGTCGGGTTCGGCGGGGCTTTGATGCCCCGGCGCTCACGGTCCTGCGGGCTGCAGCGTGAGAGCGATTTGTCGGAACAGGTTGGCCTCGGGACAGGCGGCGGCGAAGGCCAGGCGGATTCGCGAGACGGTTTCGATGACGCGGGCGCCGAGCTTGAGGAGCCTGCGTGGCGAACTCGGCGTTGCTGAGATGATCGGTTGTGGGCACCGCCTCGCGCAGGGTGAGCATGAGCCAGTATGCGGCGGTGTGCAGGACGAGGCGCACCTGGTTGGCAATCGGTGAGCGACAGCTGGTGCGGTCGGAGGCAAGCTGGCTCTTGTGCATCTTGATCAGGTTTTCGGCCTGGCCGCGGGCGCAGTAGAGCACGTCGTAGACATGCGCGGCAGAGCCTTTGTCGAGATTGGTGACGACGAAGCGGATGTCGAGGCCGCGGGTGGTTGCCTCGATGCGGGCGCAGACGCGGCGTTGCGTCTTCCAGGATTTCGCCTTGTATCGGGTCTCGGCATAGCCGCGCAGCACCGGCTTTTGCTCGAGCGCGCGGCGGGTGCGGATATCGTCGGCGGCTTCATCAACGAGACGCTGGAGAACCGTGTTGCCGGGCAATCCGAAGAGGTAGTCGAGCGCATTGTTCTCGCACCAGGCCATGACCTCCGCCCGGCCATAGTGGCCGTCGCCGCGGACCAGGATGCGGGTGGCCGGCCAGCGGGCGCGGATGCGCCGGACAAGCCGGCGCAGATGCCCGCGGATCTCCTTGCCCGTCGGGGTCTTGCCAGGACGCAGGATCATGGCGACCGGACGTCCGGTCGCGGCGTCATAGATGTGGATCGGCAGGAAGCAGCGCTCGTCGTAATGGGCGTTGAAGAGCGAGAGCTGCTGATGGCCGTGAACGACATCAACCGTGTCGTCGATGTCGAGCGTCACGCTTTTGGGCGGCGCGGCATAGCTCGACAGCCACAGATCGACCAGCACCCAGCCGAGCCGGATGAGGGTGCGCAGGTCTGGCAGGTTCTCCAGGCGCGAGCAGGTCGGCTGCGAGCACAAATCAATCCCGCTGTCGGGCAGCCGCCCGCAGGCGAGCTTGAAGGCCGGGTCGGTGCGCAGTCGGTCGAGATCGTTGGCATCCTCGTAGCCGCATGCGATCGCAAAGATGCGGGCGCGCAGAATGTCGGCCATGGCGTGTGTCACCCGCTGTGGGTCGCGCGGATCGTGGATCGCAGCGGCCAACCTGTCGGCCAGTTGCAGGCGTCGCTCGGCCGCGGCCAAAAGCATGACGCCACCATCCGAGGTGATGCGTCCGCCGTCAAACGCAGCTGTGATCTTCTTGCGCCCAACGGCTGGAAATGAGAGCGGCAGCAACGTATCGTCGGTCATGGCGGGTGTGGCTCGCGAGACGTGGTGGCAGGGCTGGCTTAGACAACCGAATCCCTACGCCAAATCAATCGCTTAGGCTACATCCGCCAACCTCTCAAACGCTCCGTCGTGCATAAGAAGGCTAGAATGCGCAGTTAATGTGAGAGGCCGCTCTACGGCCTGCTACCGGTTCCATGGACACAGAGTTAAGAGTCCGTTTTGAAATTCACGGATGAGCGTTTCGGCGGATGAGATTGCCGCCAATTGCGACAAGGATCATGGCTTGCGAGGGCAGTAGCCCAAGCGCAATGCTACTATCGCTCAGAATGCGTCAACGTTCTGCAACACGTGAATGAGGTACTCGCCCAGTGGGTGAGAAGGCCAATATGCAGGCACCCGCCGGGCTTAGCGTTTCCGGTCAGATCAGTCCGCCATTTGCGGATAGTTTGCCGGATGGAAGCCCTTCTGGTCGTCGGATCGACGAATGATCTCGACCACGAAGTCGAGGGCAGCGCCTTGGTGCGGCCAGCCCAGGCGACGGGGCACAGCACCATGAAGCTCAACCATCGTAGGCCGCTGGTCTTCACAAAGTGCGCATGGCTGGAGCGGACGGGATCCCGGTAGATGCCACGGGCGGTGATCTTCGCACCCCAGCGTCGCTCAATGGTGTCGTCGACGCCGATCACCACCGGCCCGGCAGGCACGAGACGGTCGACAATCAGCGACAGAAGCCGACGAGCAATGGCGCGCCCGCTCCAGCGCGCGCGGTTCAGAACCTGATGGTAGCAGGTGAAGTTCGAGGCCTCCCGGCGGCCGGTGATGCGTAGCGCCGCCGTCACGGTCCGTTTGCCAGGCGCCAGCAACGCGCCCATCAGCAAGATTAGAACATGCTCCCAGACAGGAGCCGTGAAGAAGCGGCGGAAGGGCTGCAGCCATGTTCGCAGAATATCCGGAGCGCGGTCGCCGGCGGCGGTGATGTGTGAAGATGTCATCCGCCTTGTCGAATCCGTCAGCCGACAGCGCGCAACACCGTCGGGTGCGGCATTTCGATTCACCCCCCCCCTGCGACGGGCGAGGCACCGCACTATATGGTCGCGCCATGCCAGGCCAGGACGACATCATCGCTCGCATCGAACGCTTCAACGAAAGCCGGGGCGGCGGCGTGGTCGTCGAGCGCCGCAAAGGCGGTTACACGCTCTTGCTCGAGGAAACGGGCGCCCCTATCGCACGTCTCAAGCCCGTCGACCAAGGCGGTCGCATGCGCGTCCTGTACTGGTCCTATCGGGAGCGCTGGGATGATGTCGGGCCGTTCGGCGGCATCATCCTGCCCCTCGACAAAGCCCTCGAATTCGTCGCGCGCGAGCCTCTCTTCTGGAACTGGGCCTGAACGCGAAAAGCCGCAACGCCTGACCCCAATTTTGGGCAAAGTCGAGCTAAGGCTCAGAAGCGGCATGGATAGGCAATCCATCGTCCGGGATTGAACCGATAGTTTTGATTTTGATGCTCGAGCGCTCCCGCGCCAGTGAGTATATAGAGCCCCAAAATTCGGGGTCGCGCCGGTTCAGTCGCCGGATCTTTATGAGCGCATGATTTCTTCTGGCGCGGGAAGTGGATTAGGATAACCTGCTGACGGCGCGGCCGCCTTCAATAAGAAAAACTGTGCAGCCTATAAGCTTCGGCTCGACGACATCCGGTTCTCGATTTCCTTTAGGATGTTGGTTGCGCGTGCGATGCGGCTATACCTGGCCAGAAAGTCTGCCTTCGCCTGCTGACCGATCTGATCCCGAAGCGCCTTGTTTTCGCGCAGGCGCTGAAGAGCTTTGACCCAGTCGGACGGGTTGTCTGGCGACACCAGAACGCTGTTGACGCTATCCCTCAAAACTTCTCGGATAACTGACAGGTCGGAGGACACTATGGGTTTGCCATGCGCCATATATTCGAAGAGCTTGAGCGGCGACATTCCCTCAGCGATATTTCGACCGCCGCCCTGGCCCTCTACATCTCTAAGATAGGGCGCGAGTACAACGTCCATTTCGGCCAAGTAGGCACATGTCGCGGCGTGAGGAACGTAGCCGTGAAACACTGTGTTCGGGCATTTGGCCAGCTTCGATGTCCAATACTCTATATCGCCTGGTGTTCCCCCGACGATGTGAAATGTCGCCCAGCCGCATCGAGGCGCAATAGCGCTTATTATCTCCATGACTTTTCCCTTATACAGATGTCCGACATAACCAACCTTGAACGTGCCGCTGAGGCTGCATGGCTCGACATTCGGCAGAACAAGATCCGCGCCATTGGGCGCGATGAAAAATTTTGCCGCATATTGGGGAAAGAGGCAGATGCTGTCGTCCCGCAGACGTTGCGACGTGACGACCAGCATACGGAATGCCTCTAGGCCTATCAGTTTGGCAAGGCGCTGACGCTGACGTCTGCTCAAACTGCCAATCGGGTCGTGAAGCTCAAAAACGGTCGTGAAACCCGAAAAGTCCGGCAGAAACAAGCGCTACAGTAGCCGAGCGTGTAAAGACGACATGCGGCCGCAGCCAGACCGCTGCAAGAAGCGCCAACACAGCAAAAAAAGCTCCCGGCCGGGCACAGGCCAAAAGGGTACGGGGAGAACGCGGAATGGGAACTCGGTACCGAATCCGTATTCGCGCGCGATCTTCTTATAATGATCCCGTGTATTCATGGAGGCGCGTGGAAGCAATAGTAGGACCTCCGCTCCGGCAACCCGAAATGCATGGCACATCTTTGCGACTTGTACCGCATTGGCGGCCGGCGCCGGGACGTGCGCAGAATGTATTAGAGAAGCCGCATCCACAAAGCCTATCTTTCACGCGTCGCGGCTGGTCTGGTTCTTCGCCTCTGAGCCGCAAATTCGGAGACCGCGGCCCGGGCAGACGCACCCAAGTCGAACGACAAAAGCGCCCTCCGCCGTGGTGGCACCGTGAGTTGTGATAGTACCACTCTCCGGTTGCCTCACCAAAATCGAGCGCCCTTTTTCGCGAACTGGGGGCAGGCCCAGCGACAGCACACGCCGCCCTTCACGGACAGGTTCTGACCACAGCGTCATCAAAGCCCCAGCCAGCCAGCAATAATGTTGCGCTGTATCTCAGAAGTTCCGGAATAGAGTTTGCTGCCGATGGCATCACGCACGGCACGTTCGACGTCGAATTCGCTCAAGAAACCATAGCCGCCGAAGACCTGGACGACATCGAGCGTGGTGCGAACTAGCGATTCGCTCACAAAGAGCTTCGAAACGGCGGCGTCGAGTGATACGGACTGGGAGCGCTCAAGGCCCCACGCCGCCTTGTAGACGAGCAATCGGGCCGCCTCCACCTGCATCTTCATGTCGGCAATCTTATGGGCGACCGCCTGGTGCTTGGAGATGGCCTGGCCGGACTGACGTCGGGTGCGCGTATAGGCGACTGCCTTTTCCAGAAGCCGCTCCATGGTGCCCACATGACTGGCGAATAGGCACGCCCGCTCCCAGTCCATGCTATGAGCGAACAGCCTGGAGCCGCCGCCCACTCCACCGAGAACAGCGTCCTTCGAAACAAATACGTCCTCGAAGACAAGCTCCCCGATCGGAGACGTCCGCAGTCCCATTTTTTCGAACTTTTGCGCGACCAGATAGCCGGACAGCGCGCGGTCCACGAGGAAGCTCGTGATGCCGCCGAAATACCCCTTGGCGCGGTCAGTGACAGCAAAGACGACGGCAACATCTGCCACCGGCCCGTTGCTCACGAAGGTCTTCGTGCCGTTGATTAGAAAGCCGTCGCCATGAGGCTCCGCCCGGGTTTGCATCGCAAATGCATCGGAGCCCGACTCCGGTTCGCTCATCGCATTGGCTGCTATCAAAGTGCCATCACAGAGCCCCGGAAGATATCGATTCTTCTGCTCTTCAGTGCCGAACTTCCAAATCGGCACCACGCAGGCCAGAAGGTGGGCGCAGATCGAGAAGACCAAGCCGGAATCCTCGCAGCCATAGCCAAGCGCATCGATTGCAATGGCCGTGGACAGGGAATCGAGACCGGGTCCCCCGTAGGCCTGGGGGACTGGCAGGCCGGTCAGGCCCATCTGCGCGCAAGCCCCCCACAACTCGCGCTGGAATACCTGGTCTCGGTCGCGCTGCCTGACATCCTTATTGAGCTTATCTTGCGCGAAGCGAAGGATCTGGCCACGCAGGATACGCTGCTCCTCGTTCAGCGCGAAATCCACTACTCCATCCTCATCAGATGCTGGTAGTCGATTTTATCTGTCGATGTCTTGGGAAGTAACTGCTGATGCGAGAACCAGTCCGGGGCCATGTAGGCCGGCAAGTTGTGGGCGCAGAACCGCTTCAACTCGATGAGCGACAGCGCATGGCCGTCGCGCGAGGCATAGAACACCTTTATGGAGACGCCCGACTCCTCCGAGCGAGCGATCGCCGCCACCTCGGAGATCGCTGGATGGCGATAGAGCGCAGTCTCGATCTCGCCGAGTTCGATCCGATATCCCCGTCTCTTCACCATCCGGTCGCGTCGACCGCGGAAGGTGTAGACTCCGCCATCGCCTTCGATCACTACATCGCCGGTACGGTACCAGCGACCGCTTGAATCGACATGAAAAGCGGCGCTTGTTCGCTCAGGCATGTTCCAATAGCCCAGCATCACGGGAGCACCGCTGATTGCGAGCTCGCCTTCCTGGCCTCGCGGCACGTTGCGACCATTCGCATCGATCACGCGTGCCTTAACATGCGAGCAGGCGCGCCCGATCGGAAACGGTGCCGAGCGGTCTTCGGCGATCGTCTGCGGGATTTCGTAGTAGGTACAGACGTTGGTTTCGGTTGGGCCATAGAGATTCAGGTAGCGCGCGCGTGGGACCACAGCCTTTAGCCTGCGCAGATGCTTGACCGGAAAAACCTCGCCGGCAAATAGAATGCACCGAAGAGCGTGGTCGTCGCGAGCATCAAGGCTGCCGTGCTCGACCAGAAGCGTGAGTACGGAGGGCGTGGAATACCAGACGGTCAACCGCCGCTCGGCGATAACCGACGCCATCCGGGTCGGATTCTTGCCGAGCTCCTCACCGATGAGGAATACGGTCGCGCCGTGCTTCAGCGGTACGAAGATGTCGAGAATAGATAGGTCGAAGTGGAAAGGCGCATGAGAGGAGAAGCGGTCGTTCTCGTCAGGGGCGAGGATATCGGAACACCAGTCCACGTAGCTCGAGCCATTACGATGCGTCAGCATCACGCCCTTCGGCTGGCCGGTCGAGCCCGAAGTGTAAAGCACGTAAGCGAGGTTGTCCGGCCCCGGCCGCGCCGATTCGTCCTCCACCGCCAAGCCGCCGGCCTCTACGCGAGCCAGGTACGTCGCGAGCGGCGAGGGACCGTCGGACCAGTCGAGCGGTAAGAGACAAGGTTCCGCAGCCAAGCGCGCCAACTCACAGCGCAAAGTTTCGGCTCGGGACGCCTCCACGAAAATCGCGCGCACGCCGCAGTCGTTAAATATGAACGCGTTACGCGCAGGCGGTGCCAGAGAGTCGACAGGCACATAGGCCGCGCCCACCTTTAAGATGCCGAACAGAACAGCGAGCGAGGCGATCGATTTTGGAAGGCAAATGCCGACGCGGTCCGCCGGCCGGACGCCGATCCGACGCAGATGGTCGCGGACTTGGTCCGACAGCGCGTCGAGCTCGCCGTAGGTGATCTGCCGCCCAGAGCTCGCCTCGACAGCGGCGCATGTCTGGGGATACCGCCTCGCGCTCTGTTCCAGATACTCGTGTAAGGCAGCGACCGTCATGGCGAGCTCTATGTGGACGCCTGCTTCGACTGGACGAAATTGGCAATTTGGGCGATCGAGTTCAGGTTCTCCGGCACGAGTTCGTCAGGGGCGATTTCGATACCGCAGGATTTTTCCAGGTAGGCAACGAGCTTAAGCGTCGCCAACGAGTCGAGAATGCCGTCAGTTATCAGCTCCGTTGAATCCGTCAGATTCTCCGGCCTTTCACCGGGCAGAAATTCCTTCAATATGAAATCCTTGGCCATCGTCCTGATCTGGATCGCGTTCATTGTTCCTCCTCTTGTGGAGCAACCGCAAGGTTCAGGGGAATGAGATCCTGGTGTTGCCGCAGCACCTCGTAAAGCTTGTCGGCGATGAGCCGATGGCCGGCGGCGTTTGGGTGATCATCCCAAGGTGCCACAACAAGGGTCCGCCAGTCATACCCGTCATACACACCGGAAAGATCGAGAACGTTGAATCCAGCCCCGGCAGCGAGGCGCCTCTCCAGCTCGGGACTGATCTTCTCGTTGGGTCTGGGCAGATAGATCCAAAAGACCTCGACACCTTCTCGCTTCGCTGTTTCCATCATTCGAGAATAGATCGCATGCAGAAGTCTCTCCCCGTAGGGCGTGAGCTTTCTTTTAAGCACCTCGGAGTCAGCCCTGTGATCTATCCCGCTCTCGCGTACAATGTCGCGCACGAAGTCGTAGCGATATGCGGAGCCATTCTGGATTGCTTGCACGAGATTCTCTAGCATTCGTGGAACAAGCGCGCTGTGCTCGAAGTAAAAGATGAACTTTGGTTTGAATGCGAGCACCCGATCCTCGATTATGGCGAGCATGTCCAGAGAAGAATAACCCCCGACGGCAAAGTTCAGCACCTCGTAGTGTCGATACCCGCTGTCGGCCGCCTGCTCATTCAGCCGCCGCTCCAACAAGCCCTCGAAAATCTCCCCATCCGCGACGCCCGCGCCGAAGACGTGCGAAGCGCCGACGATTGCGATTCGTAGGGTGCCGGGAGAAGGAATCTTTTCGTAGTCTTGATCTCGCATACCCCAGCGGTTGATATGGACCTGCGTTCCCTTAAAGTCCGCTTGGGAGAGTGGACGCAGATAGGTCGTGGGAAGCGCTCCCGTGAACTCAATCAGCTCCGTCTCGCTTAAACTGTCCCATACGTTCCCTTGTTGGCCATAAACAATCCACAGTTCTGGGTTAAATGCGCCGACATTGACGAGGTTCTCGTAGTAGCCGCGCTCCAGGTTCGCACTATCGCGGGTATTTAGGTTCGGCATTCTAATGTCGGCCATTGCGGTACTGACCGTCTCGCCGAGGCGATCGCGAACCCCGGGGAGCGCGATGCAAACCGCGATCAATCCGCTGACACCGACCGACGCAACCGACCGCCGGAAACTGTACTGGCGGTCGGCGGCGCCACGCGCGAGCGCAAGGGCAGGAATGCCAATGATAGCTGCCACCGTGACCAGCACGAGGGCAGGCGTCGTGTTGCCAGGGCCTTCCACGCCCACGGTGTCGAAGACCGAGAACCATTGCGGGACCGAGCTCGCGCTCCAAAACGACCAAAGGAGCGAGATGACGATGAAAACGCCGATGGTCCGGCCCGCAGTTTGCAGCGCACCGTTCCAGCTTAGTGCCCCGCCACGCAGGCGCCGCGTGCGACCGTGCCGCATTTCATAGTGGGCGTTGATCGTCACAAGCACGGCCAGGATCATCCAGAAGAGGAAGTCGTTCCAGGTGAATACCCAGGTGCCACGTAACCAGAACCACTGATAGTTGTGCAGCAGCCAAGTCGCGAGGAACGCGAGGAGGGTCGCGCTGACCAGCGCTACGCTCTCTCCCCAGCGTCGAAAACGAAAATACAACGGATAGTATACAATTTTCATTATGAAGTCCTTCCAGTATATATTTATTCGACGCCAGAAATCTGTGAAACTTGAGGAAAGAAAGTACAGATTGTGGGTTTCTGGAAGGTTGAATCCAAATAAATGCAAAATCCCGGTGATTATGTGAAAAGTTCCTGAAACCTTCAGATAAAGTAAAAATGGCCATATGATAAATTGCAAAAGCTCAATCTGGTTGTGTACGTCCGCAGCATCGATCACAAACCGCTGGTACACGATACGGTAGCATATTAAATGGATAGCGCCGCGAAACATCCACTGAACACCTGTTTGATAGATATAATGCCGGTCAGCATTGTAGTAGCTGCTACGGAAAGTTCTAAAATCTACGACCGGAAAGAGCGGGAAGCACACGTTCGGCAACATGAAAAAATACGCGAGACGTTCCGAAACCGTCGCCATCCTCTGGTCACGCCGCATTTCGTACGCATAGACAATGAGACGGAACATGAACATGGAAGCGAGCACGGGCCAGACGGCGCGCGTCCACGGGGTCACAATCCAGTCCATTCGTGCGGCGGCGAGCCCGCAGCCGGCGCCAACCAACGCCAGCACTCTCCATCCAAAAGCGATCGGTAGGTGGACAATTCCGATCAGTACGAGCCCAATGGCGACGATCCAGGCGGCATCGATGAGGCCCTCAAATCTCCAGTGGTGCCAGTTGGGCCCAAGGTTCGCGAAAACCGCGGCGATAGCCGCGAACGAGAGCAGCACGAAAAACGGCAGCCGGTAACGCTGTGGCAGGAAGTAGTGCACGCACCAGCCGGCGAGGGCAACGAGTAGGACGCGGACAAGCGCAGTAGTCTCGAGCCTAAGGAGATAGACCAGCGCGATGAAGAGGGCCAGCTCGCCGGCTATGGCGAACCAAGCCAGGATGCTTCTCGACTCAGTCCCCGTAGGATCCGCCGACCAGGGAAGGGACAATGTCTTGATCGAATGCACGCTCGCGCGCCTCAACCGGCTGGCAGCGGAGGACATCGACAAGAAGTCGCTTTGGGGCACGAGTAAGATCCGCAATCTGCTGGTGAACCGCCCTCTGCCATGGCTTCTGTCCCCTTGATAGGCTAAGGCGCCCAGGTCCCTTAAAGCGTTGCCATGACTAGTTCTTTGGACCCAGTCCGATTCCGCGCAAACGCAAAAGTATTAGCACGTAACATATCACAGAATAATCGCTCCGCTGTGCCCGGGGTAACAGCGACACGTCTCTGAGACGTTTAAATCCAACAAGCTAAATCTGATCTGAGACGTTTAAATCCAACAAGCTAAATCTGATCTGACCGACTGGAAGCCGTTGGGATAACCCTCCTATGGACGGCACGTGCCACGACCCAAAAGGACAAGGGGTAATCCCAGGATTCGGGGTTCGTCTCCATACGGCACCCACCGAGGTGTGGCATGTCACCCCAATGCAGTAGCACCGATATCGGGACGCATGAGACCGAAAGTGCGGCTCGGCTTGGGAACGCAGCCACCGGATGGATTCGGCGCGATCGGTGCGGCGATATGAGAGCACAGGCTGCGGAAGGCAAGATTGACCAGGGGCATCGACTGCGTATCGCTCATGTCATCACCCGTCTCATCAACGGCGGTGCTGATGAGAATACCGTCCATTCCTGCAATTGGGCCGCGCAAGGAGGACATGATGTTGTCCTGCTGCATGGCGAGGCCGTCCACCCGGAAATTGTAGCTAAAGTGGACCCGCGGGTGGAACTCATTGGCGTCCCGGGCTTGACCCGATCCATTTCGCCTGTCTCCGACGTGAAGGCATTGTTGGCGCTCACCCGGAGATTCCGCACCTTGAATGCCGACATCGTGCATACGCACACCAGCAAGGCAGGCATTCTCGGGCGTCTCGCCGCATGGGCGGCGGGAGTTCCAGCGATCGTTCATGGCGTGCATATCGTGCCTTTTATCAATGTCGGCGTCGCCGAGCGGTTTGTGTATCTCGCCTTGGAAAAGCTGGCAGCGCCAGTCACCAGTGCGTTCATCAGCGTGAGCGAGGGCATCCGTGACTTGTGCTTGAGCGCAGGAGTCGGACATCCAGACAACCATTATGTCGTCCGTTCCGGATTCGATCTCGATCGTTTTCACAACGCCGGTCCGCCCGACGATTGGCGCGATTTGTTGCGCTTGACGCCGGGCGCGCCGCGCCCGCCTGTGCTCTTGATGATCGCGGCATTCGAGCCACGCAAGCGACACGCGGAATTTCTGGACGTTTTCAAGAAAGTCGCCGTCCGCTTACCCGACGCGGTGCTTGTGCTCGCGGGCGACGGGCCGCTTCACTCGATCGTCGAATCGCGCGCCAAGTGGCTTGGGCTCGAGCGCCAAGTGGTCTTTACGGGTTATCGGGACGACCCCGAGCGGCTGATCGCGCTCGCGGATCTCTGCCTGCTCTGTTCCATGCGGGAGGGATTGCCCCGCGTGGTCATGCAATATCTCGCCGGCGGCAAGCCATGCGTCGCTTGCGATCTGCCAGGTCTTCGCGAAGTGCTCCGCCCTGGTATCAACGGTGTGATTACACCCGCGGACGATTTGGCAGCCATGGCCGACGCCATTGCCGCCGTCCTGGAGGATCGTGAAAGACTGGCTTGCCTCGCCCAAGGGGCCGCGGCGACGGATCTTTCGAACTGGGACGTCAAGCTGATGGGCAAGCGCATCGATGCCATTTACCGCGAGGCTCTTGACCAGCATCGGGCAAGCAGGGGAGTGTCAACAAGGCCTCCTGTCCGAAATGTGACGCTTCCGCGATGAACGGGTGTGACCTATGCGTTTGACAGTGATCGGGCAGGTTGTCGGATTGGTTAGCGATGCATGCTTTACCGATTTCGGGTGCGTCGATCTGGACGATAAGAGGATCGATGCGCTGAAAGGTGGTGAGATGCCAACAAAGTCATCTTCTCTTGCACATGGGACGGGGGGTGGCCGCCAGTGGCTCCAGGAACGCTATCCGGCGGATTGATATGATTGTAACAGAAATTGTCTCTGCTCATCCGATGAAGCCCCCCCAAGCCGAAGCTCTTCCGAGCATACGTATTCTGCTCGTGCTCCCAACCTATTTTCCTGAGTCATATGGCGGTGCCGAACAACAGACGCGCCGATTTGCTCGGGTGCTGGTTGAAAGGGGCGTTTCCGCAACCATTATGGCACCCAGATTGTCGCACTCGACGCCGAAACGGTCCGTCATCGACGGGGTGCCCATCCAGCGCCTTCGTTTGCGCGCGGCGCCGAATTTAGGCGGGCGGCATATGCTGTCGTTCTTGTCGTGGTGTGTCCAGGTTGTAATCTGGATGCTGCGCCGTCGCGACGAATTCGATGTCGTACATATCATCCATGCCCGACTTCACGCTGTTCCGGCGGCATTGGCAGGAGCCCTCCTGCGCAAACCGGTTCTCGCAAAATTGGGCCGGGGCGGACGGTGTTTCGATCTCGACGTTGTACGCGAAAAGAAAATCATTGGTCGCTGGGCGTCCGCCTTGATTAAACGTCACGTCACGGCCTTCATCGCCAATAGCCGCCAAATCGCTGGTGATCTGAAGAGACATGGCATCGGCGCGGATCGCATTCATATGATTCCGAATGGGATCGATCTGCCCCGCAAGTCGCGCCGCGAGCCGAGCGCCGATGGCAGCCGACGCTTTATCTGCCTTGGCCGTCTCGATCCGGAAAAATGCCTCGAGCACATGATCGATGCGTTCGCGGCACTTCCCGCCGACGCAAAGGCGCAACTCACCATCCTGGGCGATGGTCAGTGCCGTGTCACTCTCGAGGAACAGGCTGCCCGGTTGGGCCTTTCCGGCAGGGTCACATTCGCCGGCGCGGTCGAAGATGTCTTTCCCTTTCTGTGGCGGGCTGATTTCTATCTTTCCACCTCGGCGTCGGAAGGCATGTCAAACGCCCTGCTCGAGGCCATGAGCTGCGGGGTGGTCCCGATTATCACCGATGTCAGCGGTGCATCCGACATTGTAGAGCACGAGCGCAGCGGCTTTTTGGCTCGCTCGCATGCGGAGTATTGCGGACTGTTTCTTCGCGCGCTCAACCTATCGGAAGCCGAACGTGATGAGATGGCGCGCCGCGCAGTACAAACTGTCGCTGCGCGATTCAGCATGGAAAGCGTCGCAACACGGCAAATGAGTCTCATCGCCACGCTTATGCAGAAAGCTTTGCGATGCGCCCGCTGAAGCTTGCTTGCGAGATATTGTGGCGGACTCTCACGGCTTATGTCCGCATTGCTTGCTTCGTTTTTTCTCGAACCTGCGGGTAAAAGATAATATGAGGCTCATCCTTCATATCGGCACGCATAAAACGGGAACCACGGCGCTACAGCATTTCCTTTCCGCAAACAGGAAAAGGCTGAACGACTCTGGCATATGCTACGCCTCGCCAGCCCATGAGTTTGATATCAACAGCATTGCCAATGCACTTTTGATAGATGGACAAGAGAAATTCCGACAGTTCATTCTTGAGAATTTGAGAAAGGCAGAGCGAAACGGAGCTACCACAATCATCGCAAGCTCCGAGAATTTTTATGCTATGGTGCGGTACCTGACGCGCTTTAAAGCTGAGAAAACGAGCGCGGAGGCCCTTGCAAAAGAGCGCAGTCTCATCGAGCGCCTGCGCGCCGCCATTCCGACCGAAGTAGAATGCCACATACTATGCTACGTACGAAGGCCAGATCATTATCTTGAATCTCTGTACAATCAAAATGTAAAGAAGGTGGCTCTGCTTACCAGCGATATTGGCGACTTTCTCCACATGATTGATGACATGCTGGACTATCATCTTTACCTATCCATTTGGCGCGATGTCTTTGGGAGCAGCGCCTGCTCGGTACGCGCTTACGAAGCGGCCCTGCCCAATCTGATCGACGATTTTGTGAGACATGTTCTCAATATTGAGGATATCTCGTCTTTCACTCGGCCGAATCTTCGTGCCAATGAGAGGCTAAGCCGAGATGTCCTGGAATATATGCGGCTTAGAAAGCAACATATTCGTTATTCCGAGCGCAAATTGGAGCGTGGGATATTTGCATTGGTAGACAAGAGAATAACAAGCCCCAACAACAATCACGAATATCTCTCGCCCGATGACAGAGCCGCGCTCCTTTCGAAGCTGGAACCCTCCATGGAGCGCCTACGAACGGAATTCAATCTGCCGCTCTTTCCGAGCTTCAACCTCGAAGCGGCTAGGGCGTTCTGGCATCCTTATCCGGGACTTTCGCTCGAAAAGAAGCGAGAGATCGACTTCCACTACGACGCCGTTCAACGCCAGGTCGGCTTCCGTCTGGAACGCCTTCTCATACGGGCGGCGTCGTTGGCGCGCAGGCGGCTGCCATTTCTCTCATGGCCTCTCGATTTTGCGCGCGCCAGCGGAATACGCCGATTGCTGCTGGAGGCGGCAAGCCGGTTTCAGTGAACCAGTGCTGCCTTTATGTCGCGATGCTTAGCTGGGGGGGTGCCTGTCCGTCGGCATAAAGACTTAGGTTAATGAAGCGATGACAGCAGGACGGCAACGGTGATTTGGGGCCTAAGCAATGAGTAATTTGAAGCTTGTCTATGCGCATCCCGTGCCTATTCCGGGCCAGGCGGCAAATACCGTGCAGGTCGTGAAGGCATGCAGCGCGTTTCAAGCAATCGGCTGCAGAACCGTTCTTGCAATTCCCCTTGATCGACCCGGCACGAACAAGTGGAGCGAAATCAGGAAGGCCTACAATCCAGAGCGGCGTGTTGGTTTGTGGTGCATACCATTCGACCATATTCCAGCCCAACAGCTTGTCTTTGGCGGTGCCGTGTCGTTGCTCGCATGGCTGACGGCGCGCGATGCCGTGATCACACGGTCGATCTCCATTGCCAGGGTTACGGCTGCAGCGGGCATGCCAACGGTGCTGGAGTTGCACAGCCCGGTTGAAGCCGAGCGCCAAGCTGTCATCAAGCGCTTCAACATGCTGGCGAAGTCGAAAAACCTTCTTTCGCTCGTCGTCATCAGCGAAGCGTTGAGGAAACACCTTGAAAGCCGGTGGCCCGAGCTGTCAGGTCGTATCCTGTCCACGCCGCTCGGCGGCGATCTCGTTACTGAGCCGGAGCAAGGCGCGATTCCGCTCTGCGGGGATTTCAATGTTGGATATGCGGGGCAACTCTATCCAGGAAAAGGAATGGAAGTCATACTTCCTCTTGCGCAAGCCTGCCCTTGGGCTACCTTTCATATCGTCGGTGGGGCACAGGATGACATCGACCAGTGGCGGGCTCGGGCAGAATCAGCGAGAAATATCATCTTTCACGGATATGTGCCGCATGCCCGGATCCCGTCCTTCCTTGCGGCTTTCGACGTGGCGCTCGCGCCCTATCAGCGGGTTGTACGAGGCGTCGGCAATAATGCTACGAACCTGGCCGACTGGATGTCGCCACTGAAGGCATTCGAATACATGGCGCATGGAAAAGCCATCCTCAGCAGCGATCTTCCGGTTTTGCGAGAAATATTCACCGGTGGCGAAACCGCACTTCTTTGCTCCCCGGATGATGTTACGGACTGGACTCGGGCGCTGACCCAATTGCGCGACAATACCGAGTTGCGGACGCGGCTTGGCGAGAATGCGAGACGGCGAATGCAGCGCGAATTCACCCGCGAGGCGTGGGCGAGAAAAATAGCCCACGATATTGGATCGCGTTTGCATGCACGGAAACGCCGCAGGCCAACTGGACAGTCTGGAGCAAGTCGATTTGGATCAAACAACTGAACATAGGGAGCTGACACGGAGCGCGGCCAGGGGCCTCTCGTGGTCTGGTGCCACATTGCTGGCCCAGACCATATTGAACATCTTTGTCACGGCTGTCCTTGCTCGCCTGCTTTCTCCTCAGGAATATGGTGTCGTTGGCGCCGCGCTTATCGTGGGGGCCTTCGGCAACACAATCGCCAATCTCGGCATGTCGCAAGTCGTGGTCCAGCGGAAGGATCTCGATAGGCGCCATATGGGAACCATCTCATTCCTGTCTCTGCTGATCGCCACCTGCCTTGCTGTGCTTCAGTGGCTGCTTGCAGGTCAGATCGCCGATTTCCTTCATGTGTCGGAATTGGTCCTCGTTTCGCGCATCCTTGCGGTGATGATGGTCGCGAACGCGTTCAATCTGACCGCCGAGGCCATTTTGTCGCGACACCTGAGATTCAAAATATCCTCCATAGCGAGGCTGGTCGCTTGGATTGCTTCCCACGTCGGCCTAGCCATTCCGCTTGCCTATTTCGGACTGAGCTATTGGGCCTTGGTGGTCGCGTACATGGCCGAGGCGCTCATCTTGGCCAGCATCTACCTCTTCATTGCCAGGGACTATCTCGTGAGTCCTCGTTTCGACATGCAGTCCTACCGCGATATCCGCAGCCAGAGCCTGGGCTATTCGCTGGCCGGTATATCGAGCTTCACCGCCAAATATATCGACAATGTTATTGTCGCGCGCTTGATCGGTACCGGAGAGCTTGGCATTTACTCGCGCGCGTTTTATCTGATCGCGATGCCGGCAAATCTGTTCGGCAATCTGAACAAGAGTGTGGTTTTCCCGCTCCTATCGAAGGTTCATCATGATAAGGCGAGGCTCCGCACCGCTCAGCTCAAGGGTTATGCGTTGACGGCGGCGCTTGCCCTACCGACTAGCGCGTTTTTATGCTGTTTTGCGAACGAGCTGGTCCTGACAGTCCTCGGTCAGAAATGGATCGACGCCGTCGCTCCTGTTGTCGCATTCTCTGCAGTAATTTATTTCCGTGTCGGTTACAAAGTATGCGCAGCCGTGATGCTTGCGACAGGCCGCAGTTACCGAATGGCCTCCATGCAAATCACTTACATGGCCCTTGTCGCTTCATTCGCATTCTTCTCGGCGCCCTACGGCGTGAACGCGGTGGCGTTTGCAGTGTCCGGCGCCATTGTGACGAGTTTTATCCTTTATGCGGCGGTCAGTTGTCGGATGACAGGATTATCAGCTCTGGATTTCGTACTCGTCCATGTACCGCCTGTCGCATTCGCCGCTGTGGTCTTCGCCACTGGCTCCGCGGTCAAAATGCTGCTTGCCGGATCGCCCGAGTATCTTGTGCTCGCGACCGGGCTTCTCGTTGTAGGTACATTGTCCGTTGTCACTCTCTATCTGAGAGCCTCACTCCTCTTCGGGAAATATGGGCGGGAAGTCCTGCAAAGCATAACACCCAGGAAGCTGAAATAGACGCTGCGCTGCGCTCGAAGGAGGATCGACTATGAACGCGACACCAAGCTCCCAACGAATGGAATGGACCGAGGGGGCAATTGATCAGTTCTTGTGCACCGAAGAACTTGGTTACCAAGCGATTGACCTGCCCTTTGGACGGCGTACACCAGGGGCTTCGCGGCTGGACTTGTGTGATATTGCGTTTGGACAGGACTTGGCCGGTAAAAGCGTTCTTGATGTCGGGTGCTATCTTGGCTACTTCAGCTTGATCGCCTGCGAGCGGGGAGCTGGACATGTGCGCGGCCTGGATATCGATCCAGAGCGGATCCGACAGGCAAAAATAATCGCGGATATCAAGGGCTATGCACCCGAATATCTGCAGGCTGACATTGAGCGAATTTCGGATGCGGATCCCTTCGATATCGTTCTGTGCCTCAATGTACTGCATCATCTGGCCGATCCGATCGGCAGTCTCCGTAAGTTGGTGCAGATTACGCGCCACTCGTTAATCGTCGAAGTTGCTGGCTTTGGCGGGCACGATGCGCGCAAGCTTAACATCACGCCTGCAGTGGGATGGGCTCTTAAGGGCCGGCCAGTGATTTATGTGTCAGAAGGACATGCGGTCACAAACGAGATAACTGCGAAGCAAAAGTACTTTTTTTCGCCCGAGGCTGTCACACAGATCCTGACAAACCACTTTGGCGTATTCTGCGAAGTGCAAACGTACCGCTCGGCCTTCAAGGATCGCACAATAATAAAGGCGACGCGCCGTCGTATCCGGCACCTGCTCATTGTGGCTGGACCAACCTCGTCCGGAAAGAGTACCTTCCTGGATCATTTGTCAGCGGGCGGGCTCCCTGACAATGTCACCGCCCTCCTCCCGAAAGGCGTTGAGCGGTGGCCGCAGGTTACAGCAAATCGTCTTGTGCGCCGGGACGAACTGGCTCTGGAAGAACCGGTTCTCGATGGGTTGGTGCTGCACTACGACATTCTACGCCCGAAGACTACCGGACTTGGCGCCTACCGGGGGGACCAAGCTCTCGATCTGATCACCTGTGCGGAGTCGCTTACCGTGATCACGCTGCGGCCAAGTAAGGATCGGTTGATAAAGCAGCTTGTGCAGGCAGAGATCCTCGAGCGTGAAAAGCCGGCCAAAAACTCCCGGAGAAGCCTCACTCATGCCATGGGTCGCAGGGTTTTGGAACGAGGTCCGGCTCTCGTCGGGGCCGCGCTCAGCATTCTGCCCGGCTTCCGCGGACGCCATGAAGCCGGGAAGGCGGCTTCTCGCTTGATGCAAGCGAGGCGATTGTCTCGAGATTACGGTGCGCCTCGTTGGCTCGACAGGTGGTATGATAGGTGGAGTGGATACGTCAATGCTGTCGCCCCGAGCGCCAACATAATCAACTACGATCCCTGGAACCGAGCACTGCTTGATTAAGGATTGAACACTCTGGGGCCGGATCCATCGTGTTTGCTTGCTCGCGATGGATCCCGCTTGATGGTTCTCCTCACCGAAAGAACGAAGATTGTAATCTAATCCAGAGCGGGCTGGTGGCTCGGCGGGATGCCGGCCCTGGTGAATGGGGTGAGGACGACCAGCCAATGGGCTTTCCTTACGGCCCGTTTTAACGTTGGTTCACAACGTTCGGGACCCTTATAGATGCGGATTGCTCGACCGATGGTTACGGCCGGGGAGTCGAATGAGGTACGGCTATAGCGGCGAGCGGATTCGGTCGATCTTCAGCATCTGGTACCGAACGCTGGGCCCGAGATCGGTCACCGAAAAATCGGAGCCGAGCACAATTTCGACGACCTCCAGGCTCGGATCGAGCATCCAGCCGTGCTTGTTCTCGCGCAATTCGAGCACGGCCTTGCGCCTCGAGATGCCGTTGTAGCCACGAACAAAGTTCTTCGAATGCGAGAGGTACGCGAGCGGCTTGGCGAGGCTCAGCTCGAGCAAGCCGACCCCGCCGATTGCCTTCTTCAGCGCGCTCAGCGCACCGAGGAGATCCGGAATCTCCGTTAGGACAGCGAAGCACATGACGACGTCGAACGGTCCGAGGTCGCCGAGCTCGGCGATGCCGCGCGTCTGGAACGAGATGTCGGCCTTCTCGTGTTGCGCGAGAGTCCGCGCCTGCACGATACGCTTCTCGAGAATATCGACTCCCACCACCTCGCGCGCACCGCGCTTCTTCGCCCAGAAGCAGTACGCGCCTGAGTTGCAACCGATGTCGATGACGCGCTTGCCCCGCACGTCTAAGTGCTTCTCGAGCAATGCGATGCGTGCGCGCGAGTCCACGCTTCCGCGAGTGGTGAGCCCGTTGGAGAGCTCGATGGTCTGGTACCACTCTTCGGCTTGAACCCAAGCGCGAAATTCTTCGTCGGTCATTGGCGTCACCTCACAATCCTCAGGCGCGAGAACAGGGCGCGCGTGCGCGGAGTGAGGACCGTAACGCGCGAGAGCGTCTCGTGGCCGAGCGCAAGCACGGCGGCCGCGCGATGGTGTCCGCCCATGAGGTGGACCGTGTCGTCGTCGTCGTGCAACACACCGAAAACTGGATCCGACGCCTCGGGCTGATACCCGCGATCCTTTACGCTCGCGAAAAACGCGAAGCGTTCGTCGACTCGCTGATCGATGGCGCGCTCGACAAGGTCTTGCTGAAAGACCGGCTGCTTCGCCGCGAGCACCATGCCGGCGCGTTGGTGCTCGACCACGACCTGGCGATACAGCGAGCCGTTGTGAAGGCCGCCCTTCGCCTTGGAAACGCCTTGGTACTTGCGAAACTGCTCGACGTACCATGCGCGAAACGCCGCCTTCGCACCGTCGACATCCCCAAAGGTGTAGCGGCGAAAGAACTCGTAGGGAGGGAAGCGCTCGATCGGTTGCCCGCCGTAGCCCTCCTGCAGGTGGACCTGCCGGCTGTCGTGGCGAAGCCACGCAATCGCCACATCACGCTGGAACGGACGCAGGGCTCCCACCTTGAAGAGGAGGCCGCGCAGCGTTGCTAGGGTGCCGCCCATGTGCCGAGTATCCGTCGCATTTTGCTCGGGCAGGTCAAACTCTCTGTCTGCGGCCGGCAACTAATAGAGCTGTAAGAGCGCCCGATGAACATCGCTATCGTCACTGCCCGTGCCGGCTCCAAGTCGATCATCGACAATAGCATTCTTCCGCTGCGCGGCAAGCCGATGGTGCATATATCCCATCCTCGCCGCCCGCGCCGCGATCTCGACTCCGTAACGGCGGTCTGGGAAGCGGCGAATGATCATCCGTATCGCGCTCTCCAGATCAATTCCGCCGGTTTGATCGAGGCGTTCGGCGGCGCTCGCAAGATTTAGACGGAGCGCCAGAGCTATCCCGAGGCCTACTACTGCGATCAGGGCGTGTGGCGTTTCGCAAGCACACCGTGCAGCGGGAGGCTCTGAAATCGTCATGTGTCGAAGCCCTCAAAGACTTCGAACATTGTCCCTCAGGCCCGCCCCCGAAGGTGTCTCCAGAAGACCGCTTACGTTTGAACGAACGGGTCAGAAGTTGTCGGCTCCATAGCCGAACAATTCCGCGGTCTGCCTGTGCCTGTCCAAAGCCGCTGTCGCGCTGAACGATCGAGGCGGGCAACCGCTCGGGTGTTGACGTCTGGTGCTATGTGATCGGCTGTTTCATCCAATTTTATACGCAGCTTTTCGCCAGTTGCGGCATCTGCGTTCGCCACGCGCCCCGTCCCAAATGATTTAACCTTGAACCGGATCTTTCCGTCCTCCGCTGCCGCTGTGCCGAGCGCTTCGTAAAGGCTTGTGACAAAGGCCTCCGGTGATCGGACCAAGTCCTCGAATCGAAGCAATAGCGCATCACGGTTTCCCCGAAGCTTTAAACATCAGGCTAGTACCATCTGATCGCGCGCGCCTCGCTGAGACCGCTGCGGATCAGCCCTTCGCACATCGGCAGCAGATGCCGCGTAAGCACAAGGTTCCGCGCTTCCGCAAAGCCGCGCGCAATCGCGTCGTCGAATGCGATGTAGTAATCCATCACCTTTAAAACGACGTACCGTGCTTGGGACTTTTCGTTGCGCTCCCCGGGGCGGACGGTCTCGGCAGTCGCTGCGCGCATATGACGCCAAAAGACGGGAACAGATGCCCAGTTGACGGCCCCGCCAATATGGCACGCAGCCTTGCGCAGCTTGTAGAAGCGTCCGAACACTCCCTCATGCCATTCGCGGTATGGCATCAACACATCCGGCGAGCTGCCGATGATATTCCAGACAATGTTTGACCCACCTCGGCCAAAGCAATTCAATAGAAGCGCATTGGGCGGAAGAGCTTTGCCCGGCCTGGTGGGAGGCGAAGCACCGATCCTGTCAGCGGTCTGCATCTGCTTTCTCCGTTATCGCATCAGGCGCGACCCACTTCCCTGGCTGTCGTTGAAAGGCTAAACTGGAACCTATGATATGCTGCGGAGCTTGTGAGGAGAAGCGCGATAGTAAGTAACGGGTGTCCATGCGGAGTCTCATCCCGAAACCAGCAATTATTGGCACACGACAATGACCAACCGCATTTCTCGCCGGGATCTGGCGCGGGCCGCATGCGCCGCCCTTGTGCTGGCGGCATCCGGTCGCCCAGGACGGGATGCTCGCGCCGCCGGTTCGGCGCAAGGCTCGCAGCCGAAAGCTCACTCCTGGCATCCTGGTCTGTTCCCGGAAATGATTGTGAAATCTTGGTTTCAGGAAGATCTGGCCGAAGGCGAAGTCTCCTCTTGGCAATCCGGCGGCGTGAAGCCGGTGGCTGCGGTGCAAGCCGAGCCCTCTCTGCGCCCGACAAAGCTTCCGAATAGCGGCGGCGTCCTCTTCAAGAAGGACACGAAACAGGCGTTGACCTGGCCCGTCGATAAGGATGCCCCCTATCTCCACCGGTGGTGGCTCGTGATCGCCCGGTGCAATTCGGCAGTCAACGCCGATGCGAATAACGTTTCCGTTCTTTGCGTCAATGGAGCGGAGGGTGGCTCGGTGCATCGCCAACCGCGGGTCTGTTTCAGGCCTTCGGCAGGCGCATTCGTTTCGCAGATCGATGACGGTAAGATTAAGAGCGAGGAAGGGCAATGCTCGACGGATTTTGGCGACTGGAATGTCATGGTCGGGTACCGCCGCGGATTCGTGATGCAGGCCGTATTGAATGGGGTCAAGACGGCCGGCCAGACGATTTATGCATTGGGACCCAACCGGATGAAATCGCAGAGCTTCATGGGCGATGTGAACAATCCGATGAGGGCCGATGTCGCGATCGACTGCGTCATCATCGGACAAAGCGAACTGAATGACTCGCAGATCGATAAGCTGATGGGATGGGGCATGTGGCGCGTCGGCCGGCAATCCGCCCTGCCCGACGATCATCCTTATCGCCAGAGCCCTCCCTCAGCCGTGGATGCGAACGACAATCCCGCGCGCTATGCCTTCGATACGCAGGCCTGGGCAAGCTGGGCGGCGGTTGGTAAAAGGACGAACCAAGCCCATCGCGGTCAGGCGGCGCCCGACATCGGCGGCTATACGACGGTGTTCTTCGACGATTTCGAAACCAACACCATTGTCGACGATCTGACAGGCGCACAGAGCAGCGGCTGGTTCGCGCCGACGCACCTCACCAATATCGGCGGGGATGCCAAGGCACAGCGGATTTCCAAGACGCCGTCTTCATACATTCACGATGCGGACAGCCACACACTGTCGCTCCGTCTCGTCCACAACAAGGTTTGGAGGACCGGCGCGTTTTCGTCGGTCAACAACAACGGCCAAGGTCGGTGGTGGGGAAAAGGCATCTTCGAGATCCGCGCCAAGTTCCCGAAGCTTTCCGCGCCGCGTCCGGGCTTCTTTCCTGCCTTCTGGGCCTATGGCAAGGAGCACCTGTTTTGGCGGACGCGGAATCGTCTGGAAACTGACTTTTGGGAATATGGGGGGAAGGACGGGACGTGGATCAATATCAGCCAGCATGTGCATAAGCCGGCGCTTGCCTATCTCGATCCCCAAATCGCCGCCGCCGACGTTCGCCGGAAGATCGCCGGCTACCCGATCGACCAAGCAAACGGCTTCCCCAACGCCATAGACATATATGACGGCGAGTTTCATACGTGGTACGCGCAGATCGAAGATGATTACACATTCTTCGTGATTGATGGCTATGAAGTGGCACGTTGTGCGACCACGCCGGAGCTTGCCGCGCAAAAATACATCATGGTCAATTTGGGCTTTCGATCCGGCAAGGGCGGAATTTTGCCGGATCCATCCGAAACTTACGACATGGTCATAGACTATATTCGGGTCCGCCAGAAGGAGTCGGACCTTGCCAAGGTGCCTGCGGGCTTCGGGCAATTGCCTGAGCTTTCCGGCTCTGCCTCCATCGGAAGCACGCTGAGCGTACAACCGAATGTGCCGGCGTCGCTTCTCGAGTACCTTTGGTATCGTGACGGAATTCCCATCATCGGCGAAACTGGTGCAAAATACAAGATCAATGCAAGTGATGCTGGGCACAGGATCCGGTGCCAGGTGCGTGCGCTCTCTTTGCTTGATCAGCCGGAAGCCTGGACAGCCGAAGCGGACCTCATAGAGGGGTAATCGTGCAAATGAGCTTTCGCGGCTTGGATATGGTATCATCTGCCCGAGCAAAAAAGGACAGGCGGCAACGTCACCTCTTAGTTGCTTTCGCCCCGGGAGAAACATATGAACCCCTTCAGCTATGACCGCTTGACGGTGAATAGCCCCAACCCGGTTGCACGGCTTGCGCAGCGAAGCCGGCATGAGAGGGGTATCCGACTTGTGAAGCAACATCTCACTCCAAGCAGCGCTATCCTCGAGTTCGGATCAAACAAAGGCGACTTTCTTAACACGCTGGCCAGCCGGGGCTGGAAAGGACCGCTTTACGGCTATGATCCCTATGTGACGCCAAAAGCCCCATCGTTCACGCCGGTAGGGAGCCTGGGAGAGATACCTGATGAGGTACTAGACGCGGTGCTTGCCTTTGAAACCCTCGAGCATGTCGACGACCACGTATTAGAGGAGTTCATCTCGTTCTGTGAGCGCTCTCTTCGGGCTGGTGGAGTTCTGATCATCTCCGTGCCCATTATGGTTGGGCCTATTCTCTTGCTCAAGTACCCCAACGCCGTTTTCATAAACAAGTCGCGATGGCGATACAGCGCCTGGGAGCTATTCCGTGCGGCAATTCTGTGGCAACAGGTCCCACGGAGCAAGTCCGGCGCCTATCTCGATCACAAGGGGTTTGACTACAGGGTGCTTCGGCAGAGGCTCGCCCGCCGCTTCGCCCCGATCTCGATCGGATATTCTCCATTTCCGGGCTTGGGCCCGGTCCTAAACTCTCAGGCTTTTATGTGCTTCCGGCGATAAGTACGAGCGATCGTATCTGACGTGAGATTGAACCACCGCCACGGATATGTCCCTTGCTTTTCTCAAAGAGTTTCTGCGCACTGAATGGAGTGCACTGAGTCCTGCGCGGACCCATCCCCCTTGATGTCCCGCCGGAATTCAGCGCATTGCCGGTCTTCTCGGGCGAGGCTTCACCAGTCCAAGAGCTGACTGTCGTATCGAACGTGATTGCGTCGCAATAGAGTGTCTCTGGTATCGCGACGGCGTTCCGTTCGTGGACGAAACCGGCACAAGCTATGAGCTCAGTTCGCGGGATACCGGGCATAAGATTCGCTGCCATCTCTGTGCTCAACCAGCCAGAAGCCTGGACACCGGAGAGCGAGACCGTCGGCTAGGCCGCATCGACCGCACGCCGTCGGGATGCGTCACCATTCTCGTCGGACTGCTGATGAGTTCTGCCACCAGTAAGCCTCCCCGCAGCCGAGGAGGGTGAGCTTTCCCAACAGGCGGAAACCTCTTCGATATGCGATTGCCACAGCGGGCGGAACGATGGGGTCGTCGGCTGGAGCAGGGTGAAGTGTTTCTCCGCGGGCTGGCATTGATACATCCAACAAGTGCTGTTTCCGGGAAAGAGAACATGCTAAAAGAATATCGCGCCGCGAGGGGGCTGTGATGCGTTATCTCCTCACATTCGCGATACTGAGCCTCTTCCTGCCAATCAGGCTCGAGACGGGTTTTGTGTTGCTGCGTCCATTCGAGCTGATCGCCTTGCTGGCGCTCATCCTTGGCGTGGCGACGGGGCGTTGGCGAAATTTGGCTTTTTCAGCCGGTTTTCTGCTGCTCCTGCCCTTCTTCGGCTGGCACATGGTCTCGGCCTTCAGCGTGGACGCGAAGAACGGCCTGCGCGAGCTGTTGCAGATGTCCACCGTGGGCGCCTTTGCGTTCGCCATCGCACAGGAGGCTAGATGGCTCGGGGCGCAGAAGGCCGTCAACATCTTGCTTTTCGGCATGGTGCTGATTCTCGCCTATACGATCTCCTGGCATGTGGCTCATGGCTACTCGGTCGGCTGGAAGCACTTGGCCGACCCAAGGCTCGTATTCACCTTCCTTCCAATTGCGCTCGCGGGACTCCTCCTCTTCGCCAAACGGGCCAAGCGGCGCGCCCTTTGGTTTGCATGGGCAGGGATACTTCCCCTGCTCCTGCTATCCGGGGAACGCAAGGCGTTTTTGATCTTTCTCTTTCTGACCGCTGCGCTTCTGATGCGCGGACGGCTCGCTGCGATGGTACCAGCGATCGCCGCCGGCTTCGTGGGTCTTTTCATGTTATCGACCACGATGGATAACGCCTATGTCGAGAGGCAAATGCAGACCATTCTCGATCCGCTGAGCATGGGGCAATACGAATATCTGGCCGCGACGGGGAAATATGCCCCTGGAGACACCCCGAGCAATGTCCAGCGCGCGTTTGCTTTCACTCTGTCCAGAC
The DNA here is from genome assembly GCF_040322015.1 of Mesorhizobium sp. M0208. Classification (NCBI taxonomy): domain Bacteria; kingdom Pseudomonadati; phylum Pseudomonadota; class Alphaproteobacteria; order Hyphomicrobiales; family Phyllobacteriaceae; genus Mesorhizobium; species Mesorhizobium sp. M0208. Next base: position 2,850 of record NZ_JAMYSP010000053.1, on the reverse strand, counting down.
AACTCATCTCCGAACATCCACTGATGGGCGTGGGTACGAACCAATTCAAGAATATTATCGATACGGATTTCACCGGACTTCCTGGCGAGTTGCGGCTGGGGATACATGGCGAGTTTCAACGCATCCTCACCGAGAACGGCATCATTGGGCTCAGCCTCTATGTTCTCATATGGATTGCTGCATGGTTTCGCTTAAGCCGTACTCTAAGCTGGGCCCTTTCTCACGGATTGATCGGAGCGGCCCAGGCACGGCTTCTGCCCCTCGTGCTCCTTGTTCCTTGCGCCTTTTACGTTGGAACAGAAGCCTCCGGCACACGAGCTTTCGTCACGCTGAGTCTTGTCTCGCTCCTGCCTGAATTGACGCGGCACGGGCTTTGCCTATCATTGCACAGGATGCGGAGGAGCCACCCCAGGAGCATGACACATCCTCGATTTCTCGGGAGCCCCTTGTCAGGAAACACGAGATGAGTGTTTCGGTTGTCCTGACATGCCACAATGAAGAACGCTTCATCGTGCAGGCAGTGGAAAGCGTGATCAATCAGACCGCGTCGAGCCACATCAAAGAGATCATCATTGTCAATGATGGCTCGATGGACGGCTCGTCGGAAGTGATTGCATCGCTGGGTCGCAGGGAGCCGCGCGTACATGTCCTGACGACGGCGGGTATCGGGCCTTCATCGGCGAGGAACCTTGCCATCGGACATGCTACCGGTGATCTTATTGCAATTCTCGACGGCGATGACTTCTGGGCCGAGGACAAGCTTGAGCGTCAATTAGCCGTCTTGGGCAATGGCTGCAAGGCAGGTCTTGTCTATGGTGATCTTGTCGATTTTTCCGCGCCGGATCTGTCCGATGCTCTACACGTCGCCGTGCGCCGCTATCGCGCGGACCAATGCGATACGTTGCCGACATATTTTCTGCTTGACGGGCCGATTGTTCCTTCCAGTATGGTTATGCGGCGGGAGATGGTCGAAGATATCGGGTTATTCAATGAGGCATTCAGGGCTGGAGAGGATACAGAGTTTTGTATGCGCGCAGCCGAGCGTTGGACATTTCAACATGTGGCCGAAGCACTCGTCTATAAACGGCGCCATGGCTCGAATATAACCCGCAGACTCGACGCGCTTCTGCCGGTAGCCGAACGCCTCACGCGAGAATGGGTCATGCGACGGCCGGAACTTACGCACCTCGCGCGTCGGCGCAACGCGCGTTTGTACGCAAAGGCGGGCAATGATTGCGTGGCTCAAGGCGAAAAGAAACGCGGAGCGCGCTTGCTCATTCGCGCGATGTGGCACGATCCATTGTCCTGGCGCGTCTACGTTTACATCCTTCTTTGCGTCCTGCCGAGGGGCGTGGAGCCCCAGGTGCGCCGCGCAGCCAAGCTGTTGTTCTACCGCGCCCTGCGCAAAGGGAGCGGCATTGACGAATATCGGGGCGCTCAGCGCTAGAGGCACAAGGCAATCGGGAACGCTTCCGTATCACATGCGAATTCTTTACTTCATCAACGGCTTCGATCCCGGTGGTGCCGAGCACGGGCTGCTGACTTTGCTGCAAGCAGGATTTTTCAGCGGGCATGAGCTGAAGATTCTAGCCTGTTGCCGTGGTCGCGGGGCTCTTGCCGATGAAATCGCCGCAAAGGTCGGAGAGCACAATCTTATCCTGACGTCGCAGAGCGAAGAGCCTTCCTTGCGCACCTTCGTGAGCACGTTCTTTGTAATGTTACGCCTCATCCGGGAGTGGCGGCCGGATATGGTTGTGTTGTCGCTCAAGCAGGCCAATCTCCTGGGACGATTCGCTGCGATGTTCGCTCCTCGGCTTCGCTGCGTTTCATTCGAGCACATCGCCCGTTACCGCTCCCGGCGTGCCGAAGGCGTTTATGGCCCTGTGCTCAAGGCGCTGTCCTGGCGTGTCGACGAAATCTGGGCTGATTGCGAAAATACGCTCCGGGAGACACAAGCATACTTCCTGCCCCGCAGGCGCCGGTCGCATGTGGTGCCTCTGTTTCGTGCCGATGAGGCTTCCTCCCACAAGCGCGACTACGCGCTTCACACACCCTTGCGCCTTGCTGCAGCCGGACGCCTTATGGCGCGAAAGAATTTTGACCGCCTGATTGAGGCCATCCGAATGCTCCAAGACCGGGGCGTTTCGGCAAGCCTCGATCTTTACGGCGACGGGCCGGAACGGCAGGCGCTTTCGCGCAAGGCGGATGAGCTCGGCATTGGAGATCGCGTGCATTTCCATGGCTATGTCGCGCGCTGGTCCGAGCTAGCCTGTGATCGTGACATGTTCATCAACCTGTCCGATACGGAAGGGTTCTGCATCGTCGTCGCCGAGGCGATGCTTGCCGGCCTTCCGGTTATCGCGACCGACGTCGGCGGTATCCGGGATTACGGCAAGCATGGAGAGAATATGCTGAAGCTTACTGTTTCCTCAGCGGAGATGGCGGTAATGCAAGCATTGGTGTTGGCGGGCGATGAAACGCTCTGCAAGAGGATTGGAATGCAGGCACGACAGGATATGCTGGAGGCCTATTCGCAGGGTGCTTTGCGTGTCCGCGCTACGGCGGTGTTGGGTGGCGGAATGTAAGGACCGGCAAAGGACTGGCGACCAGGATAGCCGGGCCGATCGTGAATTCTGACGGCTCGGCATCGCACCTGTCTGACATGGTTCTCGACCTGGCGCCTCTCCCAGCCCGATGCCAGCGCTCGGGATTGTATTGCCGGTCCTTGCCGACGAACACCATCTCCACCGCCATATTCAGGCGAACGGTACGCATCCGGTGAAGACCGCAGACGTGCGCATCCGGCAGTCAGGAGAACCTGAGCACCGGAGTGCTGGGGTCAAGCTTTCT
>NZ_JAMYSP010000052.1:0-30881 GCF_040322015.1 Mesorhizobium sp. M0208 | reverse complement strand
ACAGAGCCAGATCGAGGAACTCATGCCCTGGCGATTCCGGAAAACATCAAGCCCAAACCCATAGGTGATCGGCGAGGCGCTTACGGACGATAGCGCGCCCACGCAGTTTGTCGGTCTTGACGTTCGCACGTGTCTTGCCCGCCATGATCTGCCTATACGTGCCGCCTAGGTCCTTCTAACACTCTGTCCATCATTCCAACTCCGGCCTCGTCACCGAAGATTTCTTCGACAGATTTATAGGGAGCCTTCCCGCGCGTATCGGTGCGATCGTTCTAAGAGCGTTTCTCTCCGGAGATGGAACTTACTTCTCGAATTAGCTTGTTGATTATGGCCCATTGAAATTCAGCCGAGCTGTCGGCTGGAATGATAAACGAGCCGGGCCCCCCGATAACGTGCCGCTCGTAATATTCCGCGGTGGTCTCGCCATTTTCCATTTCCGCGCCTATCGGGAGACCGTTGATGACGATGGCCTTCTGAAGCGCTCTCAGGCGGCTTTCTTCAAGTGAAGATCCGTCATTGTTTGTTCCGTCGCCTGAGATATCGATGACCCTGCGCAACGTCGGGACAGGAAGTTTGTCAAAGGCATCAACAGACACATCAATGGCGTATGAGATCGATGTTTTTGCACCGTGCGGATCTCGGTGTAGGCCTTCCGACCTTTTCCGAATTGCTTCCGCGACAACCGACGCATCATTCGCCTCAGAAAGAACGGTCCAATCCACCCGCGTTTTTAAGGAGCCGCGGCTCGACCATTCGACAAAAGTGACAGCGATCTTGCCGTGCATACCCTCTTTGATCACCTTCAACACGGTCGGTGACTCCAAAGCAGCCGCATAGCTCTCGCGTTGTAGCGTGGCCTCTATCTGGTTGATGGAGCCCGACATATCGACCGCAAGGACGATCGCGACATCGACTTCGGCGGTTGGGTCCTCGAGAGGAAGCTTTTCACGAATTTCACAAGGGCAAAGATCGTTCGTATAAGAACTGCCGTGAACAGGCTGGTCAGGGATCAGCAGCACTCTTAACAATCCTGCGCTCAACAGTAAAGGAGAGAACTTGCATCTCCCATCTATCCTCATGAGCTTATGGGGTTTGGTTCTGCTAGTTGCAGAATTTCAACTAAATCTGAAGCGAGCAAGTCTAGCAGATGAAGCTAGGGGGACTTGCCCTAGACAGTAGCACATTCATATTAGCTCTACATAATTTTAAGAGTCAACAAATACAGGAGGGGGCAACCGGAGCGGGTATCCGCTGCCGCGCATCCCGCAGGGTTGGATCGGCCATCTGCTGACCCGTCAGGTCGGACGTCTTCTCGGCCAGCAACGGGCAGACATCACGCTTTGGCGGATCACCAACGCCATTTTGCCGGTCGTCTTGCAACTGGTGCCAGCTTGCGCAAAAATCAGTCTCCACAGACCGGTCATCCGGTGGATGCCTGATTACCTGAATCTGGGAGGGGCGAAGTGTTCGGCGAGCCCATTACCGTTCTGATGGTCAATGAGTATCCTGACTACATTGATCCACAAGTATGGGCTGCTGAGCTGAAAACCCGTGTGCCGCAGCTGGAGTTCAGGCTTTGGCCAGACGCCGGGAACAAAAGTGACATAGATATTGTGCTGATCGACAAGGGCGCCAGTCCTGGTTTTTTTGACGCCATGACGGGGCTAAGCGCCGTCGTCTATTTGGGGGCCGGTGTCGAGGGTATTGATCTTCAGAGCTTTCCCAAGAGTGTTCCGCTCATCAGGCTCGCAACGCGTGAGCAGGCTTCGGAAGTGGTGCAATACATCGTCCTTCGCGTTCTCTGCCAGCAACGGCATGTTGCGGATTACATGGGTCTCCAAGCCCGCAAGTTTTGGAATCCGATCGCGCCGCGGAAGATCTCCGAGACAAGAATTGTTGTGCTGGGTGCGGGCCGGATCGGTGGCTGGGCCGCAAAGCTGTTTGCGGACTTGGGCTACGACACGGCAGTCTGGTCTCGTCATCAAAAGGCCCTTCCTGGTATACATAGTTACTTTGGCCGTGCCCAGCTTGCGGACGCACTCACAAATCGGGACTACGTTATCTGTTCACTTCCCCTGACTGGTGACACTCGTGGGATACTGAATTCCTCTACCTTTGGACAAATGAAGTCAGGTGCCTACCTTGTGAATGTCGGCAGGGGTGCGCATGTCAACGAAGCCGACCTGATCCGCGCGCTCGACGAAGGTCAGCTTTCTGGTGCTTGTCTTGACGTGTTTGAGCGTGAACCACTGGAGACTTCATCGCCGTTGTGGACTCATCCCAGGGTGACCATCACACCTCATGTCGCGAGCTTCTGGGTGGATTCTGGAATCGACCAGGTCGCCGATCTCTGCGGTCAAGTTGCAAGAGGAGAGCCGCTGTCCAACAAGATCGACCTCGAACGGGGTTATTGAATCGAAGTAGCGTCTTTACCACTTCCCGACAGCGTGAACTCGTCGGTGTGGCAGATGCCGGTTCCGGCGGCGAGCTTCGGGGCGCAGAGCGGCTGTTCCGCGCTCCCGCACTTGCGTGCTCCCGGTGCCCCGTGGCCCGGATGCCCGGATGCGCCAAGCTTAACGAACTGACGACCGAACAAACGATGGCACCAAGAACATCATGCCGGATACGGCTTCATCGAGAGCTTCAACGGCAAGGAAGGCGCGTCAACACTCTACGCTACGATTGCTGGCCTCCCGTCGTCACGGCGCATATGCGACGTTCCGTTAGCCGCCGATCGCGTTCCTATCCACGACAATCGCGTGGTGGTACATTCGGTTGATTTGGCGAATGTTTTTTGTCGTCAACTCACCGGGAAACCGGGGAGGTGGTCATGAGAATTACTGCTCTAGCATGCGTCGCCCTCCTTGCAGGTTGCACAACGGCAGGCCCCCCAGGGCCCCAAGGGCCTGTCGGTCCACAAGGTCTTCCCGGCAAGCAGGGACCTAGAGGTGCAATGGGGGCTGAGGGTCCGGCGGGGAAGGACGGCGTCGGCGGTTGGGAAATCACCCAGTATGCAAGCGCGAGTGATACAAGCCCAGACAAATCCGCACAGGCTTGGTGTCCCAAGCCAAAAGTCGTCATAGGTGGCGGTGCCAGCGCGTCAAATTCAAATGCTCTAATTTCTAGGAGCTTGCCGGTTACTTCCCCAGCTCCAGGGTGGGTAGCACAAGCGCATGTAGCCGCTACGTCCCCAACAGCTTGGACGCTGACAGCATACGCCATTTGCGCGCTTGTCAAATAGTCGGCGCTTGGCCGGGCCGGTGAACTTTGCGTTGTCGCGTCTTGGAGACACAAACGGCGTTCTAGTCTTCATCCCAAAAATCCTGCAGCGAGGCGTGCCGATGGTCTTCCTCGCCCCGGAGGTGCTTCACGCGGACCTTGATGCCCGCTTGCGAAGGCCATAGTTGAGACGGTTGAAAGGCTGAGCCGGTGCCCCCGCGTTGACCAGTTGCCGACCGGCTAGTGCAGCTTCTCGACTCTTGCCCGGAATGGCGGCATTCCTCTTCCGGGAGAGCGGGCGTGGGCAAAGGCCACCGTTATCAAGGCGCCAATCAGGCTGACCGCTGGCGAAGGCGCGCCGGCAGAAGAATGCCGTCACGGCGGCTGCCGCGACCCCTCTTGGGACTGATCTTCCTCGGCGCCGGCACGCTTGCCGCCGCAGTCACCCAATTCGCGATCCAGAGCACCGCCGGCCAACAGAGCACGATAACAAACTGGACAGAACCATTGCCTGGCCACATGGAAGGCCGCGCCTCGGTGATCGATGGCGACACAGTAGAGATTGCAGGCCAAAGGATTCGTTTCAATGGCATCGACGCGCCCGAGAGCCGTCAGCACTGCGACGACGCCAAGGGCTTTGACTACCCATGCGGGCGCCGCACTGCCCAAGCCTTGGACAAGTTCCTGGCAGCTTCGCGACCGCTGCATTGCAGTTTTGTCGATCGTGATCGGTACGGGCGTCTTGTCGGGAACTGCGATCGGGCGGACGGTCGTAGCGTTCAGCGCTGGCTTGTCGAGCAGGGCTTGGCACTGGACTGGCCCCTCTACAGCCACGGCGCCTATGCGGGGCAGCAGGCGAAGGCAGAGGCGGCAAAGCTCGGTCTGTGGGCCGGAACTTTTCAGGCGCCTTGGGTGTGGCGTCTAGCGCATGCCGACAACCGGCCGCTTTCTAACCAGCCGCTTGGCTTAATCAACCGCCATCAGGTCGCACAAAGCGGCTATTCATGCGAGCCGCGGCGCACCTGTTCCCAAATCAGCTCGTGCGATGAAGCAAGTTGGTACCTAGCCAACTGCTCTTGGGGCCGCAAGCTAGACCGCGACAAAGACGGCATCGCCTGCGAAAGCCAGTGTTGAACCTGCAGGTGCTGCCGCTTCACGGTCGCACGCACGTCGGTGTTGGCGCCGCGGCGCGTTGGGGTGGGTTTGGTCATGTGGAGGGGCTCCTAATGAAAAGGCCGCCTCGACGGGTGGCTTTTGAACGGTGACGGACTGCCGTTCCAAGCGGACCAGCTATTGTCGACTAAATGAAAGCGGGAAGATCCAACGATGCCTCCAAAATACGTGCCGCCCTCCGGTTCATGAGACAGCTTTCAGCGGCATTCCAAATCGGCAGGGAATTCGGCAGAGCCGAGGCCGAAGTTATGTTGTCACCGCCCGTCGATTATGATCGCCACCCATCGACAACGAGCGATGCAGAACACGGCGAGCCGACCTGACGTTATCATTCGCTGGCCTCAAGTCCGGCCTGATTTTCCAGAACTCGTTGCAACTGATGCGGCGAACTTTGACGCTGCCGTCTCAACAATGACCGTGCGAGATGTGGTCATATGGCGTCTTCGGGAAGGGCGCTCGCTGCGCGGTTCCGGCAAGGCCGGTCTTCATCATCGCCAACGCGGCGAAGGTCTTCTGTCACGCTATGCAGGAACGGAGTGCGTCAAAATTGACACGGGCTCGGCACGAGCTGCTCAAGTGCGGACGGTGATGGGAGCCACGGCCGGCTGGCTGCTTTTTGCCGCGCGCGAGATGGGAGGAGGCGGCTGAAGTGATGTTTGGGCCCCGGCGACCTGATTCCGTTCTTTCGGATACGGAACGGAAACTTTGTCACATTTTTGGTTTCGACGCACGCTACGTCAGGAAGCAGCTAGGGCAATGAAGAGCGATTGTCCTTGCCTGTTTATGCGCAACAGAATGGGCTTGTGCTGCTGCCGGGATCTTGCCCACTCCTCCTGGATATCTGACGGCTGTGCCACATCCCGGTTGTTGGCCGAGACAATCACGTCGCCAGGTCGAAGGCCGTTCTCGGCGGCGGGGCTATTCGGCGCCACTTCCTGGATAAACACGCCGGTGGTACCCGGCTGCAGACCCGGTTGCTGGCGCGCTTCGTCCGGAATGGGGCTGAGCGACAGCCCGAGGCGTTGGTCCGCCGCTTCCGGACTCGGAACGGCACCGGTCTGTACCTCCTCGTCCTTGCGTTGACCGAGGGTCAGTTCCACCTCCTGCTGGGAGCCGCCGCGGTTCCTTGTCAGCGTGGCTTTCGACCCCGGCTTTTCGTTAGCTGCCGCCAGCGTCAAGTCATGGACGCCCTGAACCTCCTTGCCGTTGAGCAAGCCGGCCTTGTCTGCCGGACTGCCGGGCTCGACCGAGGCGACCAGCGCTCCCTTGGTGCTCGATATGCCAAGCGCCTGGGCAAGCGACGGCGTCACCTCCTGGAGACGCACTCCGATGAACCCGCGCTCGATCCGGCCGGTGCGGATCAGCTGATCGGCGACGCTCCGTGCGGTTCGGGACGGCACGGCGAAACCGATGCCTATGCTGCCGCCAAACGGAGAGACGATGGCCGTATTGACCCCGATCACTTCGCCGCGCGCGTTAAACAGGGGGCCGCCCGAATTGCCTCTATTGATCGAGGCGTCTGTCTGGAGGAAATCGTCGTAAGGGCCGGCTTGGATGTCGCGCGAGCGGGCGGAAAGAACGCCGACGGTCACGGTTCCCCCGAGCCCGAAGGGACTGCCAATCGCGATCGTCCAGGCACCCGGCTGCATTGCGTCAGAGTCACCCCAGGCGGTGGTCGTCATGTTGGGGCGTGGATCGACCTTCAGCACCGCGATGTCGGTTGCTGGATCGCGGCCCACAAGTCGCGCGGGCGAAGTCTCCTTATCGGAGAATACGACGTGGATTTCGGTGGAGTCGGCCACGACATGATTGTTGGTGACGATGTAGCCCTCCGGACTGACCACGAAGCCGGAGCCAAGAGCTTCTCGCACCTGCGGCTGGGCAGGCCCGCGGCTGTCGAAGGGGTTGAGAAAATCGTCGAGCATCGTTTGGTCCTGGATGATCTGCCTCGTCGTGATCGCGACCACGGCCGGCAGCTTCTGACGCACGATTGCGCTGAAGTCGTTCGGGATTTCCTGTGCTGAAACCGGAGCAAAGCCGCCAGCCGAGAGCATCAAGATTCCTGCGACGAGGCCCATGCTCAGTCGCTTCCTGGAAATGTAAGACATGACTGATTCTCCTGCCCGACCGCCCTGGCGCTGCCGCGCGACTTTTCCCAGACGCAAGAACTGACATTCACGCCGATTGTTTCACCGGTTCGAAAAGATGTTGATGGTGGGCTGAACTGCGAGGATTTGGCCTTGTCGGGCCATTGAAATTTGGTCGAAACTCTCCAAAATTTTCAGCTGGTGGAAATCGCGAGAGCCACCAAAGATGACATCAACAAAGGAGACTATTCAAAGCGGAGGACCATCGATGGAAGGAGCCATTTCGACGAGTTTTCCCCCAATCGGGCCCGAGGGCCCTGATGTTTTCCTTGACCGGTTGCTCCATCCGGCACGGCATTTCGAGCGACCTGAGAACGTGCTGACCGACGTGATGCTGGACTTCCAGGAGAAGCGTGCAATCCTTTCGTCCTGGGCATCGGATGCCTGTGCAGTGGAATCGGTGCCGGCGCTGCGCATGCCGCCGGGCGCAACCGAACCGGTCAGCTTCGATGCCATCATGGACGCGTTGCGCCAATTGGATCAATTGGAGAAGCTTCCCGGCGCCGGTCGCGGTCGTGAAATCGAAAGTATCGCGGTCACCGGTTTTACAGCATCCGTCGATCGACTTTGAGTTGAACGCGGCCACTCTCTGCATCCGAGGCATCCGCCCGCCGGCGAGGATTGGCCGGCGGGCGGGATAGACGTGTTCTTAGCGACCATTCGTCGCGACCATTCGTCTGGCTGAAAATTTTCCTATAGCCCCTTGAACGCGTAAGGCACTGTTCTAAATAACTAATCGCCGGTCGCCAGATGGGGCCGGCGCAGGTCCAGGAGGCGTCAAGGCTCTCTTGGCGTCTCCTTGTATCCATGTTGCTCAAAGGAGGATGTGGCTATGAGGACAAACCTCGATTTTACCCCTCTGTTCCGGTCCAGCATCGGCTTCGACCGCATTTTCAACATGCTGGAAAATGCGAGCCGTGTCACTGCGATAGACAATTGGCCGCCCTATGACATCGCCAAGGCTGGTGAGGACGCCTATCGCATCACCATGGCGGTCGCCGGCTTCTCGCAGGATCAGCTAACCATCACTCATCAACCTAACCTGCTGGTTGTGAGCGGGTCGCAATCTGGCGACGATGACGGCCAGTATCTCTATCGCGGCATAGCCGGGCTCGGCTTCGAGCGTCGGTTCGAACTGGCCGACCATGTGAAGGTCGTTGGCGCCAGCCTGGACAATGGGCTGCTGAACATCGATCTCAAGCGCGAGCTTCCCGAAGAGATGAAGCCGCGCCGGATCGCCATCGCCGGCAGCACGGCAAAGGCAGCACCGCGGCAGATCGAGGCCGAAAAGAACGCAGCCTGAAGTCAGCGTGAACCAGAAGCGACAGGCACCGGCAATCGTCCGGTGCCGCGCGGTTGAACGTGGAGGTGAATGACAATGAACATGCGTGACCTTATCCCGTGGGGCCGCAACAACAACCAGGCCCCGAGCATCTATAGCGGTGGCGACCCGTTCCTTTCGCTTCACCGCGAGGTAAACCGGCTCTTTGACGATATGTTGAGGAGCTTCGAGACGCGCTTGCCTGCTGCGGGGCAGCTTTCGCCTTTCGATAGCGGCTGGCCGAAGGTGGAGATCTCGGAGTCGGATAATGAGCTTCGCGTCACCGCCGAGGTCCCCGGCATGGAAGAGAAGGACATCGAAGTTCTGCTCGACGAAGACGTGCTGACCCTGCGTGGCGAAAAGCAGTCGGAGACCGACGAGAAGGACTACTCCGAGCGCTTCTATGGTCGCTTCGAGCGGCGCATACCCCTTGGCTACGAGGTCGAGGACGACAAGGTCAAGGCGTCCTTTGCCAATGGCGTCCTGACCCTGACGCTGCCGAAGAACCCGAACGCGCAGTCGAAGGTGAAGCGCATCCCGATCACCCACTGACGCATGGAGCAAGTCGGAGGCGGCAGGCCGCTGCCTCCGGCGCATCCTTCGCCAAAATGGGAGGGATGAGTGATGCAGAAGCAAGAAAGAGAAGTCACACCAGTCGTAGAAAATCTCGAACTGGCAAACGACAACCGCGGGCGAGCGCCGCTGTTCGGCAGATCCGAGTTCCCGAGTGATGCGGTCGCACGGATCTACAAGCCTTGCCGCTCAGTCATGACCTCCGGCCGTGCGCGGCCGAAGGTCTGGCGGCTGGTGCTCGAGCGGCGTACTGCGCCGGTCATTGAACCGCTGATGGGCTACACCGGAAGTGGTGACACGCTGACCCAGGTGGAGCTCGATTTTCCGACGGCTCAGGCGGCCATCGACTATGCCGAACGGCAGGGGCTTGCCTACGCGGTTCAAGGAAGCCCGGCGGCCAAAAAGTTCAGTGTCGAATCTTCCGATGCGGACAAGCGGCTGCAGGCCGGCGTACGGCGGGGTTTCGCAGGCGCCACATTATGGACCGGCGCTGACGGACGAGGAGGCGTTTTATGCATCGCCGATGGACGTGGTCGTCGATCCTCGTCTGGCAGCCGACGAGAAACGCGCCATCGTGCGAAACTGGGCGTGGAACGAGTATCTGGTCGATCTCGCGACGGCCGAGGGGATGCCGGAAAACGCGCGTCCGACGCGGCTCGACGAAGTGGAATTGGCCCTGCTCGCGCTGGTGCAGCAGCGCGGCATCCGCCCCTAAGCTCACAAGACCTCGCGCCCGCCGGTCCAATCCTGCTGTCTAAAAAGATCAGGACGTCCCGACGAGGGCGATGGTCAGCAGAGACACAAAAAGGACAAGAGCGATCGCAGCGCCCCAGAAGAGAACTTTTTCGGTGCCGCGTTGCTCTTCCTCGCGAGATATGTCTTTCGCCATTGGATACATCCTTTGCGATGATCAACGACTTGCAACGTGCCGCGCCAAGGCTGAGTTCCTGCAACTATCTTGTCCCTTCGGCACTGAGAGAAAGAGCTCGGAATCAAGCCTCGTGTTGTCCAACCGTCGGTTGGTGGACGTATTGCAGCTGATGCATCTAAATCCCTGTGATCCGCGCGCACCGGGCATGCCCGACCCGAGCCCCCGCCGGGTGCAACAGCGCTTGATCGGCCCGCCGCATCAAACTGTGCGGCGGGCTTTTTCACTCACGCGATGGAACACCGGCGCGTAGGGAAAGTTCTGCCACGCAGCAAACTCTTTCCCTCATATTTTTGCTGCCAGATCGGATAGCTCCGATCGGCCCACGTCGTTCTTTCCTCCGGCGACGTGGGCTCGCCGTCCCCGCTATCGGTTGAGTAGCCATAGAACAAACGAAAGCACGATGCTGATCAGAATCCCAGTGCCGATCGGAGCGTAAAACGTGAAGTTCTCACGTTGGATCACGATGTCACCGGGCAATCTGCCCGGACCGACCCGCGACAACCAGGACCACAATAGGCCTATGGCAACTATAATCAGACCATTGACAATCAGAGTTCTGGACATGGCGGCATCCGGCCGGGAATATAGTGGCTGACCATGAACGTTGCGATAGTGGTCATTCGTCGCCTCAAGCCGATCCGCTCAATTTGCAACTCCGCGGATTGCCGTGACAAAGCTCCCTTTCCCCCGGCTTGGAAGTGCTTAGCTGTCGTCCTTATAAGACTTGGCGGCTTCATCGATCTTACGCCAATCGTTTCCGTGGCGCCGCACAAGCTCTCGCGCCTGGGCTGGCGATACACTTTGCGTTTCGACGATGTGGTTCACTTCCGTCTCCTCGCCTTTCAGGGGACGCGAACGAGGGCTCGTTGGCCGTCTGGCCGCTGGGTTTTTTGCATCTCGTCTGGGCATGAATGGACCTCTCCTGGAGCAGAATAAACGGTCTGGCGCGGCGAAGGTTTCGCCACGCTAGCTCGTTGAGCAGTTTCACCGATCGCCTCCTTGGCTGCCCCTTGCGGCTCTGACCATACGTTCTGGTGTTCTTGGACCCGAATGAGCTGCACCGCGTTGTTTGCGAGCAGTGCTGTGCTTCGCAATCTGATGGAAAAATCCGACGCCCCTGCTGCACCGCAGCCAGCTCCTTGAGCCGAAGCGCGCTTTCCGTACGATCGCGCGGCGGTTGAGCGGTTTCGACAGGCATTTCCGCGCGCCAGGTGGAGTTACGAGCGCAAAAGCTGGTTCATGCCGGGAAAGACTGCCGCGCGGCGCATCCAGCGCTGGCAGGCGCAAGAGGCGGATCTACGAGTAGCACATGATGACAGCAAGGGACGGCATGCCTTGCGCGTAAGCCGGATCGAGTTCGATGGCACGTTCGAGCAGCACGAGCGCTCGCCTCACTCGCTCAGGCATGCCGGAATCAACGTCGAGTTGGGCCCGCAGCACAAGGTCGTAAGCATCGAGATTGTCGGAGCGCCTGCGCTTGACCCTCTCGATTTCTGCACGCCGCAGACTCGGTGCGATTGCGCCGATAGCCGACATGGCGATCGCATCCTGAAGCCCGAAGATATCGTCAGAGCTGCGGTCATACCGCTCGGCCCACACATGAGCGCCGGTCGATGCATCGATCATCTGGCCGGACATGCGCACGTGGCCGCAGGCTCTCCGCACGCTGCCTTCGAGCACATATCGTACGCCAAGCTCGCGGCCGATCTGCTTCACGTCCACGGCACGACCCTTGTAGGTAAACGTCGAATTTCGCGCGATGACGAGCAGCCACTTGATGCGCGCCAGGCCGGTGATGATATCGTCAACCATCCCGTCGGCGAAATAGTCCTGCTCCGGATCGCCGCTTAGGTTCGAAAATGGCAAAACCGCGACAGACGGTTTGTCCGGCAATGTCAGCGTTGCCGTTGCTGCGCCCCCGGGTGTCGGATCACGGTTACCGGCTGTGACCGCCGGCCCCACATAGCGATAGCCGCGTCGCGGCAGCGTTTCGATCCAGCATGCGCCAGCCGCCAGTTCCTCAAAGAGCCGCCGAACTGCCGCGATCTGGACCGTCAGGTTGCTGTCCTCAATGGCATGTCCGGGCCACGCCGCCTCGATCAGAACTGCCTTCGGAACCGGTGCGCCCGCCCGTTCCACAAGCAGCGCAAGCAGCGCGAGCGCCCGCTGTCCGAGCGACGTCGGCTCTACGCCGTGGAATAGAATTCCAGCATCGGTGTCGAGGCGAAATGGACCAAACGCGAGGATTGTCGCCATTCCCAAAGAAGATATCGTCTGTGAATTTTTCGCAACGATTTCGGAACGGCTTCACGACTCGCGGAAACGGGGAGCGCATCTTGTCCACGTGCTAGCGGAGTAGCACCCAGCCAATGGAGGATCAGATGAGCGTCGCTCCCGTCATTCGCATGCCCGGCGAGAACAATGGAGTCAGGTTGCGTGGCTCTCCGATGGCGTTCCTTGTCACCGGCAACGATACGAAACACACGAGCATGTTCGACTGGACGATCCCTGCTGGCTTCGCAACCGGGTTCCATGTTCATCGCGTACAGGAGGAAACCTTCTACGTGCTTGAGGGCGAATGCGTCTGGCATGTTGGGGACAAGACGATCCGCGCGACCCCGGGCACCTGCCTGTTCATTCCACCGGGCGTTCCGCACAACATCACCAATGTCGGCGAAGAGCCGGCCGCCCGGACACGAGCACTATTTTGAAGAGCTTGCCAGGCTCGCTGCGCACGGCTCTCCGGATCCGAAAGCGCTTGCAGACTTGCGGAACCGTTACGACACTGACCAGCTTTCTACCCTGACGACAAGAGCCTAAGCTCGATTTGCAATATCGGGTCATGGCGCAGCACCGCTCATGGCGTCGGCACCAGCGATGTCCGCTTTCAGGGGGCGTGCAGGGCCGCAACAAACGACCGAGGTTGGGCGCTTTGCGGTTAGGCAGATTTTGGGCCGAACAGCGGAATGGCGGCTTTTGGCGTCCGAAGAACGATAGCGGACATTCAGCGGGTGGGTCCGGCCGCAGCAAACTTGAACTGGCCATTCGCAACCCCGTAAACAGTCTCCATGACAGCGAGGCGCTGGCGGGACGTTCGGCGTAGCAAGTTTTGCGCTCGCTACCTACGCAAATTGGGCGTATCGTGGCATATCGTCTGTTGCTAATAAATGAGCCGGCGACTGAGAGCGCAAGACTCTCGCATCGGACTAGGCGCGCTAGGTTCCACAACTACTCGTCGCGCTCACCAGACCATCTGCCTCTGCTGAAACCTCTTTTCCTCGGTTCCGGCCAGTATTGCTTTTGCCAATCGGAAGAGGAGCGTTCTGATGCAGATCATCCAAACCCGCCGCCGGTTCCTAGCCGGCGCTGCAATGGCAGGCGCTGCCGGTATCGTCGGTGTTCCAGGGTCACTCCACGCGGAACCGCCGTTGGAAACGACCACGGTTCGTCTGCCGCTGTGGGTCGGTAGTTCCTACTGTTGGGCAGGTGCGTACATCGCCGGAGAACTGATGCGCGCCGAGGGTCTTACCGATGTCCGCTACATAGAAGGCGACAGAAGCGTCAACCAATCGGTATGGATCGCACGCGGTGAGACCGATTTCTCCGTGAACTTTGCGCCGAACCAGGTCGCGTCGATCGCCGCCGGCGTGCCGATCAAGGTGCTGACCGGGTTGCACTCGGGATGCCTCGAACTGATCGCCAAGGAGAGCATTCGCAGCGTCACGGATCTGCGGGGCAAGAGAGTGGGCGTGAACGGTTTCAACAACTCGCGGCACGTGTGGCTGTCCCTCATGTCCGCCTATGTCGGACTCGATCCAGTGAACGATATCCAATGGGTCTTGACTAACGACGTCAAGCCGACGGAACTCTTCGTCGAAGGGAAGATCGACGCATTCCTGGGGACGCCGCCCCAGCCGCAGGAGCTGCGCGCCAAGAAGATCGGCCACACGATCCTCAACAATGCCGTCGACCGCCCGTGGTCACAGTATTTCTGCTGCATGATTTCGGCCACGACGGACTATGTGACAAGATACCCGGTGGCGACCAAGCGGGTCTTGCGATCCATCCTCAAGGCCGCCGACCTCTGCGTGTCGGATCCCGAAAGTGTGGCCCAGCAGATGGTCGATCGCGATTTCGAGACCAGCTATGACTACGCGCTCCAAACTCTGAAGGACATTCGGTACGACCGCTGGCGGGAATTCGATCCCGAAGACTCCCTGCGGTTCTACACACTGCGCATGCAGGAGACGGGCATGATCAAGTCGAGCCCGCAACAAATTATCGCCAACGGAACGGACTGGCGCTTCCTCGACGAGTTGAAGCGTGAGCTGAAAACCTGATCCCATCTGGTCTCGAGGGGAGACGTAGACATGCAAATCATTCAGAGCCGCAGGCGCTTCCTGGCCGGCCTGACGGCTGCCGGCACCGCAAGCCTCGTCGGCACTCCAACTCGAGTTCTTGCCGAGCCAGGGCCGGAGACCACACGCATTCGCTTGGCCAAGATCCCTAGCATCTGCGTGGCGCCACAGTATGTTGTAGAGGACCTGCTGCGCGCTGAGGGCTTCACCGAGGTTGCCTATGTCGCGGCAGGCCCCGGTGCGGCCACGGCCTCCGCGGTGGCGAATGGCGAGATCGACTTTAGCCTCAACTTCGTGACAAATTCGATCGTCGCCTTGGACTCCGGTGCGCGGCTCACTCTGCTCGGCGGCGTCCATCCCGGTTGCTTCGAGCTGTTTGCCAAGCACGGGATCGACAGCGTCGTCGATCTGAAAGGCCGGAACGTCGGCGTCCAGGGGCTCGGTTCGGGGCCGCATCTGTTCCTCGCCAGCATCGCCGCCTATGTCGGGCTCGATCCGGCGCGCGACATCAACTGGGTGGTGGACCCGGCGGTCAAGCCCAAGGAGCTGTTCGCGCGGGGCGAAATCGATGCATTCCTGGGCTTTCCGCCGGACCCGCAGGAATTGCGGCGCAGCAAGGTCGGGCACGTGATCGTCAACAGCACAGTGGACCGACCTTGGTCGCAATATTTTTGCTGCATGCTGTCCGGCAACAGCGATTTTGTGGCCGCGCATCCGGTTGCTACCAAGCGGGTGCTGCGCGCCATCCTCAAGGCCGCGGATCTATGCACCGCCGCGCCGGCCTTGGTTGCCGAGCGCTTGGTCGCGGGCGGATTCGCCAGCCGCTACGATGACGCGTTCGCAGCGATCAGCGAGTTGCCCTACCGGAAATGGCGGGACTACGATTCAACTGACACCGTCCGCTTCTATGCGCTGCGGCTGAAGGAAATCGGTTTGATCGGGTCCACACCCGACAGGATCATCGCCAACGGAACAGACTGGCGCTTCCTCAACGAGCTAAAGCGAGAGCTGAAGACGTAGACCTATCGCCGATACGCGTTGCCTTTTCAAGGGAAGGAGAGACTCGTGCAGATTGTCCAGAACCGTCGCCGTTTCCTCACAGGCTTGTCTGCGCTCGCTGCAGCAGGCCTTGCCAACGGCCGCAACGCGGCCGCCGCCGAAGCGGCACCTGAAACCACGACCGCCCGCTTTGCGGCGGCGCCTGGTATCTGCATCGCTCCGCAGTACGTCGCCGAGGATCTGATCCGCGCAGAGGGGTTCTCAGATTTCGGCTTCGTGGCCGCCGAGGCCGGTATCGCCCAGACCGAGATGCTGGCGCGCGGCGACATCGACTTCGGCATTGACTTTGCCACGGCCCTAATCATTCCGGTCGACACTGGCGCCCCGATCAAGGTGATCTCCGGAGTGCATGTCGGCTGCTACGAGTTGTTCGGACGCGAGGACATCAAGAGCATCGCGGATCTCAAGGGCCGCAAGGTCGGCGTCGGCGGCAATCTATCGTCGGATCCACATATCTTCGTCAGCGCCATGGCGACCTATGTCGGCCTCGATCCGCAACGCGACATCGAATGGATCGTCGGCGAGGCAAAGCCGGCGGAGCTCTTCGCCGATGGCAAGGTCGACGCCTTCCTGGCCTTTCCGCCTGAGGCTCAAGACCTCCGCGCCCGCAAAGTCGGCCACGTCATCCTCGACAGTTCCAAGGACCGGCCGTGGTCGCAATATTACTGCTGCATGCTAGCGGTCAACGCCGCGTATGCCGAGAAAAATCCAGCCGCCACCAAGCGGGTCATCCGGGCGATCATCAAATCGGCCGACATCTGCGCGGCTGAACCGGAACGGGTGGCACGCCTTCTGGTGGATCGCGGACACACCGAACAATACGACTACGCTTTGCAGTCGCTCCGCGAGCTCCCATACTCTAACTGGCGCGACTTCGATCCCGAGGACACGATGAGGTTCTTCTCGCTGCGGCTGCATGAAGCCGGGATTGTCAAGTCGAGCCCAAACGAGATCATCGCGAACGGCACGGATTGGCGCTTTTTCAACGAGGTCAAGCGCGAGATGAAAGGCTGAGTCTGCTCGTGCCGAGGGAGAGGAGACGTGACATGGAGATTGTCCAGAGCCGCCGCCACTTCATGATGGGCCTGTCGGCGGTCGGCGCCGCGGGTCTCGTCAAAGTGCCGACATCGGCTCATGCCGAGCCGGCGCCAGAGACCACGACAGTGCGTTTGCCAAGGACGTTCCGCGCCCTTTGCGAAGCACCCAAGAATATCGCCGGGGAGTTATTGCGGGCCGAAGGGTTCACCGATGTACGCTACATAGACTTGGCCGCCGACTCCGATCCGTTCGCGATGCTCGCAAACGGCGAACTGGATTTCGCCACCGACTTTCCGCCACCGCACATCATGGCGATCGAGGCCGGCATGCCGATAAAGGTGGTCACCGGCCTGCACTCCGGCTGCCTCGAACTGATCGTCAACGAAAGCATTAACAGCATCTCCGACCTCAAGGGCAAGAGGGTGGGCGTGTTCGCGCTGACCTCAGCTCCGCACATGCTCGTAACCCTCATGGCCGCCTATGTCGGTCTCGATCCCGCCACCGATCTCAAGTGGGTCGCGAACCCGGACGTCAGCTCGATGCAACTATTTAACGAAGGAAAGGTCGATGCCTTTCTGGCGGTGCCACCCGAGCCGCAGGAGCAGCGCGCCCGGAACGTCGGCCACACAATCCTTAATACGACCGTCGACCGGCCATGGTCGCAACACTACTGCTGCATGCTTGCCGGCCGCGCGGACTATGTCGACAGACACCCCGTGGCGACCAAACGCGTGCTGCGAGCGATCCTCAAGGGCGCCGACATCTGCGTGTCGGATCCGCAACTGGCTGCGCAGCTATCGGTCGAGGGCAAGTTCACCGATCAATACGACTATGCATTGGAGGGCTTGCGCGAAGCGCGCTACGACGTGTGGCGGGAGTTCGATCCCGAAGACACAATGCGCTTCTACGCGCTGCGGATGAACGAAGTCGGCTTCATCGAGGCCGGCCCTAACAAGATTATCGCCAACGGCACGGATTGGCGTCTCTTCAACGAGATCAAGCGCGAGATGAAAACGTGAGCGAGTGGCCGGCGCGCATCTTGGTGCTGGCGCTGATGGCCGGGCCGGCACACGCGCACGACGCGCCGCACGACGAGCGCCTGCCGACGATTGGACCGGCGCCCGACTTCAGCCTGGTATCGCAGGATGGCGAACCTGTGTCGCTGCACGACTTTCGTGGCAAGGTGGTCGCCGTTGCATTCATCTATACGTACTGTACCGACGTCTGCCCGATGCTGACCGCTCATATGGCCAGCGTGCAGGAGAAGCTGGGCTCGACGTTCGGATCGAAGATTGTCTTCGTTTCGATCACCGTCGACCCGGAGCGCGATACGCCCGATGTTTTGAAGGCATATGCGCAGAATTTTGGCGCCGATCTGAGAGGCTGGTCGTTTCTTACCGGTGATCCGGCGGTTGTCCATGAGGTTGGACGGAAATACGGGGTCATCGCGAAGAAGGCGGCGAACGGAGATGTCGACCATACCTTGCTGACGTCGCTCGTGGACCCGGACGGCATCTTGCGCGTACAGTATCTCGGCGTCCGGTTCGACCTAGAGGAGTTCCGGGATGACCTTGTCAGCCTCTTGGACGAATCCAAGTAACATAACGAACTGGCTCGTCGGCTGGGTTGCCCGGCTGCCGGCGCGCGTCCAGACCAAGCTCTTGATCGCGTTCCTGTCGATCGTCGGCCTGTTGATCGTGCTCGGGGCCGTCGGGTTGCAGGTGCTGAGTGGGGTCAATGATCAAACAAACGAGCTGATCAAGCTGCAGCGCAGGATCGCGGCCTATCGCCAGGTGCAGCACGATACGACCACCCAGCTCTACGGCATCTCCACCGCCCTGTTGCTTCAGGACAACCGGATGCTGGATGGGGCGCTGCGCCAGCTCAACCAGTTTGGCTATGACCTCGACCGCATGGAGTTCGTCGCTGAAACTGAGGCGGAGGTGCTGGGCCAGGTCCGACAGGAGTACGAACGGCTTGCGGCCGGCGTGACGCATGTCGCGGAGCTCTTCCGCGCCGGTCGCACGGCGGAGGCGCGCAAGGTTCAGCTGGATGAGATCATGCCGTCGGCCGACCGCCTCGAGCGACTGACGAACCAGCTGGTCAACATGGCCGAAGCCGACATGGTGGCGGCCATCGAAGCGAGCGAGGGGGCGTACGGCACCTCTCGTCTGATCGTGGTCGCTTTTGCTGTGGGCAGCATCCTGCTCGCGCTTGCGCTTGGCTACATCATCTCCTGGTCGTTGATCGAACCGGTCAAGAAGATCGAGACGCGTCTCAGTCAGATAGCGGCCGGCGACTTCGCCCAACAGGTTGCCGTCGCCAATCGCGACGAACTTGGAGTGCTCGCCACTAACGTCAACCAGACCTCCGACCAGCTGGGGCGCCTGTATCAGGAGATTGAGACGCGCACCCAGCAGCTCGACGAGGCCCTTCAGCAGCAGACAGCCACTGCAGACGTTCTGAAGGTCATCAGCCGCTCTACCTTCGATCTGCAGGTCGTGCTCGATACGTTGGTGGAATCGGCTGTCAGGCTCTGCCGTGCCGACAAGGGTGGTATCGTGCAGTTGCTTGATGGCGTATTCCGCTATGTGTCGACGCATGGCTACCCGCCCAGCTTCCGTGCTTATGTCGACGCCAATCCACTTCCAGAGCTTGCCGCAGGCCGAGGCTCCGCCGTAGGGCGCGTAATCGAAGAACGGCGGATCGTGCAAATCGAAGACGTGACCGCTGATCCGGACTACCGCGTTGTCTTGATCGCTGAGGCAGGCGGATTCCGCACCGTCCTCGCTGCCCCGCTGTTGCGGGAAGGTGATCTCGTTGGCGTATTCGTCATGACGAGGGTTGAGCCGCAACCTTTCAATCCCAAGGAGATCGCGCTCGTCGAGACATTCGCCGACCAAGCCGTGATCGCCATCGAGAATGCGCGGCTCTTCGAGGCGGTGCAGTCACGGACGCGCGAGCTTGCCGCGTCTGTTGGTGAGCTCGAGGCGCTTGGTGAGGTGAGCAAGGCGGTCAATTCGACGCTGGATCTCGACACCGTGCTGAAAACGATCGTCGCCAAGGCGGTCCAGTTGTCGGAGACGGATGCTGGCACCATCTACGTGTTCAGCAGCACGCGGCAGCAATTCCGTCCGCGCGCGAACTTCGGTATGAGTGATGAGCTTATCGCTGCAGTCTCACACCAGACGATCGGGCTGGCCGACATGGGGATCGGCGACGCACCCGAGCGCTGCATGCCGGTGCAGTTTCCCGACCTCAGCGAGGAGACCTCATCCTTCGTTGTAAGAAAGACGATCGTCGAAGCCGGATATCGCGGTATCCTGATCGTTCCGCTGCTGAGGCCCAACAAGATCGTCGGTGCACTGGTCGTCAGGCGCCACAAGCCAGGGGTCTTCCATGAGCAAGTTGTCCATCTGCTGGAGACCTTCGCAGCCCAATCGGTGCTCGCGATCCAGAATGCCAAGCTGTTCCGCGAGATCGAGGAGAAAGGCCGGGAGCTGGAGGCAGCTAGCCGCCACAAGTCCCAGTTCCTCGCGAATATGAGCCACGAGCTCAGGACACCGCTCAATTCAGTCTTGGGCTTCACAGAACTGCTGGTCGATGGCATCTACGGCGAACTCCCGGACAAGGCGAAGACGACCGTCGCGCGCGTGCAGGCAAACGGCCGTCACCTCCTTGGGCTCATCAACGACGTACTCGACCTTTCCAAGATCGAAGCCGGCCAGCTCACGCTGGCGATCGAGGACTACTCCGTCGCGCAGATTGTTCGATCGACCGTTACGGCTGTCGAGCCGCTGGCACGAGCGAAGGGTCTTGAGCTTTCAACGACTGTTGCCGAGAACCTTCCAATCGGCCGCGGGGACGAACGCCGTTTGATGCAGGTCCTGCTCAATCTTGCAGGCAATGCCGTCAAGTTCACCGAAACGGGTGCGGTCGACATTCTTGCCGATGCGGTCGACGGGCACTTCGAGATCACCGTCCGAGACACCGGTCCCGGCATCGCGTCCAAGGACCAGGCTCTCATCTTCGAAGAATTCCAGCAGGTCGACAACAGCAGCACCAGGCAGAAGGGTGGCACAGGTCTTGGCCTGGCGATCTCGAAGCGCATCGTCGAAATGCATGGCGGAACCATAGACGTCGAGTCCGTGATCGGGTCAGGGTCGACATTCCGTCTCAAGGTACCAATCTGGGTGAATGAGGACGTGAGGGCGGCATGAGCAAACGAATCCTTATGGTGGAAGACACCGAGGACAACCGCCAGATCATCCGCGATCTCATTGCCACCACCGAATACGAACTGATCGAGGCGGCGGACGGCGCCGCCGGCATCGCTGCAGCGGGAGCGCACAGGCCAGACCTGATCCTTATGGACATTCAGCTGCCGGTGATCGACGGGTATGAAGCGACCCGCCGCATCAAGGCCGACCCGGCGCTGCGGCACATTCCGATTATCGCGGTCACCTCCTACGCGCTGTCGGGCGACGAGGCGAAAGCCCTTGCTGCTGGGTGCGATGGCTACATTGCCAAGCCATTCAGTCCGCGCCAGCTGCTCGCCGAGATTCGTCAGTTCTTTTCCTGAGGGGAGACAGTGCCTTGCACGATCCGCCTCGCATTCTCGCGGTCGACGATACCCCGGAGAACCTTGAGATTCTGCGTATGCGGCTCGAGGCGAATGGCTACGAAGTGGCGACCGCCGCCGATGGTGAAGAGGGGTTGGCAAAAGCTCGCGAACTCACGCCGGATCTGATCCTGCTCGACATCATGATGCCGAAGCTGGACGGTATCAGCGTGGTTCGCCTGCTCAAGCAGGATCTCTCGCTGCGATCGATCCCGGTCATTCTTGTCACCGCAAAAGCCGACACGCGCGATGTGGTCGAGGGGCTGGACGCCGGGGGCGATGACTATTTGACAAAGCCCTTCGAGCACCAGGCGCTGTTGGCGCGGGTGCGCTCGATGCTGCGCCAGAAGGCGCTTCACGATACCGTCGCAAGCCAAGCCGTGCAGCTTTCCGATTGGAACCGCTCGCTCGAGCAGACCCTGGCGGAGCAGGTGATCGAGATCGAGCGAATGGGCCGGCTCCGGCGTTTCCTGCCCGCGCAGGTCGCCGACCTCATCCTTGCGGCGGGAAATGGCGACACGCTTCTGCAAAGTCACCGTCGCGAGGTGACCGTCGTTTTCTGCGATCTACGCGGCTTTACAGCCTTCGCCGAGACTGCCGAACCTGAGGAGGTGATGGCGGTTCTTGGCGAATACCACGCCTGTCTTGGTGAACAAATCGTCCGCTACGAGGGAACTCTTGAGCGATTCGTGGGCGACGGCATCGTCGTCGTTTTCAACGATCCACTGCCCTGCGCCGACCATACGGAGAGAGCCGTCCGCATGGCTGCGGCGATGCGTGATGCGATTGACGAGCATTCAGAGCAATGGCGCAAGCGCGATCACTTGCTCGGCTTCGGAATCGGCATCGCCCGAGGCCATGCAACCATCGGGCGGATCGGTTTCGATCAGCGCGCCGATTATGCAGTGATAGGCACAGTGTCGAACCACGCCGCCCGATTATGCGAGGAAGCCAGGCCACGCCAGATTCTCGTCAGCCAGCGGGTCGTTGGTGCCGTCGAATCCCTGGTTGAGTCCGTCGCCGTTGGCGAACTGACGCTGAAGGGCTTTCGCCGACCGATGCCTGCCTATGAAATTGTGCGGTGGATCGGTCGGCCAAGCTAGGGATCACTGTGCCTAATGAGATAGATCGCCTCCTGCGCTGAATGGGCCATACAATGATGCGGGCAGCTAGACCGATCAGCGATCGGACGGCCTTTGAGCTCCATGGCCGTTGCTCCCTATTCGCCTCGCTCGGGGAAACTTCCGTCAGCTCGCAAGGCACGTTACAGATACCTGGTTGGCTTCTTTCAAGCCCGGTCGCCACAAGGCGCGACAGGAGTTTCCGGAAGTCCAGCCCAACCTGTGAACAGCGCCTGGACAAGATGGCCGTAGCGGATGTGCAGCGTCCGTTCATGGCGCAAGCTAGACTTCTGTGAACGCGAACTTTGGACCCGATCCAGTCGTCACGTGGGATGAACTCGAACGTCTCGAATTGGTTCGAGAAGGCGCCTTTTGGCAACTACCCGACGATCCGTTTTGTCAGCGCCCTGGAAGGTACGAGGGTTCCGTAAAGGGCTTGGCCCTGGCTGAGAGCATTGCCCTCGCCACGAACGTTGACAAGGCGTATGGTCGTTAATCGTTGGCTGAAAGCGTTCTTGGCCAGCGACTGAAGAACGACAAGACTCCCGCCTTTACAGGGCGTGCTCCAACTCGCGATTACTCGGCGCGCTCACGCATTGTCCGTCCTCTACTGGGGTCATTTGCTTGATTCCTAGGGGCGATCAGTTTGCCAAAGGAGCGTCCCGATGAAGCTAATTCAGAATCGTCGCGCATTCCTGGCCGGCCTGTCGGCGATCGGCGGTGCCGGGCTCCTCAATGTTCGCCCATCCAGTGCGGCCGGGGAGCCTGCTTTGGAAACGACAACCGTCCGCTTGGGGCAGTGGGTCGGAGGCGCTTACTGTTGGGCGTCCATCTACCTCGCCGGAGAACTTCTGCGCGCCGACGGTTTCACCGATATCCAATATGTCGAAGGCGACACCCACGTCGACAATTCCAAGTGGCTCTCCGCCGGCCTGATCGATTTCGACATGAACATGCCGTCGATGCACATTAGGTCCATCGACGCCGGCGTGCCGGTCAAAGTGCTGATCGGCGTGCATTCCGGCTGCTTCGAACTGATCGGCAACGACAGCGTCCGCAGCATCAGGGATCTGCGGGGCAAGCGCGTCGGGGGAGGGTCGGTGGAGTCGCATCCTCACATCCTGACGGCCCTCATGGCCAACTATGTCGGGCTTGATCCGGTGCACGATATCGAGTGGGTGGAGGGAGAACAGGCCCCGATGCAAATGTTCATCGACGGCAAGGTCGATGCCTACATGGCTGGTCCGCCCGAACCGCAGATCCTGCACGCCCGGAAGATCGGCCATACGATCGTCAACAACGGGACCGACCGCCCGTGGTCGCAATATTTTTGCTGTATGGTGGCCGGTAATGCGGACTATGTGAGCAGATACCCGGTCGCGACGAAGCGAGTGTTGCGCGCCATTCTCAAATCCGCCGACCTGTGCGCTTCTGATCCGTCGTTGGCGGCACAGCAGCTCGTCGATCGAGGCTTTCTGCCCAACTATGACGAAGCGCTTGGGACGCTGAACGGTGCTCAGCATGACAAGTGGCGCGTGTTCGACGCCGAGGACAGCGTGCGGTTCTATGCACTGCGCATGCAGGAGACCGGCATGATCAAGTCGAGTCCGCAACAAGTCCTGGCCAACGGAACGGACTGGCGTTTCCTCAACGAGCTCAAACGCGAGTTGAAGGCCTGAGACCCTAGCAGACGCAGTTCTCGCCTTGGCGCTGAACATAGCGCGGACGAGTGAGCACGACGCGCCGAACGACGAGCGCCTGCCGACAATCGGACTGGCTCAGGACATCACGTTGACATCGCAGGACGGGGCGCGCGTGTCGCTGCGCGATTTTCGCGGCGACCAACGCCGCCGGATGGTGGCAGCAACCAGCCTCCAGATATTCGTTGTCTCTGGAGGACTGCTGTTTCGTGGGAGCAGCCGTTTCCATCAACAGCAACCACACGGCAACAAATGTCGCAAACGTGTTATGTCGTCTGTTCGCTCGAATGTCCGCTTTTGGGTTACGGCTTTGGGCTGCTCAACGGCCGACATTGGGCGCGATCCGGCCTGTCGCGAACGCGAACTTTTGACCCCAAAGCCCCCATTTGGCGGCGAACCCATAGACGGTCGCTTCTGGCGCTAGTTGCCCGTTCCGGCGGCCGGCTCAACGGCAAGCCCTGACCCAAACGAGCCATTCCGGCAGGCAAGCGCTAATGTCTCGAATGTGGTGACTACGACATTGGTTACACCTCGCCGTATCAGCGGTCCATCAAACGTGCGGGAGAAGGGATTTGCTGGTGAGGTCGGTTTCCTTTCAGAACAACCAATACTATGATCCGCTGGGGCCAGGCCACCGATGGACCGCAAGCTTGCCGCGATTCTAGCCGCAGATGTAGTAGGCTATTCGACTCTGATGGAGCGCGACGAGGCCGGTACATTTGAGCGACTACGTGCCGGACGCAAGGAACTGTTCGAGCCCGAAATTGCCCGCCACCACGGCCATATCTTCAAGCTGATGGGCGATGGGATGCTGGCCGAATTCGGTAGTGTCGTCGATGCCGTCGAATGTGCAGTGTCGTTGCAGCGGGGACTGTCCGAGCGCAACGCCTCGCTTCCCGCAGTGGAACAGATCGTGGTGCGGATCGGCATCAACCTCGGCGAGGTGATCGTCGACGGCGACGACCGGTATGGCGATGGGGTCAACATCGCGGCCAGACTTCAGCAGTTGGCGGAATCGGGCGGCATCTGCATCTCGGGAAAAGTGGCCAAGGAGGTTGATAGGAAGCTGGCGTTCGCCTTTGAGCCAATGGGCGAACAGAGGGTCAAAAACATAGCCGAACCCGTTCAGGCGTATCGCGTGTTGCTTGATTCCGCGGCAGCGGGCAAGACCCTCCATGCTCGCCGCCAGCCGCGCGCCTGGCGTTTTCCGGCCGCGGCGGGAATTCTCGTCCTGGCTCTCGGCCTTGCAGTAGCATGGTGGCAGCCGTGGGAGAGGCCTGCACCGCTTGCCGTTCCGACCGTCAGCGAGGCAGCCGACACCCGGCCCTCGCTAGTCGTCCTGCCCTTCGACAATCTCAGCGACGACAAGGAACAAGAATATCTCGCCAACGGCTTCACCGAGGATCTGACGACCGCACTGGCGCGTGTGCCGGGTCTTTTCGTCTTCTCCCCCAACGCGGCCTCCGCTTACAAGGACAAGGACCCGAAGGAGATTGCGGCGGCATTGGGCGTCCGGTACCTGCTGAAAGGCTCGATTCGCCGCGTCGGCGACGACATGCGCATCAATGCGCAGCTGATCGATGGCTCGACTTCCAGACATCTCTGGGCGGAGCGTTTCGACGGCCGGTGGGCAGACGTATTCGCGCTGCAGGACAGCGTTGTCAGCAGCATCGCGGGTGCGCTCCAGCTCCGCCTGGTGAGCGGCGCGCCGGCTACCCGGGCCGGAGGCACCAGTAATCCCGAGGCCTATGAGGCCTATCTCAAGGGGATGGACATCTACAACCGTATCAACACGCCCGAGGAGTTTGCGCAGGCTGTGAAGTATTTCCAGCAAGCCGTGCAACTCGACCCCGATTTCGGCGCGGCGTACGCCCAGCTCGCCTGGGCCTACTGGGACGCGGATGTCGGTCGGGTCGTAGTAATGGGACTTACGACGGACGTGGCCCAGGGCAAGATCTATGAAACCCTGGAAGCGGCGGCCAGGGATCCTTCGCCGGGCTACTATCAGCTCGTCGCCGAGTTGATGGTCCGCGAGCACGACTCGGACGACGCAGTTACCGTTCTTCTGAAGTCGGTGGCGCTCGATCCCAGCGATACTTGGAATTATCTCTCGCTGGCCAATGCTCTGAATTTCAACGGCAGGCCGAAGGAAGTGCTTAGCTATCTCGATGCGGCTGCGCGCGTCGACCCAAACTCGTGGATGGACTACAGGCGCTACCAAGCCGGACTGGCCGAGTTCGGCCAGGAGAAGTTTGAGGACGCGGTTCGCTCTATCGAGAAGATGGACCTTATATCGGCCGATCCACGGGCGAAATTTTATGCCCTGCAGGTCCTTATTTCGGCTTATGGGCATCTTGGGCGCACAGACCAGGCCGCGGCGGCTTTGGAAACGCTTAGGAAGGTTGTTGGGCGGGTGGACAGGGGGCCGAGCCAGTTGATGACCCAGGATTACATGGTGTTCAAGAATACGGCCGATATCGAACGCCTTTTGGCCGGGCTGACCAAGGCAGGTGTGCCAGAGCTGTCGGCATTGGCAAAGGCAGGCATGAATCCGAAGGACCGGCTCACAGGGGCGGAAATAAAGTCTCTCATGTTCGGGCACGAAACGCGCGGAAAATTGGTAATGCCCACGTTCCTGCCGATGCAGCGCACAACCTCGGTCGACGGCGCCGTCAGCGAGACCGTTGGCCAGAGGAGCCGCGTAGGAACCTCGTGGGTGCAAGGCGATTTCTTGTGCAACGCCTTTCCCATAGAACTGACAAGCTGTGGGGCGATTTTTCGCAATGTGTTCAGGACGCCGGGGCGCGACGACGAATACAAGGCCGTTTACCGCGGGGACCAGTTCGAGTTTTCGGTCGTCAAGTGAACTCCCAAATGCCGCAAGGCCGTAAGTCTGCTTGCCGAGTAGACGCGACGTTGTTGGCATAACTGCAAACGTCGACAATTGGCGGATTGTGTTGAAGAAGTCGACTGATGACAGCGTGTTCGTTGGTCACCATTTGAGGATGTTCGAAGGCCAGGGCCTCTCACGCCGGTTTCGGCATCGGCACCGGGATCAGCTTGGCCAGTTTCCGGAGGTTCTGGGCGGCGGCTGCCAGGTGGAACTCGTCTCGGGCGCCATTCGGTCCCCGTAGTCGCAGGCGATCGAGTTTCAGGATGCGTTTGAGATGCGCAAACAGCATCTCGACCTTCTTTCGCTCGCGGCGCGAGGTCACATAGGCGTCGGTGGCGGCGATATCACGGGCCATGTCGCGCGCACCCTCGTGGATGGAGCGCAGGATCTTGCGGGCTGGAGCGTTCGGACAGCATCGAGGCTTGAGAGCGCAGGCGTCGCAGTCGAGCTTGCTGGCGCGGTAGCGCATGAAGCCCTCGTCGTCGACACCGTCGCGGGGTGAGGCGAAGCGCCGACGATACTGCCTGAGTTCCTTGCCGCCTGGACAAGTGTAGAGATCGCGCCTGCGATCATAGCTGAACTCTGCCCGCTCGAAGGTCCCATCGCGACGCTCCGACTTGTCGAAGACCGGGATGTGCGGCTCGATCCCGCGCTCGTGCACGAGCCAACCCAGCATCTCGGCCGAACCGTACGCGCTGTCGGCGGCCAGCCGCTCCGGATAGAGATTGAAGCGATCCTGGACGCGCTCGATCATGGTACGTGCCGCACCGACCTCCGCCTGCCGGATTGCGCGGCTCGCCTCGACGTCCACGATGACGGCGTGGTTCAGGTCGATCAGATAGTTGGTGGCATAGGCAAAGAAGGCATGCCCCTTCATCGCTCCGGTCCACTGCGCCGCTGGGTCGGACCTCGACACGAACTTCGGCTTCACCTCGCTGGCTGCACCCCACGCGGCATCGTCCAACGTGTCGAGATACTCCTGTACCGAGCGGCGTGTTGCCGCCATCGTCTCCCAGTCGACCTGCTCCGATCCATCGGCTGAGCGCTGCTTGTTCGCGTCCGCTCTGATGAGGCTGGCATCGACGGCGAAGCCCTCGTTGCCGACGAGACCTTCTTCGATGCAGCGGCGAACCGTAGTCTCGAACAACTCGCGCAGCAGATCGCTGTCGCGAAAGCGGCCGTGCCGGTTCTTGGAGAAAGTGGAATGGTCCGGGACATCACCCTCCAGGCCAAGCCGGCAAAACCAGCGATAGGCGAGATTCAGATGTACTTCCTCGCAGAGCCGGCGCTCGGAGCGGATGCCGAAGCAGTAGCCGACGATCAGCATCCGGATCATCAGTTCCGGATCGATCGAGGGCCGGCCGATCTCGCTATAGAACGGCCGCAGATGCGAGCGCAGTTCGGACAGGTCGACGAACCGGTCAATCGAGCGAAGCAGATGGTCTGATGGCACGTGACGTTCGATGCTGAACTCGTAGAACAGCGCTTCCTGCATCACGGTCCGCTCGCCCATCATCGACTCAATCTCCTTTTCCCAAGGAGACTGAATCAGTGCTTCAGAACGACTTCAAGCCGGACTTTTTCAACACTATCGGCGCTATCAAGACGTCCGGCCCTGTCGCTGACCACGTCTGCTTTCAGGCAGCGGCTAAGCCAATCTCTACGGCCGACATTGGGCGCAACCGCGACTTTCAGTGCAGTCACGTTCGGCTGACATGAGGCGCTCGCAACCTCAAGCGTGGTCGCCGGCAACGTATGCTTTTCGTAGTTGGCAGGACGGGGTTCTACAGCCGCTATGCGGCGCATTGCCGCCGCTAGCGAACAAACGCTACGGAATGAAGAAGGGCAAGTAGTCTGGGAAGGAGTCTGGGAAGGAGTAGGGCCTCCGTCCACTTGCTATGCATCGGAATGTGCATATATTGTGCATATGAGAGGTCGGAGATTTGTCATGGCCCACGCACAGCTCGCACATTCCACGGTGATTTCAGGCTTTGTCGATAGCCTGCAGGAGCCGCGCACGCCTTATATCTCGCCGAAGCGCCTGTCGCAGGCGCTCGGCGTGAAGGTGGCCAACTTGGCCCAGCTGACCGGTGTCCACCGCAACACGCTCCGCAACCCCTCATCGGAGCGCCTGCAGGGCCGGATGCGCGAGATGGTGAAAGTGATCTCGGCGGCGACGGAACTCACCGGCGACGTCAACAAGGCGATCTTTTGGTACCGCAATGAACCGATCGCCGACTATGGCCATCGTACCGCAGCCGAGCTCGTCGCGGGCGGCCAGGTCGAGGCGGTTCTGGCCTTTATCCGGGATCTCGAGAATGGTGCGCGCGGGTGAGGATCACCCGCATCGGTCCAGACGAAATCTTCCATCGCTATCTGACTCCCAAATGGGCTTTCCTGCCCACCAGCGGTGCAGGCGCAGCGACGGACGGCGGTCGTTTCAACCGGCCAGGCATCGAAGCACTTTATCTGTCGCGTGCGACCCAGACGGCGCTTGATGAATACAAGCAGGGAGCCAGCATCACCCCGCCCGCCACCCTTGCCGCTTACAAGATCACGCTCGCCGAGGTAGCCGACCTTTCGCAGGGTTTCGACCCGCACATCTGGGATGGCCCGTGGAAGGAGTGGGATTGTGCCTGGCGCCAGGTCGCTCGCATCGACAAGAAGATCCCGCCATCGTGGAAGCTCGCGGATCTGGTCATCACCGCCGGACTTCGCGGCATCCTGTTTCCGTCGCTGCGTCACGCCGGCGGCACCAATCTCGTGATCTTTCCGGCCAATCTTGTCGACGGCGACCATGTCGCGGTTCACGATCCCGATCAACGGTTGCCGCACGACCAGTCGTCCTGGTCCTGAGCTATCGACTGTCTCTGGGATCGCAACGCGACCACGCCCCCCGTCACGGCGCTTGCTCCCCAACGACATCGTCCTCGCCGTCGCCCTCCCCGCTCGCCAGCCCGGCTGGAATATCGCCGGCCAGCAGCTTCTCCTTCGACAGCAGCCCTGCGTCCTCAAGCGCCTCGAAATCCGGCAGCTGGCGCAGCGTGTCGAGCCCGAGCTGCGACAGAAAAGTTTTCGTCGTCACATAAGTATAGGGCGCGCCAGGTTGCGGCGAGCGCGGACCCGAAGCGATAAGATCCTGCGCGCGCAGCACGCCGATCAGGTCGCGCGACACCTCCTTGCCGAAGAAAGAAGACAGCTCGCCACGCGTGATCGGCTGGAAGTATGCAATGCACATCAGCACGAGCGCCTCCGCCTGCGGCAGTTCTTTTGTCTCCTCGCCCGCTGCCTTGCCGAAGGCTGCGCGAATGGCATCGCCAAAAACCTTTCTGGTCCGGTGCTGCCAGCCGCCGGCGACCGAGACCAGCTCATAGGGGCGGCCGGCGAGCTCGGCGCGGACGTCGTCGATGATCAGCTCAAGATTGCAGTTCTTGCCGACGACCCGCGCCAGCACCTCGCGCGGCACTGGTTCGCTGGCCGCAAAGACAACCGCTTCGACGCGGCCCATCCACTCGCGCCAGCGCAGTTCGGCCGGTAGATGTTCGAGCTCGGTGTCGAGCAAGGCCGGCTGTTCGTTCGGCTTGCGGCGGGCGGACGCTTCGCTCATCGCTAAAGTCCAAACAGGCGGAAGGTGGGGCGGCCGGACAGCTCACGCACGGCGTCGAGCTGTTGCAGCCGCTCGAACAGGCGGCGCGCCGCAAACCGCGACAGGTTTTTCGTCGTCAGCGAGCCCGAGACGGCGTCTTCACTGAGCAGCAGAAAGATCACGTCGCCGGCGCCCTTGGCGCGCAGTTTCGGCGCCACGGCCAGCAGTTTTTCGGCACGACGCGACAAATCGGCGGCCAGCCGGCAGGCCTCCGTCGCAGCTTGAACCAGCGCAATGCAGACCGCGCGCTCAAACCCTTTTTCGCCGGGCCGGATCCGTTTGCCGCCGCCGGCCTCGCCGCGAAAAGCCGGACCAAAGGCCTGAGCCAGCAGCAGCGGCAGCGGCCGCGGCCAGCGCAGGTTTTGCGCCAGTACCAGGTCGGCGAGCCACCAGGCAAAAAGCTCGGCATCGGGCCGCATGGCAACGACGTGAGCGGCGATCGCTGCCGCGGCGAACGGCGCCGGCCGCCCCGAGCGCGCCAGGTCGTCGATGTGTTCACAAAGCGCGGTCAGCGCCTCGACGTCTCGATGGAGACCCAGCTGCTCGGTGACCCGTGCCAGGCGATCGACAGCGGCGGCTGGCGGCACGAGCGCGAGCTGCCGCCAAGCGCCGAAGATGGCGCCGGCAGGACCAGGATCGGCTCCGGCCGGGCGCAGGTGCCACGCGTCGCGCAGGGCGGCCTCGTCCTCCGCGCGCCCGGCCAGCCGCATGCTGGCGGCGGCGCATTTCAGCGCCAGCCGCTGGCGCCAGGCGCCGGACCAGGCAGGCTGCGCGCGGGCGAGGCTATCGAGCGAAGCCAAGGCGGCGCCGGCCTGGAAAGCGGCGTCGGCGTCGCAAGCGTTACGGCCGGGCGCGAGCGCCCAGGCCGGAAGGGCAGGGGGCGCGGCTGGGGCGGCGGTCGCGGGATTGAGGCGAATCATGATTTCGAGGGTAAAGCGCCGGTGCGCTTTGCGCGATCAATTTCGCGCCAAAACGCACAGCCTGTCGGCACCACAAAACGAATGATAATGTTGCATTATCGTTCGTTTTTGTCCTTACGTTAGAAATGGCCGTTGTCGCCCGCGTTTCAACGGTCGCAGGA
>NZ_JAMYSP010000051.1:0-31618 GCF_040322015.1 Mesorhizobium sp. M0208 | reverse complement strand
CTGAGATTAAACGTGCTAGTTCGGGGTCTGCCTGAATTAGGGGCTCCTCGAAAAACCGTCTCTTTGCTTTCATGCCGAAGTCTCCTTTGGGCCTTGTAAGGTCCACGCTAATGCTGGCTCGAACACTGATGGTGCGGGAAAAGGCGACCAGTGGGTTCTACTCTTGTTGAGCGCTTTCGTGCCCGGCGCGCTCTGCGAGTCTTTCTGGAAGCGTAAGCCTAAGTTCAGTAGTGAACCGTTGAATGGTATTACTTTGGTAGAACGTGACATTATCACATCGTGGCACTCACCCTAAACGTCCACTTTCTCAAGTGAAGCTCTGCTTATCGATAAATTATTGCCCATGTAAACGCGCGCCGCAGCATCTTCGCCGGACATAGCTGACTCCGCGGTTTCCATTCTGAATTGCGTTCGCTTTGTTAATACTTTCTTCCCGCCTTTGACGCCGCCGACAGGGCCGTTGAGGGACCATAGGGGCCGCTAAAGCTGCCACCTTCGAACATCGCAGAGTCGATAGTAGACAGTTCATATCGATGCCGAGCGAGACTCCTGGAAAAGGTACAAAGAATCGTTGATAACAAATCCGTCGAGACCTGCGGCTCGGGCATAGGTCAGCAAGTCGCTCGCGCGGTTTATGAAGCCGGTACCACTGAAGTTCAGCGACGTGTTGCAGAGAACGCCGACCCCGCTTTTCGCCTTGAACGAGGTAAGCAGTTGAAAGAGGTGCGGGTTCTGCTCCAGCGAAACTGTCTGGGCCCGCGCGGTCCCGTCAACATGCGTGACGGCCTCCAACCGACTATCGAGAACCTTCTGGAAAAGAAGCATGTAGGGCGACGGGCGTGCCAAGTCGAAGTGGAGCGCGACGTCCTGCTCCAGGCAAACCGGCGCGATCGGGCGAAAACCCTCCCGGTTCTTGATGCGATTTAGCCGCTGATGGGTTGCTTTTGAGAAAGGCGCCGCAAGAATTGACCGGTTGCCGAGCGCCCGTGGCCCGATTTCGCAATTCCCCTGTACCCAGCCGATCACCTTGTCCCCGAGCAACGCCGAGGCCACGTGGTCGTAGTCGAGTGGATAGATCTCGAGTTCGGTCCGGTCGAGCTCGTCAAATATGAAAGGCTGGCCTGAATACACGTCCCATTTGATCTTTGCATTGCCGGTGAAATGCCGCATGGCGTCCACTGCGGTCCCGATCGCCGAGCCCGTATCGTTTGTGCATGGCGGAATGAAAACATCTGAAAAAAGCTCTGTTTCGAGCCAACGGCGATTCCACTCGCAGTTCAATCCACATCCGCCGGAAATCAGCAGCGGGTACCCCTTTGTCAGATGCCTCTTCGCGAAAGTGTGGAACGAGTCGAAAATGGCGTCAGAAACTTGCCTAGCAAGGTTAGTGAACTTCTGATCGGTTACGCCAATGTTGTAGTAGGGCGAATTCCGCAGAGTCTCCTTGGACAGCGGGTACAGATCGCTTGGAAGTAGGTAATTAATCAGCGCCTGCTCGTCCCGGTCAGGCGATCCGGCCTGCCCATAGGCGCAAAGCGCCATTACCTTGCCGGCGTCTTCGAAGCGCAAGTGTCCTTTGGGAAAGGTGAATTTCGGATCGGCCAACGCGTAGAGAAGAGCATACTTGCTACCCGGAGCCGTTATTACTCTTCCCAAATGAGCTACCTGCAGTCGCTCATCGACCTCATAGAAATCGCCGATGTCCCCTTCCCAAATCAGGGCATAACAGGGCATTCCCAGGGGGAACGGTGACATGCCGTAGGATCCCCAGAGATGGGAGCGTTCGTGCGTTGAGGAATAGAAATGCACATTCCTGCCGAAGATAGATGTCTTGCCGACAATCTCCGATCCGTCGCCAAGGCCAAAGTAGCCTGCCGCAACGGGCCTGTGGCCCGGGATTTCGGTGATCGACCAGCCACTCACGGCAATCACATCGGGAATGTCGTGCAAGCGGCCAGCGGCGTCGAGGACCGCTGAGGGAGTGATGGTCGAATATCTGGGAAAGCTATCCTTCTCAGCCTCGTATGAATAGATGAGCTCGGCTGCTGACGCATCCAGTCCTGCAATTACGCCGTCATGGCCTGGTTTAAACGACATTATTCTCATGTTGCATAAGCTCCTACAGAATAAAGGCTATCAGCGTTATTGCGGAAAAACTTTGACCAGCCAGGCGCTTTTCGCCTGTCGCGGCACCAACTCCTCAAACCACGTTAGCAAACTGATCGGTAACAAATCGCGAGTTATATAAAAGACGCTTCTTCCTTGCCCCAACTCCATAGTATGTGTAGCAAGTTCGGTCTGATCTTGAAATCAAGCGATAGTAAATTTTTGTGATCGTATTGTGAAGTCCTTGTGAAAATATATGGCCTTTATAGTTATGCTCGAAGGAGCGTTGCGTCATCTGCCTCTGGCGAGCGCGTTTCACTCTGTTGGTGCTCTGGGGCCGGCTGGATCGTGCTAGTTAGCCAGTCGAAGATCGGGCGTGTGGCGGCGGCAGGAAGGGCGTCATAAACAATTTGCTGCGCGACAAGACATGCCCCGAGCATTGCACCACTTCAGCCTGCGCTGGTCGAGAACCTCGTGGAGGTGACGCTCGCCGATCACACGAGACGTTCCGGCAGAGGCTCTCACCTTGGTCGCGGCGCGTATATATTGAGAAGATGAGGGGACTTCGTCTGCTTGGCAGCTGACGTGGTGGTGACATCGGATGCCCTGTTCGGATGGCAAGCACCAAGACGCGCATCTGCCGGAAAGTGGCCGGAAAATCAGGTTCCACCTGCCGAGCGGTTGGATGTTCTGGTGGACAGCATGGGTCTTCAAGGTCACGGCCCAGGCCGGGGGCGGGAGGGAAGCTGGCGCCAGATCCCGCCGTGGTTAGCGAAAGCTGCATCTCGTCCTGATGCCGATAGCGGACAGATCATTGCCGATGCCCATGACGGATCAGCAAACTGGCGATGTCTCTCGTGCGCCCCCTGCTCGACCAGATTGGTCCGATGGGACGGCTTACTGCCAACCGTACCATCATAACGCCCGCTACGCCGCAGTCATCGATCACAGCGGCTACCGTCATTCCGCCTCACGCCAACGCGGTAAAACCAACCGACGATAGAGCTTGGCCAAAGGGACCGGCATTTCGCCGCAATCAGCAGAGCCGAGAATGAAATGGCAAGGTTCCACCGGCTATGGCAAAGGCGCGGGTCGAGACCGCAATCGGGCGATACACATCAGTTATCGGACCGAGTATGCGGACTCCAATGTTTCACGCTTAGGAGACGGGAGGCGCGATCGGCTGCGGCACCCTCAACCGCATGCTTACATGTGCACGCCCGCAGTCCATTGCTTGCAAGGTAAAGGATGCATAGCCACGTCGGCGTCACACTACGCAGCCGATTCCCGATGAGAGTAACGCGCCTTTGTAGTAACCGCTGTTCTCAGGCCATTTGCCTTGAGCGGTATACTTGGCGTAAACCGCAAAGCTCAATGATGTCGACCCGCAAAGCCTGGCTTACCGATGTGCTTGCACGCGTACAGAGCGCCCCGCCGACCGCCTCGACGAGTTGCTGCCGTGGAACTGGCGCAAGCCCGCCGCAATCGCGGCCTGACAAGGCTCATCAACAAAATCCATTCCGTGCGAACCATCGCAGTTGTCGCCCGGGAACTCGGTGAAGATGAGACTGGTTTGCCGAAATCGCCATCGAACCCGAGGACGGTCTGATCTGGGTCTAGGAGGCAGACCACGAAGACGGTGTCATTGCCTTCTCCGAATTCGGCATCGAAAGCCTTCAAAACCTCATCGCCATCCATCGCGACAAATAGGTCCGTCCGCGTCCGCCACCGGATGGATACCGGAAGACGCACCTAGCACATCTAAGTCGCATTAAGAAGCTCGGCCGGATCGGCTCTGTGGGACATCGCATCACCGGCCGACGTAAGGGCGCAGTCAACCGCCACCGTGTCGCCTTCGCCAGGTCATGCCCAATGAGCGCGAGGAGAGCGCTGTCGCCGTCGTCGCGGTCGCCGTTGCATACCTTGCCAAGGCCAAACTGCCACGATGGCTCCACCGCTATAATGGCATAGACGACGCGGCAGTATCGGCTCAAAACCAATCGGCATCGAGCACCCAGTTCACGCGCTGGCTCATGGTCGCCGTACGCAGGGCATCAACGTCGCTACCGGCCACAGCCGGTGCGGCGGGTCCCCGTCAGCCGACTTGAACTGGCCGAGGACAACCTGTTGAGATGGATGATTCCCGCCTCACAGAGCGGAAACGGTGCCAGACCCAGCTGCAATGCATGGTTACCGAGCCGATCGCTTTCGAACCCGGACTTGCCATTAATCAGTCCTAACTCTTGACGATCGCAGTGCAGAGGGCACATTCAAGTATCGTCTTGCGCAACCGGCGGCGACGCGCATCAGCACTTCCGGGGCATAAGCGTCAGCGGCCGCTGCAAGATCATTCACGGTGAAACTCTCACCCAGCAATTCCACCGAGACGGTCGGAAGACAAACTGCCTCAGGAACGTCCGTTATATCAATCGCGGTGGATTCCATCGACATTCTTCCGACTAGAGGAGCCGAATATCCAGCAAACCGGACGGATATCTTGTTTCCGCAGGCCCATGGAAGGCCATGCTTGTAACCGATGCCCAAGATAGCTATGCGGCTGTCTCGAACCGTACGAAATGTCGCGCCATAACCGACCGCCTCACCCTTGGGCACATTGCGCACATCGAGTATATTTGCCTGAAGTTTTACGACGGGCAGAAGAGGGTTCGGTTGAATGCCGGCGTTGTTGAGACCAAAAAGCGCTGAACCCACCCGGACGATATCGAAATGAAAATTCTTCCCGAGCCAAACACCGGCGGATGCGGCTAGACTGCAACGGGCAGGTTTAAGCAGATTGGAGATCGCCCGAAAGCGATTACTCTGCAACACATTCATTGCGTCGGCAACGCGATCGCTACAAGCGAGGTGACTGAGGACGACTGAGGGAGGGTGCCGCTTAAAAGTGCCGGAAAGATAATTTCTGCGTACGTCGTCAAAAGTAAGCCCGAAGCGAGAGAAGCCGGTTTCCACATTGAGAAAATATGTTTGCGCCTCGCCTGCAGCGCTAATAGCGTCCAGTTCACTGGAATTGTTCACTACAGGTGTAATCCGGCTGGATCTATAGTATTTCCTCAACGTCGTAAATTGATCACAGAGAACCGCAACCGTCGCGCCTCTCATGGAACTTCTTATGAGCATCGCTTCGTGGAGATCTCCAACGAAAAATAGATCGCATCCGGCGGCGGCCAACGTCCTTGTGACGTCAATAATACCAAGCCCGTAGGCGTCATTTTTAACGACTGCAGCCACCTTTACATGTGGTCCGACCATGGCCGACACAGTCTGGAAATTTGCCTGGACTGCCGCCAGATTGACTTCTAGCACAGCATCCGCGCGCTGCGGGATGGACGACATCTTTTACCCCATTTTGCAGGTTGTTGGAGAAGCATCGCATTCTCGGAATGGACACAAATCGCCGGAATGCGGGCGAGCTCAGGATATTACACGCTAGTTCCACTCCTGATTCGATATCGCGACACGCTCTGCTTTTGATTTAAACGCGGAATAGGCAGTGTCCGATAGGTTCTCTTTATCGTCAGAGTTTTCAACTTTTCCTAACTTTATTGGCTGCCATCCGGGGTAGAACAGGTGCGAGCAACAATTTTTTCCGGGGCCCGCTTGGCCAATATATTAAAAGTTCACCTTCCACCGTGCGGTTGGTGACTTGGGAAGTGGATCGTCTTTGCGAGTAAGCCCCTCTAGCTAGCTGGGATCGCGTGCTAGCGGGCAAGTCATGCAACGGCCGCCACCTCGTCCACGACTGAGTTCTGCGCCCTCGACCGCTATCACTTCAACGCCGGCGCGACTCAGCAATGAATTCGTATTGACGTTGCGGTCGTAGGTAACGACAACGCCTGGCTCGACCGCAATTACGTTATTTGCGTCAGCCCATTGCTCTCGCTCCGCCTCATAGTGATCGCCGCCGGTAGGCACTATGCGGAGAGCCTTAAGTCCTAGGGCCTCGGCCACCACAGACAAGAAGGGTTCATCCTCTTCAGTGACATCGACCATATCCTCAGAATTGCCCGGGCGGAGAGTGAACGTTCGCAGCCCCTCGACCACGGGTGGGTAAATCGTCACTAGGTCGCGGTCGCAGAAGGTGAAGATGGTGTCGAGATGCATGAAGCTACGATGCCGGGGCATCAGAGCCGCAATAACGCGAGTGATTTCGTCGACCTTAAACAAGGCGCGCGCCAATGCCTCGACGGCCTGCGGCGTGGTCCTCTCACCCATACCGATTAGAACAACACCGTCACCAATTGGCATCACATCCCCCCCCTCAAGACTGAGCGCACCGTTGGTTCGATCAGGCAACAGGCGTGTGAAGCTGGCGTCGCGAAATCGAGGATGGAAGCGATAGACCGCCTCAACGTTCTCTGCCTCAGGCCGTCTAGCGCGCCAGTACAGGGGATTGATCGAGACCCCGGCATAGATCCAGCATGAACTGTCACGCATAAAAAGCTGGTTCGGTAAAGGAGGTAGAACGAAATCCTCGGGCTTTAGTGTTCGCCCAGTTAGTCCGCGCGGCTCAAACTCAAGATCCTCACGCGCGATCCCGCCAATGAGCAAGGCCGCGAGTTGACTTGGCGGCATCTCGTCAAGCCAGCTCCGCAACTCATTGGCGAAATCCAGGCCGACGACTGAAGGACAGACGCGTCGATTTAGGAGCCAGCCGCGGGCGTCGGGTAACGCCATAGTTTCCGACAGCAGTTCGCCCAAAGAACGAACGACGACACCGCGCTCACGAAATTTTTCCACGAAGGCATCGTGCTCCTGTTGCGCACGCTCGACCCAAATCACATCCTCGAAGAGGAAGCCCTTGCAGTTCTTCGGTGTAAGCCGGCGGAGGCTAAGGTCTGGTCGATGAACAAGGACTTCGCGTAGCCGGCCAACTTCTGAATGAACCCCTAAGGTCGTCATATGGCCGTCCTCACTGCCAGTTGAAGGTCATACACCGCCACAAGGTTGGGATTACTCGTGCCTTCTACGGTCGCCAGCGAATAGCTTTCGAATGAAATCGTTTGCGTGGACATAGGCGGCTCCGTTGATGTGCGAATGATGTAATCCTCCGCCAGCAACAAGTATGCCAACCAAAAACGACCTGTGATCAAGAGGTTGACTGTCGCGTCCGACAGGTAGGCTCACAGGTTTGTCCGGCTCCCTACAAAGGGTAAGATCGTATGTCCGCTTCTGCCGGTGAGGTGGCTCGCCTTACACTGCGCGTCCGGGGTTTGCTTCTCTATTCGGCGTGTTGAAGTCAAGCGCTTCTCAAGCTTTCGGCTTCACCGGGATTTGAGGTTTTTCGCGGGGTCTTGCTTCACTGCGGGATCGGCGCTCGGCCGTCGCCTTGATGGGGATCAGAAGAATGAGGCGGAACAATCTCGAACGCGTCCTGATCGTTGTGATGCGACCGGTACTGCAACCCTCGCGAACTCACCTCATCCATCGTCCCGCGAAGGACGCTCTTTCCACCGGCTGGTGGAACCTTATGGGGTGATCCTTGTCACGCTCGCTCTGCGATCATGTTTCATCTCATTGTTCGACCCTCCCGACCTGGTTTCGGTTCGGCCGGCGCGCGCAGTAGGGCCGGTCAAGGGGGCCGAAGGTCAGCGCGCCGCGACTTGCCCTTGACGGGCCCCTGCTCGCGCCGGCAGGCTGCAATGGTCGGGCGCACGATAAGGCGGCCTTCGGCATGATGTCTTGTCGCGTCCAACGAAACTCTGTGCCGTCGCGCCACATGCGATGCATGATCACCGCCAGCCGGCGAGCCAATGCGACAATGGCCTTCTGTCGGCCGCGCCGCCTGGCAACAATCATCGCCCACGCCCTCAGCCACGACCATTTCGTCACGCGCGTCACCAGTGTCTGCGTGGCTTCGTAAAGCAGCGTTCGCGTCATGCGGCCGCCGCAGCGGGATATCCGGCCGATGCGGCGGGCGCCTGGCTGCGGGAGGCATCGCACCTCGATCTCATAGGCGCATTTAAGCCCGACATGCGCGAAAGTGATACGGCTGCGATCACTGGGGCGCGAGTGTTCGTCGACGGGCGCGCAGGGGCTGTTCTGGCGGGCGATCTGGCGCAACCGATCGCCGAGGGCGCATTCTTCGCAGAAGATATTGTGGCGGATCTGACGGAGCTTGCGCGGGGCCACCCGGGCCGCCTGAACGAGATCGGGCGGACCGTCTTCAAATCCACCGGGCCTTCCGCAAGAAGACCTAGCCGCCGCGATGAAGGTCATACGACGTTGATGGGGCGCTCGATGATGCAATGCTGGGTGCCACACCTTCAGGTCATCTCGGGATAAAGGCCCAGAAGCTCATCAATCAGATCGGCAAATTTTTGTTCCGGAGGGGTCAGCGAGCTCAAGTTGGAAGAGATGAGGTAGACATCCGCGCCGAGCGGCTCATCGAACAGCCGCAACGGCCACAGTCGCCCCTGGGCCACGTCATCGTGGGCGGTGAGAACGGGCAATAGGCCTATGCCCAAACCCGATATCAGCATGCGGCGCACCTCGTTGAGATCGCGGCTCCATCCGCTAACCCGACGTCCGAGACCAAGGCCTTCTCGTAGAAAGATCATCGGCTCGAATCCGCTCCCATCAGTGGCGCAATCGAAGGCGATGAAGGGCTCTTGTTGAAGCCTGCGGACATCTACCTCCTGAACTCCGAATAGAGGGTGTTCGGCACCACAAAATATGCCAAAATCCTCTCGAAATAAGTGGCGGCATCGCAGCGTCGGCATTTTTTTTGTCAAAAGACAGATGCCGATGCCAGCCTTGTCCATCGAGATCTGTCGCACGATTTCGAGCGACGTCTTGATGTCAATGCGCCATGTGACAAATGGGTATCTCTGGTGATAGAGCCGGAGTGTTTCGTCTACAAGCGTGGACTGTAGCCGGGTATCCATGCTGAGTTTCAGCTCTGCGAATTCGTCATCGCTCCGGTCGAGAGAGAGGATGCCGATTCGGTCAACGCACCGGGACATCTCGGAACATTCCTGGTAAATCTGTTCGCCGCGCAATGTTGGCGCAAAATGGCGAGGGTCATGGAAGACGAGCTTGCAGTCGAGTTGATCTTCGAGTTTTTGCAGCGCAAGGCTGACGGATCGCAGGCTCATTCGAAGACGTTTCGCGGCGCCGGTGATGCTCCTCTCTTCAGCGATGATGCAAAAACTGCGCAGGAGGTTCCAGCTCAGGTTTTGGCCCCCCAGATTGCCCAAGAGGGCGCCTGGTTTGTCTCCTGGGCATTCACACCCACCCCGCCATTCAGACAATTTCAAGATGTCCAACATGGCCGGGGGATGCCAATTCCGAAGTAGCGCATCTGGCCGACATGGAGGATTCGATTGATCAAGCTCGAGTAGCTGTGTCCGGCCGTCATCGCGGCTTTAGCAAAAGTAGAGTACATACTGAGCCCCGGCGAGTTCATCTCCAGGACGAACGGCCGGCCGGAGCGATCGATCCGGAGGTCGAGGCGGGCATAGTCCCGGCACTGGCAGGCACGGAAGGACGCAACCGAAATATCCTGCAGCAAAGTCGCAAGGCTGCTCGCGATTTGTGCCGGCCAAATCATCGGCTGCTTCGCCGCCGCGAGGTTCCTCTTCTTTTCCCAAGTAAAAAGGCCAGTTTCGCCGAGGTCGATCTCTACCGGGGGAAACACCTCGAGCTCTTCGTTTCCAAGCAGAGCAACGCAGATTTCACGACCCTCGATGTATTCTTCCACAAGCGCATCCTGCGCATATTGCGTGACGATCGCTTCCACAGCCTCACCTAACTGAGCGGGCTCATGTA
The DNA here is from genome assembly GCF_040322015.1 of Mesorhizobium sp. M0208. Taxonomy (NCBI): domain Bacteria; kingdom Pseudomonadati; phylum Pseudomonadota; class Alphaproteobacteria; order Hyphomicrobiales; family Phyllobacteriaceae; genus Mesorhizobium; species Mesorhizobium sp. M0208. The sequence continues at coordinate 21,724 of NZ_JAMYSP010000051.1, read as the reverse complement.
CGAGCTGTAATCCGAAGCTGTAATCTTCGTGACGCGGTTTCACTATTACTGGGAAGCGTAGGTCGTCGGTACTCTCGGTGCCGCGACGCATGACCCGAAAGTTTGGCGTCGGCACGCCGCTATCGCGTAAGAGCCTCTTGGTGATGACCTTATCGTCCGCCAGCCCATGCCCGAGCGGGGTCGGTCCGGTGTAAGGAACGCCCGCCATCTCGAGCATGGCCGGAACGTGGGCACAAGAGCATTCGCCCTGAATTCCGTACGCCATGTTGAAAACCATTCCCGAGGGGCGGGCCTGCGGATCGGGTGGCATGAACCGCTCGAGCGTAGCGAGCAGACCTTTATCGCCTTCGCACAGCAGCGTCTCGTGGCCCCCCTCTTGCAGTGCCGCCACCACGTCATCGAATGTCTCGCGGCCAAGTTCCTCTGGTTCCTCTGGACGGGGCTGACCGAACCGATTGATCACGCCCGTACGATCGTGGTTCCAAACGACGGCTACCCGCATGAGGCTACTCCTTTTATGTTTCGCTGCGTCAGTTCATCAGTCGGATTTAGTTGTAGACTCCGCGCCTTCACAGTCACATGCAATCCGCGTGCCACCGACGATGGTGTTAAAACAAAGAGGAAGCCTGCTTTTCGCGCCGGGCTGCGTAATACTCGCGCCTAAGTGTGTCGTGTCTCAGACAAAGACCTCTGCAATCGGATACGGCTGAACATGACAGGAAGCGGCCGGCTGAGGCGACTTCTTGACGACATGCGAACCTGGATGACGCCAAGTGCCATAACGATCGGGGCCACTACAAAATCTCAGCATCGATCGCCGGGATCAATTGGCGGTCGAAGTTATGATCCGAGCCGTGATGCGGCAGGACGTGCTGGCGATATCGTGCCCTACTGGGTCTACCCTGGCCACGCTAAAATCGAGCGCATGGTCCCGATCCGTCCGTTTAGTCGGGAGGTAGAGCGCTACGGGAATCTGAAAAAGTCTTCGGCTACCTATCGGTTGGCCTTTGGCCAGCCCCGGCAATTGGCTCCTTTGCCTGTTGATGAGGCGTTGGACTGTTGGTCGGATCTCGCAATCGACAGCTAAGCGCGCTCGTTTAACGGACCCAAGGTCGCCTGGCGCAAGGCGGATAAAGGCGATATTGGGCTGCAAACCTCAAGGTCGGATTGGGTCTGCTTTTAGATGTCGGGCTCTGAACCGTCATCCTGATCGCTATCTGAAAACCCCGCATGAGATGCAAAGCGCGACAGATTCTTCGTCGTCAGCGATCCGGAGACGGCGTCTTCATTCAGCAGCAACAACGTCGCCGGCACCCTTGGCGCGCAGTTTTGGCGCGACGGCGAGGAGCTTCTCGGCGGGCGCGAGAGCTCGCCGGCCAACCGACAGGCATCGGCCGCCGCATGAACCAGCGCGACGCAGACCGCCGCCCTGATGAGCGGCAGCGGCCGCGGCCAGCGCAGGCTTTGCGCCAGCACCAGGTCAGCTGGCCACCAAGGCCAACAGCTCGTAGTCAGGCCTCATAGCGACGACGCGAGCGGCGATCGCCGCGGCGGCGAACGGCGCCGGCCGCTCCGATCGCGCCAGGTCGTCGATGTGTTCACAAAGCGCGGCCAGCGCCTCGACATCCCAATGGAGGCCAAGCTGGTCGAGTGTCTTCCCGAGCCGGTCAGGGGTAGCGACGGGCGGCTGCCCGGCCAACTGCCGCAAGGTGCGTTTCATGTGCGGTTCCATGCAGTCATTGGTATCGCTGCAGGGTCACAGTTGCATTCTGACTCATAAGCTTGCAGTCGCGGCTGAAGCCTTTTTAAGTAGTCGGCCTGAATAACGGCTAAGGCGTTGATATTCCGAACGCGTGAAGACGGGTGGAAGCATCCGATTTCGCCGTTTTCGGCTGGAGTGCTTGCAGGCACCGGGCAAGCCAAACAGCGAGAACCGTGAGGATCAGGCGCAGATTTTGGCCTGCGGCGACGAGCAGGGCATTGATCACATCGCCAGCATGGCCGAGGAGGAAAGTTGCGGTCCAGCCGGCCGTCGGTCTTCATGTTGTGACCGATGGTGGCCTCGATGGCCGATCGCCGTTTCAGTTCCCGAGACATGGTGGCCATCAGGCCACGCTTGCGGCCGGCGATCATCCCCGATCCCGAGGCGACATAGTCGTGGCCGCGATAGCCCTTGTACGTAGATGCGGTCCGGATCGACGCCGCCGACCTCCACGGCCTGATCGACCGTTGCTGCAAGCGTGTGGCCATCATACGGATTGCCCTCGAACGCCTTGGCCGCCAGCACGAGGCCCTCGCGGTTGGTTGCCGCGATCCCGACCTTGCAGCCGAATTCGTAAGGTTGCGGGCTTTGCCCTTCGCGATGCAGACCGCCTCGGGCGCGTGCAGGGAGTAGATCTTGTTGCTGTCCTTCGGCTTCTGCGTCAAGAGCCGCTCGACGAGCCCGAGCAACCGGGCAAATCTGGTCTCGAGTTCGGCATTGCCGGCGATCTTGCGGCCGACGTCGCGGAACACCCGGCCGAGATTGGTGCGAAGGCGCTTGAGTTCGCGACGCATCCGGCGGAACTGCCGGGCATGCGCATAGCGGCCCGCCCGCACCGCCGCTGCCTTGGCCAGCCGCATGTGGGCTCTGCCTGAGCATGATGCCGTACCGCTTGGCCTGACGCACCAGGATCTGGATTGCCTTGAGGTCGAGCCGGCTGTCGGTGGGGTGGGCGATCGCCTTCGGCTGCACCGTCGTCGACGGTGATCCACTCGCGGAGGCCGGTAACTTCTCCGGGGTTGGCCACGAATTGTTAGCACCCGCTGGTCCATCACCATCGCTTTTGTTGCGGAGAAAGTGACGCGATGGAGTGGACGATCTCGATCAAGGGGAAAAGCGCGCTTGGGGATGTCTGTCGCCAACAAGTTCGGATTGAGAAAAGCGACGAACGCTTGCTCGACGGTGATATCGGCCTGTCGATCGACGGGGGCAAGAAAATCATGACGGCCCTGCAGAGCGCGGTCGTGAACCACGAGGCGGAGACCTATGCCCTTTTTCGCCGGGTCTGCCCCGAGTGCCACAAATTTCGGCCGGTCAAAGACTATACGATGCGCCGAATCCGGACGGTTTTCGAAACAATTGAGGTGCCAAATCCACGATGAATGCTGTGCCAGGACTGTCACAGGAATGGTAGCCGCGTTCGCGCCGCTGAAGGAAATCTGTCCGGATCGGGCAACGTCCGAGCTGATGGAACTGACGGCGCGACTGGGAAGCATGATGCCGTACCGGCAGGCCGCCAGCGTGCTCGCCGAATTCCTGCCCATCGAACCGACCGACGCATGCAACCGTGCGAAAGCGGACCATCAAAGTCGGCGAGCGGCTCGACGACCAGATCACTGAGGAAACCTGGCGCGCGAGAATGCAGATGAAGGAACGACATCAGCTCGAAATGCAGCTTCCTGGCGATCGACGCAAAGAGTTCGTCATCAGCATCGATACGGCGCACGTTCGCAGCGCCGATCCCAATTCAGCGCGAAACTTCGAGCTCGTCGTGGCCAGATGCGGTCGCGGAGGTCGGGGAGAAGTCGGCGGTCGCTACTTTGTCACCGCCAACACTGACCAACCTGCGATACGCGATCGAGCGTCCACGCTCTTCGGGAAGAGGGGTATTGCGTCTTTGGGGACGTCACCGTGATCTCGGACGGCGCCGAAATCCTGAAGCGGCTTCCGCGCGCCATGCCGAAACCGGCGACCCATATCATCGACTGGTTCCACATCGCCATGAAGATCCAACCCATGCAGCAGATCGCTGATCACGTAATCCGATCCCAGTCTGGTCTTGCTGAAACACTTCCGACCATCGGCAGGGACATCAGAGCTGTGAAGTGGCGCCTGTGGCACGGGCGCGTGGACCGCGCGACCCACGACCTGGAGCAGCTCTTGGCAAGCTTGCATGTCTGGCAAGGAGAAGGCGAGCTCTCGATGTCGCGCCTCCACAGCCTCGGGTCTCAGCTCCTCACCTACGTCCGTTCGAACCGCAGTGCGATCGTAAATTACGGAAAGCGCTACCAAGCCGGACTTCGCGTGGCCACGACCCTTGCCGAGTCGGCAGTCAATTCCGTGATCGCCAAACGCATGGTCAAGAAGCAGCAGATGCGCTGGTCTCTCCGCGGTGCCCACATGCTGATGCAGGGTTCGGACAGCCGAGATGAATAGTGAGCTTCGCGACCGACTGCGGGCACGATTTCGAGCACCAGAGCCGAGCGTGACCTCACTATTCAAGCCCAAACCGCCCTTACTGTGCGCCGCGTAACCCCGGAGAAGTTACCGGTCTCCAGCTCTGGCCTGTTGAGCCTCCGACCTCGGCTCGACGAAACGCATCTCCGGCCGCTGCGCTGCAATCACAATCGCCTCAGCATCCGCCGCATCATTCCTTCTGCCTCTTCACGAAAGGCCGAACATACTGTGGGGCGACAAGCTTCACCTCATGGCCAACCCTTCCAACTCCCGCGCCCAGTACTGGGCGCTGCCACAGGCCTCCATGACCACGATCACCGGCGGGTGACCGGCCATGAGGTTCCGGAACTGCCGACGCGACAATTTCCTGCGAAACTGTGCATGTCCTGTCAGCCACGCTCCATGGATCTGGAAAACTGCTTTTGCCAGATCCACGCCGATCATCGTATCCTTCATCGCGGTTGCCGTCCTCTCTGCTGGTGGGGTCACCCACTATTGGCACATTCGATGCCGTCTGAGATGGGCGGCAACCACCCCATCTTGTTCTGACCCCAGCCTGCTGCACCACAGCGACCAAGGCCGCCCAATATACGAGCGAGCAGTTCCAGCGGCTGATGGCCGATCACGGCATCTCCTGCTCGATGAGCCGGTCGGGCAACGTATGGGACATTGCTGCGATGGAGAGCATCTTCTCGCAAGGTCTACAGGATGAGGGATGACGCAAGGGCCGACGTGTTCGATTACATCGAGCGCTTCTACAACCCTCGGCGACGGCACTCGACGTTGGGCTATATGAGCCCTGTCGAGGAGAAAGCTATGTTAGCTTAACCTGGTGTCCGAAAAACCGGCAGCAGGCCATTGTTCATTTTGGCCGTTTATGCCGATCGCGAACTATGCCGAGCTGGCGCGTTTCGGCATCGTTTTTCATGGCTTAGTCGCAGCTGGAACGGCATAGATTAGGGTCTCTCCGTCGCGATTGGCGCGAAGGAGAGGCACATGAATAGACGCCATCTATGCCTGCAATAGTTCTGAGCTATTTGTCGCTTAGCGGAAGATATGGCTTTAGATTGAAACCGGACGACCTTAGCTAGCCACGGATCGAAGCCTCTTACACAAAGAATTGAATAGCAATTGTGATATGGCTTTCCATCGGTGAGTTTCTGAGGTTCGGATGGCAGAATAGAGTGGTCCGGCACATCTTGTAGTTGTCTTATAAAAAGCCGGCCAAAGTGGGAGATCATGACTCGGAGATTGACTTGCTGCTTCAGATCTTTGAGAAATTAGCTACAAAGGGGAACTGAGGAGATGAATATAACTCGGCGGACACTTGTCAATACGGGCCTAGTAGCCGTGGGAGCGACCTTGTCGTTTCCTTCAATGCTTCGAGCTCAAGCCGATGCCGGAGGAGATACGGTGAGGTGGGCAAGAAGTCTGCCCACAATTCTCGACCCGTACACAACGACCGACGCGAATACTGTCGACTACGCGTTTGGTGTTTACGACATGTTATTCGGACTCGATTCAAAGCTTGTTCCGCAGCCGCAAATGTTGGATAGTTGGAGTGCGTCCGACGACAAGAAGACCTATACCTTCTCCCTTCGTGATCGGCTAAGCTGGCACGATGGCACCCCGGTGACGGCTGCAGATTGTGTTGCTTCGATACGCCGTTGGTTCCAAACGCCCGGTGGGCAACTCGTGAATGAGCGCACGAAGGATGTCTCAAAGCTCGATGAAAAGTCCTTCGTAATCACATTAAAGAAACCGCTCAGCGTGCTGATTGATCAACTTGCGCAGGTTGCCGTTTACCCGCTTTTCATCATGCGTGAACAAGATGCTCGTCGCCCGCCTACGGATGCGGTAACCACACATATTGGTTCGGGACCATTTAAATTTAATGAGGAACTCTATGCACCCGGGGCGAGCATCACTTTTGACAAGCATGATGGCTACGTCCCGCGCGACGATGCTCCCGACGGACTGGCTGGTGCCAAAATCGCTAGGGTTCGCCGCGTAGTTTGGGCTAAGCTCCCCGATCCGCAAACGGCCATGGCGGCGCTGCAAGCCGGCGAAGTCGATGTCCTCGTTGACCCCCTTCCCGCCGATCTTTTCCCTGTCATCGAAAGTGACCCGAACCTTGTGCTCGAAAATCTATACAAGTCGGGTTTCGACTATTTCTTGCGTATGAATTGTCTTCAGAAGCCATTCGACAACGTGAAGGCCCGGCAGGCGGTGCTGCATCTTATTAATCAAGATGCGTTCCTGAGTGTCATTAATCCATTTCTAAAGGGCAATCGCAATGTGACATCATTGTTTGGAATCGATACGCCATTTTCCAACGACGCAAACACCAACTGGTTCCGGAAGGGCGGCGACCCGGAAAAGGCCAAACAACTACTACAAGAGGCTGGCTATGCTGGCGAGAAAGTTGTTATTCTCGACCCAGCCGACTGGCCTGAGGCCCATAATGCATCGCTATTCTTGGCATCGGAACTTCGTAAGATTGGATTGAACGTCGAACTAGCATCTAGCGATTGGGCTGGCCTTGTTGCCAGGAGGGCTAGGAAAGACTCGGTTGAAAACGGTGGCTGGAGCATTTTTATCAGCAACCTTCCCGACTTCTCACTAACTAGTCCCAACTCTGCTGCATTCATGGCAATGAATGGCGAACAGGGCTGGGTTGGCTGGCCTCAGGATGACCAATATGAGGTTCTTCGAGCTAAATGGGCGGACGTCACAGGAATCGAAGCGCACCGCGCTCTGGCCCGCGAAATGCAGCAGATTTTTTGGGACTATGCGAGTTCGGCTTACTTGGGGCAAGTTCCCGTGCTTTCGGCATACCGAAAGGACCTCACTGGCCTTATCGGCGTGCAGGCAGGACGTTTGCTGATGTGGAATATGCGAAAGGACTGAGTTTTGATTACCTACATCTTTCGCAGAATGATCTCGGCCATCGTCGTTATGGCGATGGTCGGGGTGTTCATCTTCCTACTTGTCAGGTTGGCGCCGGGTGATCCCGCAAACATCATCGCTGGACCGTCAGCCACGGACCAAACTGTTGCGGATATACGGGAGCAACTAGGTCTCAATGCGCCACTACCGGTGCAGTTCCGGCAATGGGCGGGGAACCTGCTGAATGGCGATTTAGGCATGTCGGTTTTTGCCGGGCGTCCTGTTCTCCAGCTCATCCGGCAAAGACTGCAGCCGACCCTTTCACTCTCGCTCTTGACACTGTTCGTTTCGGTAACCGTTGGAGTGACGTTTGGAATCCTCACGGCTTGGCGAGCCGGAGGCATCCTCGACCGCGTCCTGATCGCGTTTTCGGCCCTTAGTTACTCTGTTCCGGTGTTCGTGGTGAGCTATTGCCTTATTTACTTCTTTGCTATTCAGACGCGATGGTTGCCGGTTCAAGGCTACGCATCAATCAACGATGGCATAGGCCCCTGGCTTGCTCACTTAATCTCGCCAACGATCGCGTTAAGTTTGGCTTATATTGCTTTCATTGCTCGGATCACGCGGGCAAGTATGCTCGAGGTGCTGTCGGAGGATTACATGCGTACGGCCGCGGCCAAGGGCGCGTCCCCGTATGCTATGCTGTTTCACCATGCCCTGAAGAATTCTGCAGCACCAATCCTCACGGTTATCGGCCTCAGCTTCGCTTATTTGATTAGCGGTGTCGTGCTGACTGAAACAGTGTTTAACATTCCTGGGATAGGGCGGCTTGTTGTCGACGCGATCAATAATCGCGACTACCCAATCATTCAAGGTATGCTCATCCTCATCTCGGGCATCTACGTTCTCATCAATCTTGCAGTCGACCTCGCCTACACGCTGGTCGATCCTCGAATTAGGTACTGACATATTGTTCACGAATTCCTTAACGAGCACTGGGCAACCGGACCGGTTCCGGATCGTCGGCCTCGCTCATCTTGCACGCCGGTATCCGGTTGTCTTGATCGGCGCCGGTCTCTTGACCCTTCTGATTGTTCTAGCGATTTCTGCCCCTCTCTTTGCACGCGATCCAGTAGACATGGATCCCTTTTTCCGACTGCAGCCCCCTTCCGATGAACACTGGTTCGGGACAGACAATCTGGGCCGGGACGTGTTTGCCCGAACCATCTTCGGGGCGCGCATCTCGCTTCTGGTGGGCCTGATCTCGGCGCTGTTGGCGGCCTGTGCCGGGCTCCTGATCGGTGTCGTCGCCGGCTATGTCCGCGCATTCGACAATGTCATCATGCGAATCATGGACGCGCTGATGTCGATCCCGACCTTCCTGCTGGCCATTGCGCTCATCTCCCTGACGGGGCCAGGCATCGGAATCCTCATCGTCGCCATCGCGATCCCCGAGACGCCCGCCGTCACGCGGCTGGTTCGCGCGGTGGTCCTGGGTGTGCGCGAGCGCCCCTATGTCGAGGCCGCGGTCTGCGGCGGGGCGCGGCTGCCGAAGATCCTGTGGAGGCATATCCTGCCAAGCACCATTCCGGCCCTGATGGTGCAGAGCGCCATTGTCTGCGCCAGCGCGATCCTGACCGAGGCGGGGCTGAGCTTCCTCGGCGTGGGCGTGCCGCCCGAGATCCCGAGCTGGGGCAACATGATTTCAGGCTCGCGCCTCTATCTCGCGATCGCGCCCTTGACGGTCTTCGCCCCCGGCATCTGCCTTGCGGTCACGGTCCTTGCGGTCAATCTCCTCGGCGATGGCCTGCGCGACCTCTTCGACCCCCGCGCGAAGCGGAGGCGCTGAGATGCTGATGCAGAACTTCATGGAGGATAGAGCCATCGAGAATGACGTGCTCCTCGATGTCCGGGATCTCGAGACACATTTCTTTGGCCAGGACAGCGTTACCCGCGCCCTGGGCGGCATCAGCTTCCAGGTGAAGAAGGGTGAGACGCTCGGCGTGGTCGGCGAATCCGGATGCGGCAAGAGCGTCACCGCCCTCTCGATCCTGCGTCTGCTGCCGAAACTGACCGCCGAGATCGTCGGTGGCACGGTCCGCTTTCATGGGCGCAACCTGCTGGATCTGTCCGATCGGGAGATGCGAAGGATCCGCGGCAACAAGATCGCCATGATCTTCCAGGATCCCATGACGAGTCTCAGCCCGGTTCACACGGTCGGACGGCAGATCGCCGAGGCGGTGGAAATCCACACGGGCGCCTCCCGCTCGGCTGCACTGGCCAGGGCCGAAGAGATGCTGCGCCTCGTCCGCATCGCCGACCCCGAGCGGCGCGTCAGCAACTACCCTCACGAACTGTCGGGCGGCATGCGCCAGCGCGCGATGATCGCGATGGCGCTGGCCTGCTCACCGGAACTGTTGATCGCCGATGAGCCGACGACTGCGCTTGACGTTACTATCCAGGCGCAGATCCTGCGGCTCATCGTCGATCTGAAAGAGCGCACGGGAACGGCCGTCATGTTCATCACCCATGACCTGGGCGTCGTCGCCGAGACATGCCAGCGCGTGATCGTGATGTATGCCGGCCGGATCGTCGAGCAGGCGTCCGTGACGGATATCTTCACGGGTCCCGCGCATCCCTACACTCAGGGCCTGATGCGATCGTTGCCTGATCCGCGGCGCGGCCGCCAGCGCCGCCTTCCAGAAATTCCCGGGATCGTGCCAAGTCTTCGCGAGCCGATTGTCGGCTGCAGCTTTGCGCCTCGCTGCCCGTTCGCGATCGATATTTGCCGAGAGAAGACACCCATGCTGCGTGATGTCGGGTCGAGCCACGCCGCAGCTTGCTGGCGCGCCGAAGAGGTGATGGGCGCATGACCGGTCCTTTGCTGAAAGTGGAGAATCTGACCAAGCATTATCCGCTTGGCTCGGGAATCTTCAAAAAAAGCATTCCGGTGATCCGGGCGTTAGAGGATGTATCCTTCATCGTCGAGGCGGGCGAGACGCTTTGCATCGTCGGCGAATCCGGTTGCGGCAAGTCCACCGTCGCGCGGCTGTTGATGCGGCTCGTGCAGCCGACTAGCGGGCGCGTAGTGATCGACGGGACCGACATTGCGGGCCTCAAGAAGGACGCCCTTCGCGCGTGGCGCCGTCGGATGCAGATGGTCTTTCAGGATCCTTACTCGTCGCTGAACCCGCGCCTTACTGCCGGGCAAATTATTACGGAGCCTGTCGAGAACTTTGAACGTCTCAGCCGAAGGCAGCGTCAGGCACTTGCCGCGGACCTTCTCCGAAAAGTCGGAATGTCGCCCGAAATGATGCACAGGCTGCCGTCCGAATTGTCAGGCGGTCAGCGCCAGAGGCTCGGCATTGCGCGCGCTTTGTCGCTCAACCCCTCTCTTATCATCGCCGACGAGGCGGTGTCAGCCCTTGACGTCTCCGTGCAGGCGCAGATTCTGAATCTGCTTCTGGATCTGCAACAGCAGATGGGCATCGCCTTCGTCTTCATCTCGCATGATCTTGGCGTCGTGGAGCATATCGCGCATCGCGTTGCGGTCATGTACTTGGGGCGGATCGTGGAGCTCGCCCCGAGCGAGGCGCTGTTCGCCAAACCGGTCCATCCCTACACCGAGGCGTTGATCGCGGCGGCTCCGGTGCCGGATCCGACGCGGGTTCGGCTGGAGGCGCCCGTCGAGGGCGAGGTGCCGAGCCCGATCAATCCGCCGGCTGGGTGCGCGTTCCACCCGCGCTGCCTGCTCGCTGTCGAACGTTGCCGCATCGAGGTGCCGCCTTTGGTGCCGATGGCGGACGGGCGGGTTGTGGCCTGCCACGTGCGCGCTCCATCCGCGGAATTTCCGGGACGGCAAGATATGGCGGGCAGCCCTCAGCTCACTCCCGTTGCGGGGCCACACGGTTCGGTACTGTAGACACGCTAATTCAGCACTCCCTGGAAGCAGACAGACATGGATTTTATCGAGCGGATTTTCGGCGTGGCCCCGGATGGGGGCGACGGCACCACCGAGATGCTTTACATTGCGGTCGCGCTCGTAGTCGCAGCGACGGTGGCCGCACCCGTTTGGCTCCGCCGACGTGCGGCAAAGCGCCGCCGCTAGCTCTTTTAGGCTCGAGATTGTGCAACCGTGTCGGCCACGGGCAAGACTTCCGGGGCACTGCAAAACTTAGCGACGGCTCTGTGCAGAGCGTCGCTAAGTTTACAATGCCTAGCCAAGGGCGTCCGCTTTGACTCATACGCTTTCCCAGCTGGAGGCGCACTGGGAGTCGAAATGGGTTGCAGCGCGGACGCGCGAGATCGGCTGCCCCGGCGATGGGATACAATTCTTCCGGAGCAGTGGCGCGGCTGGTGATCTGAATCGGTAACGAGGTACATTTTGATGAAAACATTCCGAGCGGCTCGAGCGGAAAAATCCGGATGGATTGATCCTGCCCTGTTCAAAGCGCTGCGCTGGCGACACATCGGTCCCTTTCGTGGGGGACGGGTGACTGCGGTGACCGGCGTACCCGGTGAGCCTGGTCTCTTTTACTTCGGCGCGGCGGCGGGCGGTGTCTGGAAGACGCAAGACAATGGAGGACATTGGACGCCAATCTTCGATCAGGTGCCCGACAGTTCAATCGGGGCGATTGCTGTCGCGCCGTCCAATCATCAGGTAATCTACGTCGGCACCGGCGAGGGGGCTTTGCGTAACGACATCACCAATGGGCGAGGAGTCTATAAGTCGATCGATGGCGGAAAAAGCTGGACCCATATCGGCTTGTCCGACACCGGCCAGATTGGCGAGCTGGTCGTGGATCCCCGAAATGCGGATATCGTGCTCGTGGCTGCGATCGGGCACCCGTTCGGCCCTAATTCAGAAAGAGGTGTGTTCAGAAGCACCGATGGCGGCAAGAGCTGGAAAAAGGTTCTCTATCGCGACGAAAACACCGGCGCTGCAGATGTCACTTATGATCCGGACAATCCCGACGTTGTCTATGCCTCCCTGTGGCAGGTCAGCATGCGTCCGTGGGGCGATACCTCGTCAGGCCCTGGGAGCGGCTTGTTCCGCTCGCAGGACGGAGGCAGAACGTGGGTTGAACTTAAAGGCAACGGTCTTCCTAATGGGCCGTTAGGACGGATCGGGGTTTCGGTCTCTGGCGCGGACTCGCGTCGTGTCTACGCGCTGATCGAGGCCGATTGGTCGGATAAGCTGTTCGGTAGCCCGCCAATCGGAGAGCCCGACAGGGGAGGGCTCTACCGATCAGACGATGGTGGTGAGCACTGGGCCCGGACTAGCGACGACTCGCGAATTCGGAACAGGCCCTTGTACTACGGAAAGGTTTTTGCCGATCCCCGCTTCGCGGACACCATTTATATTGTCAATACTGCGGTGCTGCGTTCGACGGATGGCGGCAAGAGTTTCGCCCCTGCACCATTTCCTGGTTATGATCATCATTATCTATGGATCGACCCAGCCGACCCGCGTCGGATCATCAGCGGCTGTGACGTTGGTGCCAGCGTCTCAATCGACGAAGGACAGACCTGGTCGACATATGACAATCAGCCGCTCGCCCAATTCTATCATGTCGCAGCCGACAATCGTTTTCCCTATTGGGTCTACGGCGCGCAGCAGGACTTTGGGAACATAGCAATCGCCTCCTACTCCAGCGAAGGGGCAATCGGGCCTCGCTCCTGGTATCCGGCGGGCGGCGGAGAAGCTGGGTTCGTCATACCGGATCCGCGTAATCCGATGATTATCTTTTCGACGACTGCCGAGATGATCGGCCGCTATGACAAGCAGAAGGAACAGTGGCAGAACGTCAGCGCTTCGACTGCTCCCGACCCCTGGGGAGTGGGCGCCGAACTCGCGCACCGATTCAACTGGTGGAGTTCCCCTCTGATGCTCTCACCGCATGATCCGGACGTGCTGTACGCCGCATCTGAGATGGTGTGGAAATCGTCCGATCAGGGCAACAACTGGACCGCGATCAGCCCCGACCTCACGCGGAATGACAAGAGCAAACAGCAGTGGAAGGCAATTTGGGGCAGCTATGATGCTATTGTCTCGCTTGCCGAGTCCCCGCTCAGAAAGGGGCTGCTCTGGGTTGGCTCGGACGACGGGCTGATCAATATGACGCGTGATGGCGGCACCCATTGGACCGACGTCACGCCGGGCGGGGTGGCTCCTTGGTCCTTCGTGTCGATGATCGAGCCGTCACGGTTCAATGCCGAGGCCGCGTATGTTGCGATCGACAGTCACAGACTTGACGATTGGAAGCCTTCAGGCTTCAAAACCGCTGACGGCGGAAGGACGTGGGTCTCCATTGCGGGCGATTTGCCCGAAGATGCCGTTGTGCATGCGGTGCGGGAGGATCCGGCACGTCAAGGGTTACTTTATGCCGCAACTGAGCGTGGGGTCTTCGTTTCGCTCGACGACGGAGTTCACTGGCAGCCGCTGCAATTGAATCTTCCCGCCACTCCGATTTACGACATCATGGTAAAAAATGATGATTTGGTGGTCGCAACCCACGGCCGCGGTTTTTGGATTCTCGACAATGTAACGCCGCTGCGCCAGATCACTGCCGGAGCGGGAGCGCGCGAAGCCATGCTCTTAACGCCCAAGACCGCTTACATGATAGGCACCCAGACATTTGGCGGTTCAACCGACGCCGTTGGCAAGAACCCGCCCCCGGGAGCCGCGATTGACTATGTGCTGACAAAAAGACCCCAGGGAGAGGTCACTCTCGACATTCTGGATGTGCATGGCGCGCTGATCCGCCGCCTCTCGAGCATCGAAGCAAGCAAAGAGCAACAGGCTCCCCAATATGTCACGGACACCGTCCGTTCGGACAAGATCCCCACCGAAGTAGGGATGAACAGGGTTTATTGGGACTTCCGCACCAGCGACCCAGAGCAGGTGCCGGGAGCTTATTATTATGGCGGTTTCGCTCGCGGCGTACTGGTCACTCCCGGCAGATACATGGTGCGCCTCAATGTTGACGGAAGGACTTACGAGCGGCCTTTGACCTTGGCCATTGATCCCCGCGCCGCTGGGAGGGAAGGGGCGAACGCGGAACGGGTCGCTCTGCAATCGGCGGTATTGAAGGATATCGATCGGCTCCACAAAGCGATGAACGAACTCAGGAAACGGCGCCCACGCACGGCGGATCAGGCTCATGTCGGCAAAATGAGCGTATCCGCATCCAAGCTGGCACAACTTGCCGGCGAAATGGACTCCATCGACGCCGCGCTCGTAAAGGTGAAGACAAACTCTTTCGCCACTGCTTACTGCTTCCCGCACGAACTTGAAGTCTACACTTCGCCCAGACAGCAGGAACGGGCGCTTGTCGATGGATTGCATCAGAGAGTCGAGACAGCACTGGCAACATGGTCGAGTCTCAGGGCTGAGTTGATCAAGTAGGGTCAGGATCGAGCTCGTCGACCGCAGCGGCTCGCGAGATCAGCGCGAATCAGCAGCCCGATCGAAAACTCATCCTGCCCCCTAGGTACTCAATTCGCTCCTCTGCAAAATCGTCGAGACGGATTCCATGGCAGAGCAAAACCGCATCGCAGAGAAAGCACTCGAATGAGGCAGATCGAGCCGAGAAACACTGCAGCCCACTTATGGGCTGCTTCCTCCCAATGGTGTTTGATAGAACCCACTGCGCCTGTGAGTTCCAGCTGAAGTGCGACAAGCAGCGAGTCAGGTTAGCGCGTTCACCGATTGGCCAACAGTATCTTCTGACGGAAGACTTCGGCCGGTGTTCTGAAGCCGAGGCATTTGTGGGGCGTCGAGTTGAGATGGGCGCACACCTGGTGCAGGTCTCGATGCTCTATCGACAACGGATCGATGTCTCGCGGAAGCCATTTGCGAGCGCGGCGGTTGGCGTTTTCCACCGTGCCTTTCTGCCACGGCGCCTGCGGATCGCAGAACCATGTCTGAACGCCGAGACCGGCCTGAAGGTAGGGCCAGTCTGTGAACTCGGTGCCGCGGTCGAAGGTGATCGATCGGCGGGCCGAATGGGGAAGTGGACCAAGCACGTCAATCAAGCCATCCATGATCGCGCGGGACTGTCGGTCGTTGTTGCGCAGGAAGACCGTGAAGCGGCTAACCCGTTCGACCAGCGAAGTGACGTTCGCTTTGCCGAATTTCTTGCGGAACTGGATCAGATCGCATCCCCCACCGAGCTGCTTTCTGTCGCGGACGATGTCCGGACGATGCAAAATGCTCAATTCCGGGCTAAATCGACGGCCATGACGCCGCCTTACGTGCCTCGGCCGGCGTCGGGCGCGGCTCTCGGGAAGATAGCGCCACAGCTTTATCTCCTGGCCATAGGGCGAATAAGCAAAGCGATAGATCGTCTCGTGGCAGACGCGAACGCTGCTGCGTTCATAAGCCAATCGACCGGCGATCTGCTCCGGTGACCAGCCATGCTTGATACGCTCGATGATTGATGCGCGAAGATTCGGATGCCGAACCAGTTTACGATAACGGCTGCGACGTTCCTTGGCCAGATGGTTGGCCGCCACACAGAAATAGCCTGTCAGATCCGGCATCTCCCGATCCTCAAACTTATTCCGCGCGATCTCGCGGAAAATCGTCGAGCGATGGCGACCGAGTTTCTCAGCAATCGCATCGACACTGACGCCAGCATGGCGCCAGCGCTCGATCTTGCGGCGTTCATCCAAATCGATCTGGGAGTAGGTGCGTTTCATGTGCGGTTCCATGCATGCGATAAGTAAGCGCTCATTTCCATGCGCGTTGACGCGGCCCGTTTGACCGGGGTCGCTGTCGGCCAGTTGCATCGGATCAAGCAGGGGCGGGTTTGGCGAAGTTGAATGGCAACAGATCGGTGATGTCGGCATTGTCCGCGCGCTGCGGCAATTCCGTGAGGACGTGGCGCAAATAGGCCAAGGGCTCGATGCCGCAAGCTCGGCATGTCAGCATGAGGCTGTAGACGACGGCACTGGCCCTGGCTCCGCCCACAGTGTCGCTGAACAGCCAACTCTTTCTTCCAGTGGCAAAAATACTGATGTTCTCATCAATACCCACTCGTATCATCTCGGAGTGACGGATACTCTTGTCGATGTTGAGACGGGAGTATTGCGATGTCGAATGCAGTCAGACTTGAGCAGGTTCGAAGCCAGAGAGAGGTCTGCGACTATCGGCGGATCGAGCTGATTTCGGGCCATCGGCAGAGGTGGAAAGCCCGAGCGGGCGCGAACATCTCGGAGGTAGCCGATCCTAACCGCGCGCCTCCGTGTCGACATCGGGGTTCCACACGCACCGGCTGCCTGCCACGTCGATCTCGATCATGCGGCAGCGGGGCAAGCGGCCCTGATGGCGGCAGCCGTCCTCTCGGAAGCGCCCCTGCCGGCCCAAGTTTGCCTAGTGGATGTCGAAAGACCGCGTATAAGCGATATCGAGGATGCGGTTGACCAAACTTGAAAAGCTGTAGCCGGCGGTCGTCGCGGCCAGGACATAAGGGCCGCGCATGCCGAGCCCCGGCATGGAGTTGATCTCAAGGACA
The DNA here is from genome assembly GCF_040322015.1 of Mesorhizobium sp. M0208. Classification (NCBI taxonomy): domain Bacteria; kingdom Pseudomonadati; phylum Pseudomonadota; class Alphaproteobacteria; order Hyphomicrobiales; family Phyllobacteriaceae; genus Mesorhizobium; species Mesorhizobium sp. M0208. The sequence goes on along the minus strand of NZ_JAMYSP010000051.1, from coordinate 5,098 downwards.
AAGGGCTGGCCGGAGCGGTCGATCCGGAGATCGACACGCGCGTAATCCCGACAGTGACAGGCACGGAAGGTCGCAATCGAAATATCCCGCAGCCTGGTCGCAAGCTTGCTCCCGATTTTCACCGGGCAGATACGCTTCGTCGCCGCAACCGCGCCCCGTGTCAGAAGACGCGCCTTGTGGTCACCGAAATCCTGCTCCACCAGAGGCAACACCTCGAGTTCTCTGTTTCCCAGCAGCGCGATAGTGATTTCTCGCCCCTCGATGTATTCTTCCACAAGCGCCTCCTGCGCATACTGCGTGACGATCACATCTACGGCCTGCCTCAACTGAGCGGGCTCATGTACGAGCTGCACTCCGCAACTGTCGGACTCGTGACGCGGCTTCACTACCATCGGGAATCGCAGGCTGCCGGTACTCTCTGTGCCCCGACGCATCACGCGAAAGTTCGGCGTCGGCACACCGAGAGCGCAAATGAGCCTTTTGGTGATAACCTTGTCGAGCGTCAGCCCATGCCCGAGCGGGCCGGATCCGGTGTACGGGACGCCTGCCATCTCGAGCATAGCCGGTACGTGGGTGAGACGGCACTCGCCCTGAATTCCGTACGACATGTTGAAAACGATACCCGAGGGGCGGGCATTGGGCCTCGGTGGCATGAACTGCTCAAGCGTAGCAAGCAGTCCTTTGTCGCCTTGGCACACCAGCGTCTCGTGGCCACCCTCTTGCAGTACCGCCGCCATGCTTTTGACCGTCTCGCGGCCGAATTCCTGCCGACAAGGCTGGCCGAACCGGTTGATCACGCCTGTATGATCATCGTTCCACACAACAGCTATTCGCATGAGGTACTCCCTCCTTCTTGCGGAGGACTTCGAGCAAGTTCATTTAGACCTCCTCGGCCGGACACCGGGAGGCCTCTGTGGGTCGTAACGCATCCTCCATCGTGTCCTTGCAATCGGCGTGCCGCCGATGTCGTGAGAGCAAGAGGAACAAAACCATATACTTCGCGCCGCAACGGCGGTACACGCGCTCCTCTGTTTGTCGGATTCCGAACTGGGACGTCTTCAACCGGATACGGCTGAACACGGCAACACGGACGTCGACTGACGACGGTTGTTTCTTGGCACTTGTTTGGGGATGGTCTGTCAACGGCCTTTTTGGATCCAATTCCTAGCCTCGTTTGCGTTGGGAGGTCACTCCGCTACCCCTCGGGGCTCAGAGCCCACCGCATGCAAGTAAGCGAGAGCATCTCTTGCGCGAGAGCATCTTTCGCTCCCGGCAGGCTTCCATGATGCAGTAATGCGCATCGGCCACGATCATCATGGTCTTGCGCCTGCCGCCGCGACCGTCCTCGGTCCGCTTCTGAAACCATTGCGCCAAAGCAGCATTGCCAGCTCTGGATGGACCGCGTTCGCGCAGGCGCGCCCCGCTTTCATCTGGAGAGCCGGTGGGATTCGTGGACCATCAGCCGGCAGCGAAGCGGGCAACAACTGCTTGGAGGGGCACCTTTGTGGACGATAGTGCGATGCGTTGTGTCTTCGGATATGGGTCGCTCTCTCACGATTTTTACCTACCAGAACTGTAAATGCGGAAACCCTTCGCGGCAGTGTGCCGCGAGTATCGTGTTGTGCATTAGCGTCATGATCGTCATCGGTCCAACGCCTCCGGGCACTGGTGTAATGGCTCTCGCCCTTTCGAAAGCGGCTGCGAAGTCCACATCACCAACAAGCCGCTTCTTGCCGTCCAAAACCGCTCTCGTAGTTCCTACATCGATCACCGTTGCTCCCGGCCTGATCCAGTCTCCCTTGATCATTTCGGCTTGTCCCGCTGCCGCCACTACGATATCGGCCTGTCGCACCTTGTCAGCCAAGCTCCGCGTTCGAGAATGCGCCATTGTTACAGTGCAGTTCGCTCCTAACAATAGCTGTCCCATCGGTTTGCAAGTCCCGTCAGGTCGCCCAACTGATCCCGCAGAAGCATGAGGCACCCGAGCGGCGTACAGGGTATAGCCTGGTCGCCCGGCGGCCAGACGACCTGCGCTTTCGGGGTGAAGACCATCGACATCCTTGTCGGATCGATCGCACGGATGACACTTAGTTCATCAATGTGAGCCGGAAGAGGCAACTGTACGAGGATGCCGTCTACTGCATCGTCCGCATTCAATTCTTCGATCAGCTGCAAGATTTTGTCCTGGCGCGTCTCCTCCGGTAGGATGTGTTGGAAGCTGGCCATACCCAGTTCGCGTGTCTTTCGACCCTTGCTGCGGACGTAAATTTCGCTTGCCGGATCGCTGCCAACAAGCACGACCGCCAAGCCCGGCGGGCGCCCAGCCTTTTCCATGAACGCTGGCAGAGCGGCAGTTATCCGTGCGGCAAGACGATCGGCATAGGCTTTCCATCGATGATGCTGGCTCGCATGTGGGCTCCTTCACAAAGAAAGTCATCAGATTGTTCAATCTGTTCCCCAGCTCCGCGCAGTCGATTCGGATTTCCGCTTGAGGACTTCCTCGATGCGTTCGAGATGCGCGCCAAAGCCTTGCGCGGCGCGGCGCACCCTTCGGCTTGTGATTGACCGCATGACCGAGTTCGCTCTGGGTCGCGGAAAGGGCAGTCTCGACCTCTTCGCCCCAATGGCGACTGGCGGTCCGGATAGTTGCCCGCACCTCAGTTCCTGTAGACTAACCCTCGCGGATCGATATCCGGGTCGCGGCCGGCGACTAGGTCGGCGAGGAATTTTCCCGAGCCGCAGGCCATGGTCCAGCCGACATGGCCGTGGCCGGTGTCGAGATAGAGGTTTTTGTAACGCGCCAGGCCGATGACCGGCACTGAGTTCGGCATCATCGGCCGCAGCCCGGCCCAGAGTTCGGCTTTCTTCTCATCGAAGGCGCCTGGGAACAGCTCCTTGCCGGTCCTGAACATGGGGACGAAGTCGCGCGGCTGGAACGTGCGGTCGAAGCCGGTAAATTCGGCGGTCGAGGCGAGGCGCAGGCGGTTGCCCAGCCTGGAATAGGCGATCAGCTGGTCTTCGTCGACACCGCCCATGGTTGGCCCCTTGCTCTCGTCTTCCAGCGGAATAGTCGCGGTATAACCCTTCACCGGATAGACAGGCAGGTCGATGCCGTAGCGGCGGCCGAGCAGGCCGCTTTCCGGGCCCATCGAGATGACCACGGCATCCCCGGTGACCGGTCCAGCCGAAGTCATCACCGCACTCACCCGGTCGCCCTCGATGGCGAGGCCCTCGACCGTCGTTGCGTAGAGAAAGTTCACGCCGAGCTTTTCGGCTGAATAGGCCGCGAGTTTTTCCACGAACTGCCGGGAATCGCCGGTCTGGTCGATCGGCGAATAGACGCCGCCGGCGATCTTTTCCTTCACGCCGGCAAGACCCGGTTCAAGCTCGACCAGCCGCTCGCGGCCGACGATCTCGATCGGCAGGCCATGCTCGGCCAGATAGCGGTAATTGTCGGTGCCGGTGTCGAGACTATGCTGCGTGCGGAAGAAGTAAAGGATGCCCTTCTTGCGCTCGTCATAGTGAATTCCGGTGTCGGCGGAGATGGCGTTGATGCAGTCGCGGGAATAGAGGGCCAGGCGCAGCTTGACCTGGCTGTTGGCGCGCAGGCGCTCTTTGGTACATTGGCGCAGGAAGCGCAGGCTCCAGGCAATGAAATAAGGATCGAAGCGCAGCCGCACCTTGATGCCGAGATCATGGTTGTAGAGCCCGCGCAGGAATGTCTTCAGCGCCGCCGGTGAGGCCCAGGCGGTGGCGTCGCCCGGCGACACCAGGCCGGCATTGGACTGGCTGGTGCCGCGCGCAGGCGCCGGATGGCGCTCGATGCCGGTAACCTCATGGCCATCGGCGGCCAGATAGTAGGCGACCGCCGTTCCGACAACGCCGGCCCCAAGCACCACAACCTTCATGCCATTCCCCCGAAGAAATCTTCCGCCGCATTATCGGCACGCCGCTACCGACTTACCGTCGACCATAGGGCAAAAGGGCTACCCCATCCGTTCTGACGCAAAGCTGCCGGGGCTTGCCGGGAAGACGACGGTGCGATTGCCGTTGATGAAAGAGCGGTGATGAATATGCGCATGGACAGCGCGCGCCAGCACCTGGCTCTCCACATCGCGGCCCAGCGAGACGTAATCTTCTGGGCTTTGTGCATGTGTGACGCGAACTGTGTCTTGCTCGATAATCGGCCCCTCGTCGAGATCGGCTGTGACGTAATGCGCCGTGGCGCCGATCAGCTTCACCCCGCGCTCGTAAGCCTGTCTATATGGGTTGGCACCCTTGAAGCTCGGCAGGAAGGAATGGTGGATGTTGATGATCTGGCCAGACATCCGCTTGCAAAGAGCATCCGACAGAACCTGCATGTAGCGGGCAAGCACGATCAACTCGGTTGCGGTCTGTTCGACAACTTCGATGAGTTGAGCCTCTGCCTGCGGCTTGTTTTCTCTGGTTACCTTTATGTGATGGAAGGGTATGTCGTGATTGACGACCACCTTCTGGTAATCGAAGTGGTTGGAGACGACCCCCACGACATCGATTGGCAGAGCCCCGATCTTCCATCGGTAAAGCAGATCGTTCAGGCAATGGCCGAAGCGAGACACCATCAGCAGGACCTTCATCCGGCTTTCGCCGTCAAACAGCTCCGACTTCATTTCAAATTTGTCCGCGATCGGCTGGAAGCTCTCCTTCAATTGCGGGGCCAGTACACGTTCTTCCGAGATGAAGCCCACTCGCATGAAGAATTTTCCGGTGTCTAGGTCGTCGAACTGCGAGCTATCAACGATATTGCAGCCTTGATCTGAAAGAAAAGTCGAGATCGCAGCTACAATACCACGCGTTGACTTGCAAGATACGGTAAGTACGTACGGAGTCATATTGTAGTCCGCTCTGAGTTGGCCTTGTTTAGGGCAGCTTGCTGCGCTGCAGGGAGCATGTCCGAGTGTCCCGCGCTCTCTGCACGCTGATCCTGTGCCACTTACCATTGGCACTGGCAGGGATAACAGCTGGAGGAACATTTGCCCCACCGGTTAGGTGGGGTATAGCGGGAATCTCTCCGCCAGCGTCAACACTCGTCCGGCAATGTCTACGTCGATTTCCAGCC
>NZ_JAMYSP010000050.1:0-35299 GCF_040322015.1 Mesorhizobium sp. M0208 | reverse complement strand
GAAGCGGCTACGTTTCATGTCCTGGTCCTCTCGATGGGCCAGAACGAACTTCAAACCGGATTAGATCAGAGGGGCAAGGTCAGAGGCATCCAATTTGGCTGAAGACTCGCGATTCGATCATTGTGCCCAGCGCCGAACGGGTGCGCGGCGTGCCGGTGCTCGGGCTAGTCTATCCCGAGCTGATCTACGGGCCATTCACTGGTGGTCTATGTCGCGTCCCTGATGATGCCATCTACCTGGTTGGTGCTGTTTAGCACCCGCTTCGGGCTCGGGCTTCGCGCGCGGTCGACGATAATCCGGCCGCCGTTGACACCACTGGCATTTCGCGACCTGGCTGCGCTATCGTGCGGCATCTACACCGGCGTTCTGACGGGCATGGCCGGCGCGTAGCTGTCGCTCGCGCAGAATGCCGGCTTGTCGTGAAGGATATGACCGCCAGCAAGGGTTCCATCGCGATGGCAGCGCTCATCGTCGCCAAATAGAAACCGGTGCCGGCGAGGTTCGCGTGTCTGGCGGCGAAGGTCGCCATCCGCCCGGAGGTGAAGCCGGCGAGGCGCTGGCGCTGGTCGATACGTAATCATGCGGAGGATGGCGCCGCGCCGTGCATGCGACTGCATCTCTCGTCCCGCTGCGCTGCTGAGGCCTCTTCTGTCAGGCGGTCTAGGTTTCGCGCTTCGGGCCGAGCAGGAACACTGTCAGGGCGGCGAGGAACGTGGCAACAGCACTGTAGGCAATGGCACTGGTAATCCCGGCATTGTCCACCAATAGTCCGCCGAAAATCGCGCCGGCTGCGATTGCCACTTGGAACGCTACGACCATCAGCACACCGGCGCTTTCGGCGTGCTCGGGGACGGCCCGCCGCACCATCCACGTCTGCAATCCTACCGGCACCGCGCCGAAGGCAAAGCCCCACGCGGCAACCGCAATCGCCGAGGCCAAGGCCGATGCTCCCGCCGTCAGCAGCGAAACAGCGGCTATCGCTATGAGCAGCGGTGCAAGGGCCGCGACTGCCTTGAGACTGTACTCGGCCAGAAGCCCGCCGGCCAAATTGCCGAAGAATCCGCCGATGCCGAAAGCAAGCAACACAAGCGAGATCGTTTCGACATCCAGCGCGGGAATCTTCTCGAGGAAGGCGCGAATATAGGTGATTCCGGCGAAGTGGCCGGAAGCGACCAACAGGACGACCAAAAGCGCAACTTTGACCATCGGAATCTTAGCCACATCCAGCAGGCTGCGGACGCTAGCCACTCCAATCGGAGGCAGCCTCGGAATGGTTATGAGTTGCACCAGCAGTGTAGCGGCGCCGCCGGCTGCGGCGAGCATGAAGGCGCTTCGCCATCCCCAGATATCGCCCACATAAGCGCCAATTGGAGCTGCGCAAACGGTAGCCACGGAAACGCCGGTGAGGATGACCGACATGGCGCGCGGCAGGAGGTGGCTTGGAACGAGCCGCGTCGCCAGTGCTGCCGACATCGACCAGAAGCCGCCGAGCGCTATGCCGAGCACAACGCGTGCAGTGAGGAGAACCGCCAGCGACCACGCGCCGGCCGCCAGAACGTCCGACAGTATCAGCAGCAGTGTCATCGTCCACATGACGATCCTGCGGTCCAGGCGCTTTGTGATGATGGCCACCGTCGGCGCCGAAATGGCCCCGACGATAGCGGTAGCCGTCATCGCCTGTCCAGCCGCTCCCTCGGTGATACCGAGATCATGCGCGAGCGGCGTGAGCAGGCTGACCGGAAGAAACTCTGCCGTCACCAGACCGAAGGTACCCAAGGAAAGCGAAATGACCGCACCCCATGCGGGACCAGACGGTGGGACGGGCCTTTCTGGGTCGTGCAGAACAGCGTCCATAACGCCTGCTGCGGATTGGGTCATGATCGAAGTCTCCACTTTGATGCAATGCAACGTGATGTTGGCTGCCTTGACCCAAATCTAAAAACACAAGCGCATTTCCCGGCGGCGTTGCACGGAGGAGGGGATGTTCATTGCTTCGCGATATTTTGTGACGGTGCGGCGCGCAACATGGATGCCGGTTTCCTTTAGCCGGACAGCGATGTCCTCATCGGAAAGCACGTCGCCGGGAGATTCTGCGGCAATCATCGCTTTGATCCGATGCCGGACAGCTTCGGCGGAATGCGCATCGCCGCCTTGGCAGGACGCGATCGCGACGGTGAAAAAATACTTCAGTTCAAAGACTCCGCGCGGGGTAAGCATGTACTTGTTCGAGGTCACCCGGCTTACCGTCGACTCGTGCACGCCGATCGCGTCAGCGACGGTTCTGAGATTGAGAGGCCGCAGGTGGGCGACGCCATGTTCCAAAAAGGCATCCTGCTGACGCACGATTTCAGCCGCAACCTTAACAATGGTGTTGGCGCGCTGATCGAGGCTGCGGATTAGCCAGGTCGCGTTTTGCAAGCATTCGTCGAGAAATGCTTTATCTTTCGAATTTTGGGGAGTTTGACGCGAGACTTCGGCATAGTAGCTTTGGTTGATCAGCAGCTTTGGCAGCGCGGCGGGATCAAGTTCGATCTGCCACCCGCCTTGCGGCGAGGGCGTGACCCAGACGTCGGGTATGATTGATTCAGACGCACCGGATTGGAATCGGTTCCCAGGCTTGGGATCGAGCGCCCGAATCTCATGCATCATGTCGAGAAGGTCTTCTTCATCGACGCCGCAATGCTGCTTCAGTGCCTCAAAATCGCGTCGCGCAAGCATTTCAAGATTGGCAACCAAAGCTGCCATTGCCGGGTCGAGCCGATTTCGCTGGCGCAACTGGATCTCGAGGCATTCTCTGAGATTTCGCGCAAAAACCCCCGGTGGATCAAATTGCTGCAACGTTCCGAGAACCCGTTCCACAACAGCCTCACGGACATTCAGGCTCTCGGCCAGCTCCAAAAGGTTTGCCCGAAGATAGCCAGTGTCTTCCAGATCGGCGGCAAGCTGGCCAGCGATCAGCCGCTCCTGTGGTGTGAACGCAGTGAGGGCGATCTGACGAGCGACATGGTCGTGCAATGTTTCGGCGAGGGTGGCAAACTCGTCGAGGGAAGGGCCATTGCCGGGCGGGTTGTTGGTCGTGTTGCGAAGTGATTTCCATTGCCCGAGCCGTTCAGGCGAACCTGCCCCGGTCGGTCCTTCAACGGCGTTTGCGCCAGGGCCGACAGGCTGATCCGCTCCCGAAATCGAAACGTCGTCAAAAGGCCCGCCATCGCTTGATGCAGATTCCAAGAGCGGGTTCTTCTCGATTTCCCGCTCCACGAACTGATGCAGTTCAGTATGCGCCAGTTGCAGCAGGCGAATCGACTCAATGAGTTGAGGCGATGCGACCATGGATTGCTTCTGGCGCTGAAGCAGGCTTGCTGAGGATTGCATGGTAAGCGCGATAATCCTGTCGAGGAGCCTCTTGGGGCCGGCAATGGCACCAGTGAGACGTATTCTAGGTCATGCGGCGGCTTTCAGCGTTTCGAGAACGTTTTGCGGGGACGAGACGCCATAGGGGTCGGCCTCGCAGTTGTCGGAGAAACCTTCCTCCTCGAACCAGTGCTCCACCACGCCATTGTTGATCAGGGCGGCGTAGCGCCAGGAGCGCATCCCGAAGCCGAGATTGTCCTTGGCGACCAGCATGCCCATTTTGCGTGTGAACTCGCCTGAGCCATCCGGGATGAGCTCGACCTGCTTCAGGCCCAAGGACTTCCCCCACGCATTCATGACGAAGGCGTCGTTGACTGAGAGGCAGTAAATCGCGTCAATTCCCTCCTTCTCAAACTCATCATAGAGCTCTTCGAACTGGGGCAATTGGTAGGTCGAGCAGGTCGGCGTGAAAGCGCCAGGCAGCGAGAACAGGATGACCCGCTTGCCGGCAAAGTAGTCGTCAGATGTCTTTTCTTGCCAGCGATATGGATTTGGCCCCTGGACTGACTTATCGTGAACACGCGTGAGAAAGGTGACGAAGGGAACTTTCTTTTGAACTGTCATCAAGTTACTCCTAAAGAAGAAAACTGGCGCTGAATTCTGGCAGAGGCTGGCGCAATACCGAGCAAAGGCTCGTATGCCCGGCACGGAATGAGGACCTCGCGGCTCGCAACCTCCTTTTTCCCTCCCGACGTATGGGAACGTCTTGGCGGCTGGTCTTGGCCACCCGCACGCAATCGATTTGAGCGAGCTGGACACCGTCGAGCCGCTTGGTTTCCACGGCTATGGCGCCGGAAGCGGGATCGGTCACTCGCGATCGTGCGTTTGGAAAAGGGATAGCGGCCGGAAGTAGCCAATATCGCAAGCATGTGGGGCCTGAAATGTCACTTCACGCGACAGACCCGCGTCACTCGACTGGTTCAGCGTGTTGTCGATATGTGGCAGTGACCCGCCGGCCTTGGCTTGGGTGACCCTTTGACGGGGCTCTTGGGCACTCACATGCTGAACAGAACCGGGAAACGGCATTTGCGCGAGCGGCCCGTGTTGGCGTGCCGGCATCGGACCAGCTATGCGCAAAGCGGCCACCGAGAACGGACTTCCGGAGGAGACGATGTCCCGACGTTCAGCGGGAACGGGCACCGTCTCCTCAGGCCACGGTTTGGAGCTTCGCGTATCGGGCATGGCACAAGTCGCTTTCATCGTGATTTGATGGGCTCTAACCAGGAGCAGCAAGCGGCGTGCCATTTCAAATAGAGATGCTTTTGGACCGCCCCCTTTTTCTCGGAGGCCGTGTCTTAGAAGATCGGGCGCGCGCTATAACCGCCTCGTCACCACACGCAACAACGGGTGCTGTATGGTGCGGATATTCGTCGCTTCCGCCCCGGCTGGGCAAAGACGAACCGGAAGCCGAGCCGATGCACTACCTCACACCGGCGGGCACTGCAGCGATTGCGTAGCGTGTGCCGCTAGCGTGTTCTTGCGTGCGGAGGCACGGCTATCGCGAACACGCGCCTGTCGCAGCAACCATGAGCGCGCGCTCTGCGGCAAGCGCCCTGATTCCGTGAGGATCGAATTCTCCAAGCGTGTCCCATTCGCAACCCTCTTATGTTCGAAACTGGACAAGAATGTCGCAGGCCCGACCGAAAGGTCCGCAAAGGCGCGGCTTCTGCTGGGTGGGCCAAATTGGCACGAGTTTTGAAGGTCCACTCGTTGCGAGCCGGGAGCCCCGACCGATTCATTTCGTGGATGACACCGCGATCGATGGAACGAAGAAAGAAAAGCAAATGCCAAATCCGCATCGGATAGCATTCTATGGGAAGGGGCGCTCGGCGAAACCGCCCCCTACCAAACAGGCTCGCCGCCTTGGTCGAACCCTTGCGCAGGAAATCTTGATGGCCGGCTCCGGCTCAAAGGCCTGCCACACTCGCTTTATCCTGAACTCGAAGGCGCAGGATAACGTTCTGCATCTTGCCGCGGGGTATGCCTAGGCAGTTACACGTTGGCTGATCTTGAAAATCGAGTCGGGCTACGCCGCGGAGGACGTCGTCTACATGCCGTCTTACGTCATTCGACGCCCGCGGCGCTTGCCGGTCACCTTCCGCCCTTCCATCGCTTAGAGAGTGAAGTGCCATCATGTGCGAACAACCCTTGCCGACGCTGCCGATGTGGCGCGTCGATCACATCGAGCCCTCGCCCGAGATGTTGGCGCTACGCGCCAACGGTCCGATCCACCGCGTGCGCTTCCCGTCCGGGCACGAAGGCTGGTGGGTGACAGGCTACGATGAAGCCAAGGCGGTGCTGTCCGACGCGGCGTTCCGGCCCTCGGGAATGCCGCCGGCGACATTCACCCCGGATTCGGTGATTCTCGGATCGCCGGGGTGGTTGGTCTCGCACGAGGGGGGCGAGCATGCCCGGTTACGCACGATCGTGGCGCCGGCCTTCAGCAACCGCAGGGTGAAGCTGCTCGCGCAGCAGGTCGAGGTGATCGCCGCGCAGTTGTTCGAGACACTGGCGGCCCAGCCCCAGCCCGCTGACCTGCGGCGCCACCTCTCCTTTCCGCTTCCGGCCATGGTCATCAGCGCGCTGATGGGCGTGCTCTACGAGGATCACGCCTTTTTCGCCGGGCTGTCCGACGAAGTGATGACGCACCAGCATGAAAGCGGCCCGCGCAGCGCGTCGCGCCTGGCCTGTGAAGAACTGCGCGCCTACATTCGCGGCAAGATGCGGGACAAGCGCCAGGATCCGGGCGACAACCTGCTGACGGATCTGCTCGCGGCGGTCGACCAGGGCAAGGCGACCGAGGAAGAGGCGATCGGCCTGGCGGCGGGCATGCTGGTGGCGGGGCACGAGAGCACCGTCGCGCAGATCGAATTCGGCCTGCTGGCCATGTTCCGCCATCCGCAACAGCGCGAACGCCTGGTCGGCGATCCATCCCTGGTGGACAAGGCGGTGGAGGAAATCCTGCGCATGTACCCGCCGGGCGCGGGCTGGGACGGCATCATGCGCTATCCGAGGACCGACGTGACCATCGCGGGCGTGCATATTCGTGCGGAGAGCAAGGTGCTTGTCGGCCTGCCGGCGACGTCGTTCGATGCGCGCCATTTCGACGACCCGGAAATCTTCGACATCGGACGCGACGAAAACCCGCACCTGGCGTTCTCCTACGGGCCGCACAACTGCATCGGCTTGGCGCTGGCCAGGCTGGAACTCAAGGCGGTGTTCGGTTCGATCTTCCAGCGCTTTCCCGCGCTACGCCTGGCCGTGGCGCCCGAAGAACTGAAGTTGCGCAAGGAGATCATCACTGGCGGGTTCGAGGAGTTCCCGGTGCTCTGGTGATGCGGGGACGCCACCAGGAATCGCGACGTTCTCGAGTTGCCGGCGCGCCTGCCGCGCGCCGATCAGATCAGCCAGCCAACAGGTGACCAAGATGGACGTGCAAGAAACCACGGTAGCATGCCGGGACGCCTTCGCCGAACTGGCGTCGCCAGCGTGCATTCAGGACCCGTACCCATTCATGCGGTGGTTGCGCGAGCACGATCCAGTACATCGCGCGGCGTCGGGCCTCTTTCTGTTGAGCCGCCACGCCCACATCTACTGGGCGCTCAAGGCCACGGGAGATGCTTTTCGGGGGCCGGCACCAGGCGAACTGGCGCGCTATTTCCCGCGTGCGGCGACCAGCCTGTCGCTAAGTTTGCTGGCGTCCACTTTAGCGATGAAGGAACCTCCAACGCATACGCGTCTGCGCCGGCTGATCTCGCGCGATTTCACCATCGGCCAGATCGACAACCTGAGGCCGACCATCGCTCGCATTGTCGCAGCGCGCCTGGACGGCATGGCGCCCGCACTGGAGCGCGGGGAGGCAGTGGACCTGCATCAGGAATTCGCGCTGGCCTTGCCCATGCTGGTTTTCGGCGAACTGTTCGGCATGCCCCAGGACGACATGTTAGGGCTCGTCGCCGGCATCAGCGCCATTCTGGAAGGCCTGAGCCCGCACGCCAGCGATCCCCAGCTCGCCGCGGCGGACGCGGCCAGCGCCAGGGTGCAGGCCTACTTCGGCGACCTCATACAGCGCAAGCGCACCGATGCCCGCCACGACATCGTGTCAATGCTGGTTGGCGCACACGACGACGATGCCGAGATGCTGTCGGATGCGGAATTGATCAGCATGCTCTGGGGCATGCTGCTGGGCGGCTTCGCCACCACTGCCGCGGCCATCGGCCATGCGGTCCTGGCGATGCTCGCGTATCCCGAACAGCGGCACTGGCTGAAGGGAGATGCCGTGGGGGTGAAGGCATTCGTCGAAGAAGCCCTGCGCTACGACGCGCCCGCCATGTTCAGCTCCATTCCGCGTATCGCCCAGCGCGACATCGAACTGGGCGGCGTGGTGATCCCGAAGAACGCGGACGTGCGCGTGCTGATCGCGGCCGGCAATCGCGACCCGGACGCCTTCGCCGATCCCGACCGCTTCGATCCCGTGCGGTTCTACGGCACCAGTCCTGGCATGTCGATCGACGGGAAGATCATGCTGACCTTCGGCCACGGCATCCACTTCTGCCTGGGTGCGCAACTGGCCCGAGTGCAGTTGGCCGAGAGCCTGCCGCGGATCCAGGCGCGCTTCCCCACGCTGGCATTGGCCGAGCAGCCGACCCGGGAGCCCTCCGCGTTCCTTAGGACGTTCCGCGCGCTGCCGGTGCGGCTGCATGGGCAGGAGGGCTGAGATGCGCGTCCTGGTCGATCAGGATCTGTGCGGAACTACCGGGCAGTGCGTGCTGACGCTGCCGGGCACCTTTCGCCAGCGCGAACCGGACGGCGTGGCCGAAGTGTGCGTGGCGACGGTCCCGCAGGCGCTGCACGCCGCCGTGCGGCTTGCGGCCAACCAGTGCCCGGTCGCCGCCATTCGGGTCATTGAAAGCGACGCTGGCCATGACGAGCGCGCCAGCGCCGACCCTGCGCCTTATCCGGCGGAGGCCGAGCGGCATGCTGCGAAAGACCAAGGCAATTCAGGAGACACGATGGGACGGTTTGAAGGCAAGGTGGCCGTGGTGACCGGCGCCGGCGCCGGCATCGGCAAGGCATGCGCTCTCGCCATCGCGCGCGGGGGCGGCAGAGTGGTGGTGGCCGACATTGATGGCTCGGCGGCCATCGCCTGCACCGCGCAGATCGCGGCCGAAGCAGGCCACGCGCTGCCCATAGCCATGGATATCGCCGATGAGCAGGCGGTGGCAGCGCTGTTCGAGACGGCGGAGCGGCACTTCGGGGGGGTCGACCTGCTGGTGAACAATGCGAGCGCCATGCATCTGACCCCGCGCGACCGCGCGATCCTCGACCTGGACCTGGCAGTCTGGGACAAGACCATGGCGACCAATCTGCGCGGCACGCTGCTCTGCTGCCGGCAGGCCATCCCACGGATGATCGCCCGCGGCGGTGGCGCGATCGTCAACATGTCGTCGTGCCAGGGGCTCAGCGGTGACACGGCGCAGACGTCCTACGCCGCGTCGAAGGCGGCGATGAACATGCTCTCGGCTTCGCTCGCCACCCAATACGGTCATGCGCAGATCCGCTGCAACGCCGTTGCGCCGGGTCTCGTCATGACCGAGCGTCTCCTCGCCAAGCTGGACGAGTGCATGCAACGGCATCTGCGCCGGCACCAGCTCCTGCAGCGCGTCGGCCGCCCCGAGGACGTGGCCGCGCTCGTGGCGTTCCTGCTCTCCGACGATGCTGCGTTTATCACTGGCCAGGTCGTGTGCATCGATGGCGGCATGCTGGCGCATGTGCCGACATACGCCGACGGTGGCAACAGCTGCGCCGCGCGCCCTGCCGGCGACACCGAATCGGCGGCGGCGGCGCGCTGCTGATGGACATGCTGCTCAACCCACTCGACCGTCGGCACCGGCTGCGATGCGACATCCCGGTCATGCCTGGCGCTTTCCCCCTGGTCGGGCATCTTCCCGCCATTGTCTGCGACCTGCCGCGCCTGCTGCAGCGCGCAGAACGGACGCTGGGCAGCCACTTCTGGCTGGATTTCGGCCCTGCCGGACATCTGATGACCTGTGTGCATCCGGATGCGTTCGCACTGCTCCGGCACAAGGACGTGTCCTCGGCGCTGATCGAAGAGATCGCGCCCGAATTGCTTGGCGGAACGTTGGTTGCCCAGGACGGCGGCGCGCACCGGCAGGCGCGCGATGCGATCAAGGCGGCGTTCCTGCCTAAGGGGCTGACCCAGGCCGGCATCGGCGACCTGTTCGCGCCCGTCATCTGGGCACGGGTGCAGGCGTGGCGCGACCGCGGCGACGTAACCATCCTGCGCGAAACCGGCGACCTGATGCTCAAGCTCATCTTCAGCCTCATGGGAATCCCCGCGCAGGACCTGCCGGGATGGCATCGCAAATACCGGCAACTGCTGCAGTTGATCGTCGCGCCCCCGGTCGACCTGCCCGGACTGCCCTTGCGGCGAGGCCGCGCCGCCCGCGACTGGATCGACGCGCAGTTGCGCCAGTTCGTCCGCGATGCGCGCGCGCATGCCGCGCGCACCGGGTTGATCAACGACATGGTGAGCGCCTCCGACCGCAGCGACGATGCGCTTTCCGATGACGTCCTGGTCGCCAATATCCGCTTGCTGCTGCTTGCCGGTCACGACACCACTGCCTCGACGATGGCCTGGATGGTGATCGAGCTGGCGCGGCAGCCTGTGCTGTGGGACGCCCTGGTCGAGGAGGCGCAACGCGTGGGCGCGGTGCCGACCCGGCACGCGGACCTGGCGCAGTGTCCGGTCGCCGAGGCGCTGTTCCGCGAGACGCTGCGCCTGCATCCGGCGACCACGCTCCTGCCGCGTCGCGCCCTGCAGGAATTGCAACTCGGCCGACGGCGCATTCCCGCGGGCACCCATCTGTGCATCCCGCTGCTGCATTTCTCGACCTCGGCGCTGCTGCACGAGGCGCCTGATCAGTTCCGCCTGGCGCGGTGGCTGCAACGCACGGAGCCGATCCGGCCGGTGGACATGCTGCAGTTCGGTACCGGCCCACACGTCTGCATCGGCTACCACCTGGTATGGCTGGAGATGGTGCAGTTCTGCATCGCCTTGGCGCTGACCATGCACAAGGCCGGGGTGCGGCCGCGGTTGCTGAGCGGCGTCGAAAAAGGCCGGCGCTATTACCCGACCGCACATCCGTCCATGGCAATCCGCATAGATTTCTCATGAGCTGGCATCGCATGCCCCGTGTGGCGAGGCAGCGGCGCCGGCGAGGCCCGGCATTGCTGCACTCAGCGCACGCGTTCGGTGCGACGCCGGCAACACCGCTGCGGCTTGGCGCTCGCCGTGGCCATCTCGTGTCAGGTACAAGGACCATGAAAAACATGCAGACCGGTTCCACGCTACACGACGACCGAACTGGCGTTTCCGCGCTCGGCGGATTGGGCGCGCAGGCGCGCGGCGCATCCGGCAGGCTGCTGCCGGAGATTTGGATGCAGGACGGCGCAAAGCGGGTCGAACAGGTACTGGCGCGTCTTCTCTGCGCCGAAGACGACGGTGAGACCGAGCTGATGGCGGCGATGCGCTACGCCACCTTGCATGGCGGGAAGCGCACCCGCGCCTTGCTCTGTCTGGCTGCCGGCGCACTGGCCGACACGCCGGCGCACATGCTCGACGACGTCGGCGCCGCCATCGAGATGATGCACGCCTGTACCCTGGTCCACGACGACCTGCCCGCGATGGACGACGACGTGCTTCGCCGCGGCCTTCCGACCGTGCACGTCAAGTTCGGCGAAGCCACTGCGATCCTGGTCGGCGATGCGCTGCAGGCGCACGCCTTCCTGACCCTGGCGAGCCTGGATGCGCCGGGCGACAACCGTATCGCGCTCGTGCGCGGAACTGGCGCAGGCCGTGTCCGCCGAGGGTGCCGCAGGCGGGCAGGCCATGGATCTGTCGCTGGTCGGAAAGCACGCCGACCTGGACAGGATCGTGGCGATGCACCGGATGAAGAGCGGAGCGCTAGTGCGCGCGTCCGTTCGCATGGGCGCGCTATGCTCCATCGCGGAGGATGCCGCGCACGCTGCGCTGTACTGTGCGCTCGATCGGTACACCGCCTGTTTCGGCCTGGCGTTGCAGGTGATCGACGACATTCTCGACGCGACAGCGGATACCGCGACGCTGGGCAAGACCCCCGGCAAGGACGCGGCGGCGCAGAAGCCGACCTGCGCGTCGATCATGGGGCTGCAGGCAGCGCGCCAGTTCGCGCTGGATTTGTTGCGCGACGCCGGGGAAGCCATCGCCCCGCTGGGGCCGCGTGCGGAACGGTTGGCGCAGATACTGCAGCGGGCCAACGGGTATCTGTTCAGGCACGCGCCATGCGCATGAGCACGCCCGTCCACATGGAGTCGCCCCTGTGCCACTGCGATCGGCCGGCGGCAGCGGTGCATGCTGCACTGTGCCCGAGTCCGCGGCGATGTGCGCGGCGTCTGCCGATCCTGGTTCTCGTCAACCGTCTGCAGAAGGAACATCCCGCGTGAACGCGCTGTCCGAACAGATCCTTTCCGAATTGCGCCACCTGCTGAGCGAGATGAGCGAGGGCGGCAGCGTCGGTCCGTCCGTCTACGACACGGCGCGAGCTCTCCAGTTCCACGGCAACGCCACCGGTCGGCAGGACGCGTACGCGTGGCTCATCGCGCAGCAACAGGCCGATGGCGGATGGGGAAGTGCGGACTTCCCGCTGTTCCGCCATGCGCCCACGTGGGCGGCGTTGCTGGCATTGCAGCGTGCCGATCCTCTTCCCGGCGCCGCCGACGCAGTCCAGGCTGCAACCCGGTTCCTCGAGCGCCAGCCCGATCCCTACGCGCATGCGGTGCCGGAAGACGCGCCGCTCGGCGCGGAGCTGATCCTGCCGCAGTTGTGCGGCGAGGCCGTATCCTTGCTGGGCGGGGTGGCGTTTCCGCGCCACCCGGCGCTGTTGCCGTTGCGGCAAGCGTGCCTGGTCAAGCTGGGGGCGGTGGGGACGTTGCCGAGCGGCCATCCGTTGCTGCACTCCTGGGAAGCCTGGGGGACGTCGCCGACCACCGCATGCCCGGATGACGACGGCAGCATCGGCATCAGTCCGGCGGCCACCGCCGCGTGGCGTGCGCACGCCGTGACACAGGGGAACACGACGCATGTCGGGCGCGCCGACGCGTATCTGCTGGCGGCATCGCGGGCGACGCGCAGCGGCATCGAAGGTGTCGTTCCCAACGTCTGGCCGATCAATGTGTTCGAGCCATGCTGGTCGCTGTACACCCTGCATCTGGCCGGTCTGTTCGCGCATCCCGCGCTCGCCGAGGCGGTGCAAATGATCGTCGCGCAGCTCGACGCCCGCCTGGGCGTGCGCGGTCTGGGCCCGGCCTTGCACTTCGCGGCCGATGCGGACGACACCGCCGTTGCGATGTGCGTCCTGCGCCTTGCAGGCCGCGACCCGGCGGTCGATTCGTTGCGCCATTTCGAAATCGGCGAGCTGTTCGTCACCTTCCCCGGCGAGCGCAATGCCTCGGTGTCGACCAACATCCATGCCCTGCATGCGTTGCGAATGTTGGGAAAGCCCGCCGCCGGCACCAGCGCCTACGTCGAGGCCAATCGCAACCCGCACGGTCTATGGGACAACGAAAAATGGCACGTTTCGTGGCTGTATCCCACCGCGCATGCGGTCGCTGCGCTGGCGCAAGGCAAGCCCCAGTGGCGCGACGAGCGCGCGCTGGCGGCGCTGCTGCAGGCGCAGCGCGACGACGGCGGCTGGGGCGCCGGTCGCGCGTCCACATTCGAGGAAACCGCCTATGCGCTGTTTGCGTTGCACGTGATGGACGGGAGGGAAGAGCCGACAGGGCGCCGGCGCATCGCGCAGGCGGTGGCGCGTGCGCTGGAGTGGATGCTCGCCCGCCATGCGGCGCATGCATTGCCGCAGACGCCGCTGTGGATCGGCAAGCAACTGTATTGCCCCACCCGGGTGGTGCGCGTGGCCGAACTCGCCGGGTTGTGGCTGGCGCTTCGTTGGGGGCGGCGCGTCCTGGCCGAGGGAGCAGGAGCGGCGCCATGATCCAGACCGAACGCGCGCTGCAGCAGGTGCTGGAGTGGGGGCGTTCCCTGACCGGGTTCGCCCACGAGCATGCCGTGGAAGCGGTCAGGGGCGGCCAGTACATCCTGCAGCGCATCCACCCGAGCCTGCGCAACACCAGCGCCCGCACCGGCCGCGATCCGCAGGACGAAACGCTGATCGTGGCGTTCTATCGCGAACTGGCGCTGCTGTTCTGGCTCGACGATTGCAACGACCTTGGCCTGATCGCGCCGGAGCAGCTCGCCGCGGTGGAGCAGGCGCTGGGGCAGGGCGGGCCGTGCGCGCTCCCCGGATTCGAAGGCTGCGCTGTGCTGCGCGCTTCGCTGGCCGCGCTCGCCTACGATCGTCGCGACTATGCTCAGCTTCTCGATGATACCCGGTGCTACTGCGCGGCGCTGCGCGCCGGACAGGCCCAGGCGGCAGGGGCGGAACGCTGGTCCTACGCCGAGTACCTGCACAACGGCATCGATTCGATCGCCTACGTGAACGTGTTCTGTTGCCTGTCGTTGCTGTGGGGGCTGGACATGGCGACCTTGCGCGCGCGTCCGGCGTTCCGCCAGGTTCTGCGGCTCATCTCCGCGATAGGGCGCCTGCAGAACGATCTGCATGGACGCGACAAGGACAGGTCGGCCGGCGAGGCCGACAACGCGGCAATCCTGCTGCTGCAGCGCTATCCGGCTATGCCTGCGGGGGAGTTTCTCAACGACGAGCTGGCCGGCCATATGCGCATGCTGCACCGGGTGATGGCGGAAGAACGCTTTCCCGCGCCGTGGGGACCGTTGATCGAGGCCATGGCGGCCATCCGCGCGCAGTACTACCAGACCTCGACCAGCCGCTACCGCAGCGACGCTGCGGGGGGAAGCCCGCGTGCGCCGGCCTGAACGCGCGGGAGGCGGCGGCGTGCGCGCGCTGCCGTCGGTCCGATCCGACGCAACGCCGTCGCCCGATGCGACGGATCGAGCGAGCATGAGCGACACCAACCTGAGCCGGCGCAAGGACGACCACCTGGACATCGTGCTGGATCGGCGAACGGCGCCGGCCAAGGCCGCCGCCGGCTGGGAGTACATCCGTTTCGAACACTGCGCATTGCCCGAGTTGAACCTGACGCAGATCGACCTGCGCGCCTCGCTGCTGGGCAAGACTATGCGCGCGCCGCTGCTGATCAGCTCCATGACCGGCGGCATGCCACGCGCCGAGGCCATCAACCGGCATCTGAGCGAGGCAGCGCAAGCCTTGGGGATCGCCATGTGCGTCGGTTCGCAGCGCGTGAGCCTGCAATCCCGCAACTCCCAGGGGCTGACGCGCGCGCTGCGCCGCCTGGCCCCAGACATTCCCTTGCTGGCCAATATCGGCGCCGCGCAACTGCGCGAGGCCGACGGCCTGGACCTCGCGCGCCGGGCGGTGGATGCGCTGGAGGCCGATGGACTCATCGTCCATCTCAATCCGCTGCAGGAAGCGGTACAGCCGGAGGGCGACCGCGACTGGCGCGGCGTCCTGGCGCAGATCGCTCGCGCTGCGCGCAGCGTGGGCGTGCCGATCGTGGCCAAGGAAGTGGGGTCGGGCCTGTCTGCTTCGGTGGCCTGTGCGCTCGTCGAGGCGGGCGTGGTGGTGATTGATGTCGCCGGCGCCGGCGGCACCAGTTGGGCCGCGGTGGAGGGCGAGCGCGCCCGCGATGCCGCCGACCGTGCAGTGGCGATGGCGTTCGCCGATTGGGGGATTCCGACCCCGGCCAGCGTGCAGGCGGTACGTCGGGCGCTGCCAAGGGTGAAGCTGATCGCGTCGGGCGGGGTCCGCGACGGCGTCGACGTGGCCAAGGCCATCCGCCTGGGCGCGGACATCGCCGGGCAGGCAGCCGGCGTGCTGCGCGCGGCTAGGGTATCCACCGAGGCGGTTGTCGCGCATTTCGAGATCGTCATCCGCCAGTTGGCCGTCGCCTGCTTCTGCACCGGCTCGGCTGATCTGGCGGCGTTGCGTCAGGCGCGCTTGTTGCCCTCGGCGCATCTGCCCGCCGGTTAATGCCGGCGTCGCCCGCACGTGGCGGCGGGCGCCTAGTCTTACTGAGTCAGAAAGTCGCGTTAACTATGGAAAGCGCTACCGGGCTGGGCTTCGCCGTCGCCACCACTCTCGCCGAGTCGGCGGTGAACTCAGTCGTCGGGAAACGTATGGTCAAGAAGCAGCAGATGCGCTGGTCACTTCACGGTGCGCATATGCTCGTGCAGGTCCGGGCGGCGGAGATCAAGGGCGAACTTCGCAACCGGCTTCGGGCGCTTTTCCGACAGCCAGAACTGAACGGGCCTCCAATAGCCTACGCGCTTTGCCGTCTATCTCAGCCGCGCTGTCGATTATGTCCGCAGCCAGGGCATTGATATTCCCGCCGATTTGCTCTCCCAGGTCGCACCGCTTCCTTGGGCTCATATCGCACTCACCGGAGACTATCTCTGGAACGAAATTGACCGACCCCTCGAACGCTTCAGGCCGATCCGCGCTAACCGCTTCAATCCAAACAATTTCGAATTCCCTTAGCGGGTATTATTGTAGAATGCCCACGGAGCCCCGGTTACAGGCAGCCCGCGAACGCGGGCGAAAGGATGGACGCCGTCCGAAACTAAAGCCCTATCAGCGCTCCGAAATCATCGGCATGTTAATGAAGGCCGTCCGGCAGCTGAAATCGCTCCTCTCTTTCGCGTTTATAGGGCCACCGTCGGGCGCATCGGCGCCGAGGCCAAAATAGCCGTTCGCTGAATGTTCTTTCAGTTGGCCGTTTTCGCAGCGAACGTACGCACCGGGCCCATTCGGTAGAACCCCGGTGGGCGGTGGCCGTAGCAGCTGTTCTTGGAGGAACGCCATTCGCTGTGCCGCGCTAAAGGCTCGGAGATCCTCAATGAAGGATTGATCTGTTTGCATATCATTATCTATATATATGATACGCAAACAGATCATAGATTTTTGACTTGCTCGCTGGAATGAGATACCTTTGCGTATCATCGCGCATTGGAATAGATCGTATAGGTATCATGACGGACTCTGAATCGCAAATTCTGCGCGAAATCGGTCGGCTTTTCAGGCAGACGAGGCTGGCCGCTGCCATGACGCAGGAGCAGGTCGCTGATTTGGCGGGTATAACCCGTCCCCGCTATCGCGACATCGAAAAGGGAGCCGCAGCGGCGCGTGCGACGACGCTCATGAATATCGCTCGCGCACTCGGTCTGGAAATGATGATGGTTCCGCAAGTCATGGTGCCGGCTGTCCAGGCTCTATTGCGTCCGAATGATGATGACGATCGACCCGCCTTTGTTCCTCAACCTGACGATGACGATCATGGCTCCAGTTTTTCGCGCAGCTAAGACAATCCCGTCGCTGGACGTGCTCTTGAACGCACTGAAGGTCGGCACAATCGTTAGGACGCCGGGCGATTTCAATGCATTCAACTTCGATGAGGCCTACCGCGCGACGGGCGGCTTTCCGGTTTTCAGCCTGTCGTTCCGGGCAGCGACGGGAGGATTGCGGAAAGATCCGAAGCCTCTGGCGGGCGCCTTGCCCGCTTTCTTCGCGAACCTCCTGCCGGAGGAGAAATTGCGCGAGGCGATGGAAAAGCACCACGAAGGCAATGTGCGGCCAGGCAATGATTTCGATCTTTTAGCGGCGCTGGGCGCCGATCTGCCGGGAGCCGTACGGGCGTTGCCCAGTGACGGCGCGATAGCGGTTTCGCAGGATGCTTCAAAGGATAAGCCCAAGGCACGGTTCTCACTTGCCGGCGTGCAGATGAAGCTGTCGGTCATGAAGAACACTGGAAAAGGCGTCGGCCTGACCTTGCCGATAGACGACGAGCAGGGCCGGTACATCGCCAAGTTCCCTTCGACGGCCTTTCCGGGCGTTTCCGAGAACGAATTCGCCAACCTGGCGCTGGCTGCAGCAATCGGCATGGAGGTTCCTGAATGCGAACTGGTCGAGAAGTCCGATTTTGAGGGCGTTCCCGAAGAATTCAACACGCTGTCGGAGGGCAAGGTACTTCTCGTCAAACGCTTCGATCGCGGCGCCGATGGCGAGAGGATACACATCGAGGATTTCGCTCAGGTCTTCGGTGTCTATCCCTCGCGCAAATATGAGGGGGCCGCTTATCACGACATAGCCGTGGCCCTTGGCGTGGCCGTCTCGCCTACGGCGGCTCTCGAATTCGTCCGCCGCCTGGTGCTGACGGTCATCACCGGCAATGGCGACATGCACCTGAAGAACTGGTCTTTGATTTATCCCGGTAACGGCGACAAGCCGGTGCTTGCACCAATCTACGACGTTCTGTCGACCGTGCCATATATTCCCGCCGACGCCATGGCGCTTTCGCTTGGAGGGGAGCGCTCGTTCAAGGCGCTAGCAGCACCGCGATGGAAAGCATTTGCGAACCGTGCAAGGCTTCCGGAGCCGGCAGTCCTGAAGGCAGTGGTCGAGACGGTCGAACTCGTCAACGAGCACTGGTGGCATCTGCCTGAGCGCGAAGTTGTCGCAGCGAAAGTGCTCGAGCGGATCGACGAACATGTGAAGGCGATGACGCCGATACTGAACTCCTGCGCCGATAAGTGAGCCGAGTCCCCTTGGGTTGGTGATATGGCGGAATTATCCGGCCGTGGCCCCGGGATGGCCGTGGATCGATGGTATGCCAGCGTGGCGCGCAAGATTCCGCGCAGTGTCGATGAGGACACGCGAGACCAAGCACGTCATTCCCCGGAACAGAAGAGTTCGCAGCATCCCGCAATTAACGCTAGAGGGTCGAGATGCTGTTCGCCCACCTCAACACAACGATGCGTTCGAACGAATGCGGTGACTGAGGATCGCGATCCGACGCTTTGTGTCGCCATTGTCGGGTCCGCTACACGGCTTATTCCGACGATCCTTTCTTTGGCCTCAAGCTAAATCCCTGAAAAGCAACCATGAAATTATTCTTCGGTTCCGATCAGCCAAATTGGCACGAGTCTTGAGATCCTTGGGTGCGAGGCGGCGACAGCTGCCCGACCGGCATTCATGTCGCGGCAGCCGCGATGAATGGAACGAAGGAAGGAAAGCTACATGTCAGGTTTGCGTCAGATCGCCTTTTACGGCAAGGGCGGCATCGGCAAGTCCACCACCTCCCAAAATACGCTCGCCGCCCTTGTCGACCTCGGGCAGAGAATCCTCATCGTCGGCTGCGACCCCAAAGCCGACTCCACCCGCCTGATCCTGAACGCGAAGGCGCAGGATACGGTCCTGCACCTCGCGGCAGAGGAAGGTTCGGTGGAAGACCTGGAACTCGCGGACGTGCTCAAGGTCGGCTACAAAGGCATCAAATGCGTGGAGTCGGGCGGCCCCGAGCCGGGTGTCGGCTGCGCCGGCCGCGGCGTGATCACCTCGATCAACTTCCTCGAGGAGAACGGTGCCTACGACGATGTCGACTATGTCTCCTACGACGTGCTCGGGGATGTGGTGTGCGGCGGTTTCGCGATGCCGATCCGCGAGAACAAGGCCCAGGAAATCTATATCGTCATGTCCGGCGAGATGATGGCGCTCTATGCCGCCAACAACATCGCCAAGGGCATCCTGAAATACGCCCATTCGGGCGGCGTGCGGCTCGGCGGCCTGATCTGCAACGAGCGCCAAACCGATCGCGAGCTCGACCTCGCCGAAGCGCTGGCTTCCAGGCTCAATTCCAAGCTCATCCACTTCGTGCCGCGCGATAACATCGTCCAGCACGCCGAACTCAGGAAGATGTCTGTCATTCAATATGCGCCGGACTCCAAGCAGGCCGGGGAATACCGGGCGCTGGCCGAGAAGATCCATGCCAATTCGGGCCAGGGCACCATCCCAACCCCGATCACCATGGAGGAGCTCGAGGACATGCTGCTCGACTTCGGCATCATGAAGACTGACGAGCAGATGCTTGCCGAGCTTCAGGTCAAGGAAGCGGCGAAGGCGGCCGCACAGTAACGACCGCTGCCGACACGAGGCGCGGCCTTGACCTGGCGCGCCTTTCAAAGAACGGCGCCTCGTTGGTGAGGCGTCACCCTGAACCTTGAAAGGGGTCCCATGAGCCTGGAATACGAGAATGACGGCGCCCTCCATGCGAAGCTTATCGAGGAGGTGCTGTCGCAATATCCTGACAAGGCGGCGAAGCGCCGCAAAAAGCACCTCAGCGTCGCAAAGAGCGGCGACGAGGCTGGCGAGGAAAGCGAGGGCCTTTCCGAATGCGAGGTCAAATCGAACATCAAGTCCATCCCCGGAGTGATGACGATTCGCGGCTGCGCCTATGCCGGCTCGAAAGGCGTGGTGTGGGGTCCAGTCAAGGATATGGTCCATATCTCGCACGGTCCGGTCGGGTGCGGGCAATATTCCTGGTCGCAACGCCGCAACTATTACGTCGGCACGACCGGCATCGACACCTTCGTCACGATGCAGTTCACCTCCGATTTCCAGGAGAAGGACATTGTTTTTGGTGGCGACAAGAAGCTGGAACGGATCATCGACGAGATCGAGGAACTGTTTCCGCTGAACAAGGGCATGACTGTGCAATCCGAATGCCCGATCGGCCTGATTGGCGACGACACCGAAGCGGTGTCCCGCAACAAGGCCAAGGAGCACGAAAAAACGATCGTGCCGGTGCGCTGCGAGGGCTTCCGCGGCGTATCGCAATCCCTCGGCCACCACATCGCCAACGATGCGATCCGCGACTGGGTCTTCGAAAAGAAGGACATCGAGTTCGAGGCCGGCCCGTACGATGTCAATGTGATCGGCGACTACAATATCGGCGGCGACGCCTGGGCTTCGCGCATCCTGCTCGAGGAGATGGGCCTGCGCGTGGTCGGCAACTGGTCGGGCGACGCTACGCTGGCCGAAATAGAGCGCGCGCCGAAGGCCAAGCTCAATCTCATCCATTGCTACAGGTCGATGAACTACATCTGCCGGCACATGGAGGAAAAGTATGGCATCGACTGGATGGAGTATAATTTCTTCGGCCCCTCCCAGACCGAAGCCTCTCTGCGCAAGATAGCCAAGCATTTCGGGCCGGAAATCGAGGCCAAGGCCGAGGCGGTCATCGCCAAATACCGGCCGCTGGTCGATGCCGTCATCGCCAAATACCGGCCGCGCCTCGAAGGCAGGACGGTGATGCTCTATGTCGGCGGGCTGCGCCCCCGTCACGTCGTCACGGCATATGAGGATCTGGGCATGGTGATCGTCGGCACTGGCTATGAATTTGGCCATAACGACGACTATCAGCGTACCGGCCATTACGTGAAGAAGGGCACGCTGATCTATGACGACGTGACTGGTTACGAGCTGGAGAAGTTCATCGAGGGGATCCGTCCTGATCTCGTTGGCTCCGGCATCAAAGAAAAGTACCCGGTCCAGAAGATGGGCATACCGTTCCGTCAAATGCATTCCTGGGATTATTCCGGCCCGTATCACGGCTACGACGGCTTCGCGATCTTCGCCCGCGACATGGATCTGGCCATCAACAACCCAGTCTGGAACCTCTACGACGCCCCCTGGAAGAAAAAAGCTGAGCCGTCGGCGGCGATCGCAGCCGAATGAAAACCTGGCCTCCCGGAAGCCGGGAGGCCGTTGAACGCCTGTGGCGCTTTGTCCGCGGGAGACCTGAAACGTTTCGACGTCCCGGTGCCGCCGTATGCGGGCCAGATGGAAAGAGGTAACCGCCCATGCCGCAGTCGGCTGAAAAAGTTCTCGACCACGCTCCCCTGTTCCGCGAGCCGGAATACAGGCAGATGCTCGCCGAGAAGAGGCTGAATTTCGAATGTCGGCACGCGGACCAGGTCGTTACCGACCAACGCGAATTCACCAAGACGTGGGAATACCGCGAAAAGAACCTTGCTCGCGAAGCGCTTGTCGTGAACCCCGCCAAGGCCTGCCAGCCGCTCGGCGCGGTGTTCGCGGCCGCAGGCTTCGAGCGAACCATGTCCTTCGTCCACGGCAGCCAGGGCTGCGTGGCCTATTACCGCTCGCACCTGTCGCGCCATTTCAAGGAGCCTGCTTCGGCAGTTTCCTCCTCGATGACCGAGGACGCGGCAGTGTTCGGTGGCCTGAAGAACATGGTTGACGGGCTCGCCAACACGTACCAACTCTACGACCCGAAGATGATCGCCGTCTCGACCACTTGTATGGCCGAGGTCATTGGCGACGACCTGCACAGCTTCATCGAGAACGCCAAGGACGAAGGCTCGGTCCCGCGCGACTTCGACGTGCCCTTCGCCCACACGCCGGCCTTCGTCGGTAGTCATGTCGACGGCTATGACGTAACGGTCAAGGGCATTTTGGAGCACTTCTGGAAAGGCGAGGAGCGCACGGAAGCCGAGGGAGCGATCAACATCATTCCGGGTTTCGACGGCTTTTGCGTTGGCAACAACCGGGAACTCAAGCGCCTGCTCGATCTGATAGGCGTGTCCTATACCTTAATCCAAGACGCCTCTGACCAGTTCGACACGCCGTCGGACGGCGAATACCGCATGTACGACGGCGGCACCAAGATCGAAGACGTGAGAAAGGCACTCAACGCGGAGGCGACACTTTCGCTACAACATTACAACACCCGAAAAACCCTGGAGTATTGCGAGGTGGTCGGGCAGGCGACGGCCTCGTTCCACTACCCTCTCGGCGTCCAGGCGACCGACGACTTCCTGATGGAGGTCTCCGCGATTTCCGGCAAGCAAATCCCCGAGGCAATCCGCCTGGAGCGCGGCCGACTTGTTGATGCCATGGCGGACAGCCAATCCTGGCTGCACGGTAAGAAATACGCCATCTACGGTGATCCGGACTTCGTCTACGCCATGGCCCGCTTCATCATGGAGACGGGCGGCGAGCCGACCCATTGCCTCGCCACCAACGGCACCTCGGCATGGGAAGCGGAGTTGAAGGAACTGCTTGCATCATCGCCCTTCGGCAAGGATGCTCAAGTCTGGGCGGGCAAGGACCTCTGGGCGATGCGCTCGCTGCTCTTCACCGAGCCGGTGGACCTGCTGATCGGCAACTCCTATGGCAAGTATCTGGAGCGCGACACCGGCACGCCGCTGATCCGGCTGACGTTTCCGATCTTCGACCGCCACCATCACCATCGCTTTGCGCTTATGGGCTACCAAGGCGGGTTGCGCGTCCTGACGACGATCCTCGACAAGATCTTCGACAAGCTCGATCGCGAGACAAGCGAGACGGGCGTGACGGACTATTCGTATGACCTCACCCGCTAAGCGTGGCGGCCGGCTCTTCGGTGAGGCCGGTCGTCTTCTCGAGGGACTTTGGAGACCGACGCAATGTCCTCGCTCAGAGCCAAAATCCAGGATGTCTTCGACGAGCCTGCCTGCGAGAAGAACCGCGGCAAGGATGCCAAGGCGCGGAAAAAGGGCTGTTCGAAGCCATTGACCCCCGGGGCGGCGGCCGGCGGCTGTGCTTTCGATGGCGCCAAGATCGTGCTGCAGCCGATCACCGACGTTGCACACCTCATCCATGCGCCGCTCGCCTGCGAGGGCAATTCCTGGGACAACCGCGGTGCGGCTTCGTCCGGGCCAACGCTGTGGCGCACGAGCTTCACGACCGACCTCACCGAACTCGATGTTGTGATGGGGCAGGGCGAGCGGAAGCTCTTCAAAGCGATCCGCGAGATCAAGGAAGCGTATGGGCCGCCGGCTATCTTCGTCTATCCGACCTGCGTGACGGCGCTGATCGGCGACGACATCGAGGCAGTCTGCAAGCGCGCTGCGGAAAAGTTCGGCCTACCGGTGGTGCCGGTCAATGCGCCGGGTTTCGTCGGCTCCAAGAATCTCGGCAACAAGCTTGCCGGCGAGGCGTTGCTCGAGCATGTCATCGGCACGGTGGAGCCCGACGATGCCGGCCCTTACGACATCAACATTCTTGGAGAATTCAACCTCTCGGGCGAATTTTGGCTGGTGAAGCCGCTGCTGGATCGGCTCGGCATCCGGGTGCGCGCCTGCATTCCGGGCGACGCGCGTTACCTCGACATTGCCTCCGCGCACCGCGCCCGGGCGGCTATGATGGTGTGCTCGACCGCGCTCATCAATCTCGCCCGCAAGATGGAGCAGCGCTGGGATATTCCGTTCTTCGAGGGCTCCTTCTACGGCATCACCGACACCTCGGAAGCGCTCCGACAGATCTCTCAGCTGCTCGTGAAGAAGGGTGCCGATCCGGAGATCCTCGGCCGCACCGAGGCATTGATTGCGGATGAGGAGGCGATCGCTTGGAAGAAGCTCGCGGCCTACCGGCCGAGGCTCGAAGGCAAGCGCGTGCTGCTCAACACCGGCGGTGTGAAGTCCTGGTCGGTCGTCCATGCGCTGATGGAGATCGGCATCGAGATCGTCGGCACCTCTGTCAAGAAGTCGACCGTCGAAGACAAGGAGCGCATCAAGCAGATCCTCAAGGACGACAATCACATGTTCGAGCAGATGGCGCCGCGCGAGCTTTACGCCATGCTCTCAGAACACAAGGCCGATATCATGCTGTCGGGCGGGCGCACGCAGTTCATCGCCCTGAAGGCCAAGACACCCTGGCTCGATATCAACCAGGAGCGCCAACATCCTTACGCCGGCTATGACGGCATGGTGGAACTCGTACGCCAGATCGACCTCGCCATTCATAACCCGATCTGGCGCCAGGTGCGGGAGCCGGCACCATGGGATTGCCAGCCTGCGGTGAGGAGGAACTGCCGCGCACGAAAAGCGAGATCGCGACCTTGCATGCTGTCCAGGAATTCGCCGGCACGACGGCCGACGATCTCGGCGAGTGTTGAGGAAGCGATGGTCCGCATCCTTCCCCAGACCAAAGCGGCGGCGGTCAATCCGCTGAAGTCATCGCAGCCGCTGGGTGCCGCCTTGGCCTTTCTTGGCGTCGACGGCGCGATGCCGTTGTTCCACGGCAGCCAAGGCTGCACCAGCTTCGCCCTCGTGCTCTTCGTGCGGCATTTCAAGGAAGCCATCCCCTTGCAGACAACGGCGATGGACGAGGTGGCGACGATCCTCGGCGGGGCAGACCATCTGGAAGAGGCGATCCTCAACCTCAAGGCCCGCACAAAGCCAACGCTGATCGGGGTCTGCACGACGGCGCTGGTGGAAACCCGTGGCGAAGACTGCGCAGGAGATATCGCCAATATCAGGCTGAAGCGCACGGAAGAACTCGCGGGTACGGAGGTGGTGCTAGCCAACACACCGGATTTCGACGGCGCGATCGAAGAGGGCTGGGCCAAGGCTGTCACCGCGATGATCGAAAGGATTACGGGGCCCGGCGAGCAGGCGCGGCAGTCGAAGAAGATCGTGATCCTGCCTGGCTGGAACCTCACTGTGGCTGATATCGAGCATTTGCGTGAGATGGTTGAAAGCTTTGGACTGAAGCCCGTGGTTCTGCCGGATGTCTCCGGCTCACTCGATGGTACGGTGCCCGACCGCTGGGTCACGACCACCTATGGCGGCACCAGTGTCGAGGATATCCGTGAGCTTGGCACGGCCGAGCAATGCATCGTCATCGGTGAGCATATGCGCCGCCCGGCCGAGCTGCTGCAGAGGTTGACCGGCGTGCCTTACGTGCTGTTCCGGTCGCTGACTGGATTGAAGGACGCCGACCGGTTCGTCTCGCTGCTGTCCGCGGTTTCGGGCGCGGCGGCGCCGGCTGGGGTGCGCCGTCGCCGGGCGCAGTTGCAGGACGCGTTGCTCGACGGACATTTCCACTTTGGAGGCAAGAAAATTGCGATCGCTGCTGAACCAGACCAACTCTACCAACTCGCGAGCTTCTTCATCGGAATGGGCTCCGAAATCGCGGCGGCGGTCACCACGACCGACATGTCGAAAATTTTGGAGAAAGTACCGGCGCAGTCGGTTCAAATCGGCGATCTCGGCGATTTGGAAGCTCTTGGCGCCGGCGCTGATCTTCTCGTCACCCATTCCCACGGCCGCCAGGCGGCGCAGCGCCTCGGCATTCCGCTCATGCGGGTCGGCTTCCCGATCTTCGACCGGCTCGGCAGCCAGCACAAGCTCACAATCCTCTACCAGGGGACCCGCGACCTGATCTTCGAGGTCGCCAACATTTTTGAAGCCAACCGGCACGCGCCGACGCCTGAGGCGCTTGATCCACTCCGTACGCGAGAAATGCCAGATGAGCTCCGTTCGTCGCCTCTCGCTCGTCACTGACGAGGTTCACGCACCGAGGCCGGAACGCCAAGCCGGCGCATTGCGCGTGGCGATCGCCACGCAGGACATGAAGAACCTCAACGCCCATTTCGGGTCGGCCAGGCGCTTTGCTGTCTACGACGTGACGCGCGAGGAGTGGAATCTCGTCGAGGCCGTGGCCTTCGATGACGTTTCCGACGAGAGCGGGAAGCACCGAACTGAGGGCGACGATCGTATCAGCCCGAAGGTGGAGGCGCTGAAGGGCTGTCATTTGCTGTTTTGTCTGGCGATCGGCGGACCTTCGGCAGCCAAGGTTGTTTCGGCAAAAATTCATCCGATCAAAGTGCCGCACCCCCAAACCATCCAAGAGGTGCTGTTGCGCACGCAGATGATGCTTAGGACGTGTCCTCCCCCTTGGCTGCGCAAGGTGCTGGCGCAGGCAGGTGTCGCCGTACGGAAACCGTCCTTCGAGGACGAGGACTGAAATGAGGAGTGGCGAAATGTCTGACGCCGTCGTTAGCACTGCTGTCGCCGAAGACGAGGCGGGCCTTGCCACCCCGTTCGTCAAATGCCTCGTGCGGCTGGTCCGGGCCCATGATTCCCACGGATCTTGGGAAGGCAAATCGGACGCCGAGCTGCTGGGCGACTTCATCATCACCAGGGAACAGCGCCGTGCGATCCCGATCATCGGCGATCCCGATCCGGACGTGCTGTGGAGGCTCGAGATTTTTTACGCCGCCGTCGGGCTTGCGATCGAGGAGCGCTCCGGCCTGATGGCATCGCCGATGATGGAGATGAGCCATGAGGGCTTTGGGCGCGTGCTTCTCACGGCCGGGCGGTTGGTCGTTCTGTCGAAGACCCTGCGCGACGTCCACCGGTTCGGCTTCGAGACGTTCTGGAAACTCGCCGCGGCCGGTACCAAACTGGCCGGCGATGCGACCGCAGCCATTGAGGCTCATCCGGAGGTGGCGCGGGCGTGATGGAACCGATTTTCGATCAAGGGGATCATGTCAGGCCTTGAGGACATGCGATGGCCAGCCCTCTCAATCGAGGCTGTCGAGGCCGATGTGGTTCTTGGGGTAGCGCCGATGAAGCCACTGGTCCTGATCTGTTCGCAAGATGCGGAGTTGTATCTGTTCCTCAGCCACATTCTGGGGGTGGACGGCTTCACGAGTGAGCCGGCAGGCGGCGTGAAGGAAGCACTTGCATTGGCCGATGAACGGGAGCTCCAGGCGGTAGTGCTGGACTGCGGGCCAGCAAGCGCGACAGGCTCCACAATCTGCGCCCGGTTCAAGGGGGAGCCCCGGACCGGCGGCCTGCCCGTAATTGCGCTGATCGCGCCCGGCGCCGAGAACCAGCACCTCGATCTCTTGAAGGCAGGTATTGACGAGAGCTTTGTGCGGCCCTTCGCGCCGGCCAAGCTGCTCGACTGTCTACGGACGAAGCTGGCGCTGCCGAAGCCGGGTTCAAACGGGATCGAAAACGGCAGCTGGCTCTGCTGCGGCAGCCTTGAGATGAAGCTCGATGCCCACCGAGTTCGCGGCAATGGCCACGACATCCATCTCGGACCGATCGAGTTCAACCTGCTGCGGCATTTGCTTGAGAATCCCGGCAAGGTCTTCAGCCGAGACGAGCTGATCGACGCGGCCTGGCCGGACAATATCCACATCGGTGCACGGACCGTCGACGTCCATGTCAGCCGGATCAGAAAGGCGCTGAAGACGGCCTCGCCCGGCAGCGTCATTCGTACCGTCAGGTCTGCTGGCTATTCGCTCGAGAAGCCGGACGACTGAATAGCGAACGGGTGTAGTGCCACCCCGATCTCCGTCTTGCTGGGGGCAAGTCTTGCGGCTTCGAAACGCGCCTACAGCTACGACATACTCTAAAAAGAAGCAGTCAGATGGCCTTCAAAAGCGTGCTCAGTGTGACGGGAGCCGACCACTCCGATCAGGACGTCAAAACAGCTGCCGGCTTGTGTGCCGAGGTCGGCGCGTACCTTTCCGTACTGATTATGTCGCCTCCGCGGCTCGTTATGTCGCCTCCGCCGCTGGGCGATGGCATCCCCGAGTGGCCTAGAAATCGCGCACACGCCATTGCCGCACTGGAAAAACGGTACAGGCAAATCGAGAGATTTTCACAGGACACGGCCAGTCTGGAAAAAACATCCAGGGAAATTCAGAAACAGCTGAGAGCCATGCGGCTTTGCTATGACGTCGACACCCACTACTGCGATCAGGCCAGCGTCGGTGACGCGGTGCGACAGCGGGCGCTCTGCAACGACCTGACAATCGTCGGCCCCGCACTTCTCAACGACATTAACCTCGGATCCCTTGTTATCAACGGCAGCCTGTTCGATACGGGAAGGCCGGTGCTTGTCGTGCCGGAGGGCGCTGAGGCGACTCTGTCTCCACGGCGCGTGCTGGTCGGCTGGGATTCTCGAGTCGAGGCGTCCCGTTCGGTTCGGGAAGCGCTGGATCTGCTAGCCGGTGCTGAGGAAGTTCGTGTCGCACTAGTCGATCCGGAGGCGACCTGCACCGGAAACGGCGCCGAGCCGGGAGCCGACATCGCTGCCTATCTCACTCGGCACGGTGCTCGGGTGTTGGTTGACCGGCTGGCGAGCGCCGGCAAACCCGTGGCCACTGTGCTCGCGCAGCACGCAATCGACACGTCTGCCAACATGATAGTCATGGGCGCTTATGGCAGTCGCCGGCTGCGCGAGCGGCTCTTCGGTGGCGTGAGGAGATGGATAGTTCTGAAGCCGCCATTGCCGCTGTTTTTGGCTCGTTGACGGGCTTTGAAGTAGCACCGATGCTGTTCGAAGCTCTACTCCCCTGGGGCACCTGTGCCAAGTCGGAGAAAGGTCGCGGCGAACGCGCAAGTTTCGCGAAGCTCTTCGGTGCCAATCTGCGAGCGCCCTAGCCGCGTCCCGGACGTCTAACGCGCGCTCAGGGGGGCTGCTCGCCCGAGACTATCCGTAACGCGGAGACCAACGGCCGGGCAGAGGTACAGGCGCTCTTTGATACGAACAAAACCAGGGCTTCAAAGGTCGGCGTCAGGTCAAAGAGAGTCGTTTCAACGCGGCAGGCCGAGTTCGGATCCGTCGCGGAATCGTATGCGGGCTATTACGATCTCCTCAACTTTGGCCGGGAGCTGACAACGCGATGACCGTGCCATGGCCGAGGCCCAACTTCGAGTCTGAACGGTCGTGCTCTTGTCGGAGTCGGCGGGAATCGATGGCATCAATCACGTTGTCATCATCTCGGATGGCAGTCGGGTTAGCGGCGGGGACGGCCGCGTCTTCAGCGGTTCAGTGGGTTGGTAGGATCCGCCTGGCGACCGAGTTCCTCTTTGGACTGAACATTCCGACCATGCTTACATTCGCGACCAGCGCTCCGTGTAGCTTCTGGTCACAGGGAACATAGAAAATATCGTCACAAAGCAAGGATCTCTCAGAATTCATCGGCCGGCACATGCAGGCACTCATCCCGGCCTTCTGACGATGATGATCGTGGCGAGCCGTAGCTGGACCGGCTTCGTCGTGAAGAACTCCCATGTGCCAGCCAGGAATTCAATCGCAATGCGGGAGGGCAGGGCACAGGCGGCGCTCGGATGGAGCGGCCCCTTGCAATCGCAAACCGCGAGATCCGCTACCGCCTGAGGGAACAGGAACGGCAAGAAGCTCAAGCCAGGTGGCGTGAAGCGGACGATGATGACGAGCCTGGCGGCAGCCAACGCAGTCATGATGGCATCGGCCCCGTCCCTCGGGCCGAATGACGGCGGGCCGATTGTTAAATAATCGCAAAAATGAGCACGAACATGTTTCACTTGACCCAAATGGTGAGGTGTTTGATATCAATCGAGATCACACCGGACATCTGAAAACACGTACGTCCAGCATGTTGCTCGGGCGAGTGTCAAGCAGGATCGCTGTGCCTGTTTCCATAATCGCGAGGATCAGCAGGGACGCGCAGATCCTCAGAGAACCTGGCGATCCGTTTCCGAAGGCGGACAACGGCAGATCTTCTAATCCTCTAGATCAAACAAGGACCACTTCGAATGACAACGTTAGCCCTCACCGGCGATAGCATCATCCAAAGGCGACTGAACAGTACCACGGACCCCGATCTGGTTCCGTTGTTCGATATGGTTCGCAACGCCGATGCTGCCTTCACCAATCTCGAAGTCCTGCCCAACGATTATCGGGGTGATCCTGCGCTTGACAGCGGAGGATCACATTTCGGCGCACCGGCCTGGGTGCTCGACGAGTTGGTGGAGGCCGGCTTTGACATGTTCGCCACGTCGACCAATCATAGCTTGGACTACAGCATTTCCGGCCTCGAATATGCCCTTGATCAGCTAGACCGCCGACATCTTTGTCACGCCGGTTGCGGTCGGCATCTTGAGGAGGCTAGACAGGTTTCCTATCTCACAACGCCATCCGCAACGGTAGGAATGGTTGCGTGTGCCTCGACTTTCGCTAGAGGGCAGCAGGCAAGTAGGCAGACGAGGGCTATGCAAGGCAGGCCTGGTCTGAATCCGCTTCGCGTGGAAAGCATATATGAGGTCTTGCCAGAGCAGCTCAAGCAAATAAAGAGCATCGCTCTGGATTTGGGGATTGAGCAGCTCCGGCGCCTCGATATCGATCTCGGTTTTGGCTTCGAGGCGCCAGTCGACACCTTTCCATTCAATGGGATGAATTTCCGGGCAGGTGATCAGATCAGGCATCTCCAGAAGCCCAACACGCAGGATCTTTTCGATATCTTGCGATGGGTCGAAGAGGCGCGACGCATGTCTGACATAGTATTGGTGAGCATACATGCGCATGAGCAGGGAAAGACGGAAGATGAACCTGCTGAATTTATTTCAAAGTTTGCTTATTCATGTATAGATGCCGGGGCGGATGTTATTGTAGGTCATGGCCCACACCTTATGAGAGGACTAGAGTTCTATAAGAAGAAGCCGATATTTTATTCCGTTGGAAATTTTGTCGGTCAGAATGAATTAGTACAGAGTCTGCCAGCAGATTCGTACGACTACTTCCGGGTACAGGAACACCTTACACCCGGCGGGCTTTATCAAAAGCGTACCGAAAGTGACTGCATCGGATTTCCTGCACATCCTCGATATTGGCAGACGGTATTACCAATCTGCGAATTTCAAGATCATGAGTTCGTCTCGCTGACTGTCCACCCAGTATGGCTGGGTCTCGGCGAAGCTCGCCATCGCCGAGGCAGGCCGAGACTGGCTTCAGGTGAAATGGCATCGATCATTCTCGAGCGGTTCGCGGCCCTCTCCCGGCCGTTTGGGACTAAGCTAAAGCTAGGCATGAATGCGGAGGCCTATAGCCTGATCGCTAATGAACTAGCCTAACTGCGTGTCCGAGAAACCGGCAGCAGGCCAGAGGTTTCGGCCGGGATAGCAGCCGATCGGTTGCGTGAAGCGGATGATGATGACGAGCCTGGCGGTAGCCAACGCAGTCATGATGTCCCTCGGCCCGAATGCATGTTGAGTCATCCGGCCACGCTTTTCTGCCGTCGCGAAGCGGTGATGCGTGTCCAAAATCTGACAGCGGCGGAAACATGTCGGGTTCAATACGACCGGCCATCTTGGCAATCGAGGTTTTTCAAAGCGTAATCATGCGATTACTGCGCTGAGCGCGCTGGCACGGCCTTTGCGAGTTGAGAGTCAGCAACACTGAGTGAAGGCTGGGGCTTCGGACGATTGCTTTTCACGGCCGGGCAGTTGGTCGCTCTGTCGAGACATCCACCGGTTCGGCTTCGAGACGTTCAGGAAGCCCGCGGAGGCCGGTACGAAACTGGTCGACGGTGCGACTGCAGCCATTGAAGCCTATCCCGAGGTGGCAGGGGTGTGAAGAAACTGATTTCGAGGAAGGATCTATGTCAAAGCTAGATGAGATGGGGAAGAAAGTCCGAAAGCTTCAGCTGCGCGCGGCAGTTGCCAAGATGAAGTTGCGCGACCTTGCACAGGATCTCCCGGGCAAATGGAAGGAGATAGAGGAAGTTGCCGAGGAAACGTCGGCCGTTTTTGCCGAGTTGGATGGTGCCAAAAGAGAGCTCGCTGCAATGAAGAAGTTACGATGACGAGCACATTCACCACCCGCGACGGCTCCGGATGGATGCCCGAATATCTTGCCGCTATTGATGGCACGACCTGCATCGGCTGCGGCCGCTGTTTCAAGGTCTGCTCGCGCGAGGTCATGCATCTTTACGGCGTCGATGATGCGGGTGAAATTCTGGGCGCCTGCGACGACGAGGATGACGATTTCGATGGCGAGCTCAATCGCATGATCATGGTCGTCGATCATGCCGGCCGTTGCATTGGCTGCGGAGCCTGCGCCCGCGTCTGCCCGAAGACCTGCCAGACCCATGTTGCGGCCGACCAGGTCTCAGCATGATCTGAGGAGACAAGGAGAACGGCGTTGCCCTTTAGAATCTTTTGTCGCGTCCTGGGAATGGTCCTGTGCAGCACCGCTCTGACCGTCTACTTCGCTTCTCATTCCATCGGCACAGTAGTCGTCACGACGCTGGCTTGTTCGCTGCTCCTTCAGCTGGCGTATTTCGGTAGCGTGCTTGTTCTGATCTGGCGGTCTGGCTGCGATACCGAGCTGGCCAAAGGGCTGAGCATTTCGATAGTTGCAAGGAAGTTGGATACCAGCCGTCAGACTATGATGAGGTGAGGGATGAATCTTCACACGTGCCTCAGCTCGTTCCGATGGGCGGCTTTATCGCTGTTCCATTGACGCGCGGTGACAGATCGGAGCTCAGCTTCGCGCCACTTTGGAGTCAACCATGAACATTGAGCGGATCGTTCAAGGAATACTATGCTTGGTACGGTGGGAAGCGACAGCATTCCGGTCGTTCTAATCCCGGGAGATGCAGTTTTCGGTTCGATAGGCATTGGCAGCCTATCGCAGCACGCCGGCATGCTGGGTTGCTTAGTCTCAATGACGAACGAAGTGCTGAAAATAATGATGGGCCTTTTCTGGAACATCGGAGAACGCAGCCAACCTCAAATGTAACGCGCCCCTTAGAACGTCTCGTGCAAGCCAATTTCAGCTCGATCAACGTGTTGCCGGAGAGAACATGCTGGAAAAGTTCGAACGCTATCTGGAGTGCGCCCCTCGGACCGGACAGGATGAACAAGCAGAATTGACTTGGAAGCCGGGCTTTCGAAGGATGGAAGCCCATGGTGACTTATCGCACGCACAGCATCGAGTTCAAACGTCAGGTAGTGCAGGAGTTCCTGTCCGGCGAGACGCTGCATGGTCTCGCCAAGCGGCACGAACTGCCGCGTAACCTGATCCGCATCTGGGTTCAGAAATACGAGGCCGGCTCCTTCGACGAAGACCTGGCGGCGGCCGACACGATGCAGACCTATGAGGCGTGGATCGCAGCGCTGGAGCGGCTGGTAGGCCGGCAAGCCTTGGAAATTGAGTTTCTAAAGGGGCTCTGAAAAGCGCACCCGCGGCAATCCCTACGATAATGCGAAAGCGGAAAGCTTCATGAAGACGATGAAGGTCGAAGCCGTCTATCCGATGGCCTACGAAACCGTCGCCGACGTCGCTGAGGACCTTCCCCGCTTCATTGATGAGGTTTACAACACCCGCCGATTGCACTCAGCGCTCGGCTATCTCAGCCCGCAACAGTTCGAGGACCAACACGCCCGCCAGATGGTCAAAACTGCGGCTTGACCGTGTCCGGTCCGAGGGGCGCACTCCAATCCGCTCACCTTTGGACCCACGTCCATCGAGAAGCTCGACTGCCTCGGCAAGCATCTAGGGGGAAGGTGGAAATCTACGCCAAACGCGAGGATTGCAACTCCGGTCTCGCGTTCGGCGGAAACAAACTCCGCAAGCTCGAATACATCATCCCCGACGCGATCGCGTCAAATGCCGATACCCTTGTCACTGTCGGCGGCGTGCAGTCCACCCACCCGCGGATGGTTGCCGCGGTCGCCGCCAAGATCGGCATGAAATGTCTCCTGGTTCAGGAGAAGTGGGTACCACGTGAGGATGCCGTCTACGACCGGGTCGACAACATTCTCTTGAGCCGCATCATGGGAGCAGAGGTGCGCCTGGTCGAGGAGGGCTATGACATCGGCATCCGCCTCAGTTGGGAACAGGCGCTCGATAACGTTAAGTCAAGGGGCGGCAGGCCTACGCGATACCGGCCGGGGCCTCAGTTCACAAATATGGCGGCCTTGGGTACGTCGGGTTCGCGAAGGAGGTGCGCGCCCAGGAGAAACAGCTTGGGTTTGCCTTCGACTATATGATCCTTTGCACGGTCACAGGTTCAACGCATGCCGGCATGCTCGTCGGATTTGCCAAGGACGGTCGACAGCGCAACGTGATCGGTATCGATGCCTCGTAACCCCGCCCAAACCAAGGCGCAGGAGCTAAACATTGCCCGGGATACTGCGAAGCTCGTCGAGCTTAGCACGGAAATCGTCGAGGATGACGTGGTGTTGCTCGAGGGGTACGCGTACCCGTGTTATGGCATTCCGTGCGAGGCAACGAAGGAGGCCATCCCGCCTGTGTGCGCGACTCGAGAGTGTGATTACTGATCCCGTCTACGAGGGCAAATCGATGCGGGGGTGATCGAACTCGTCCAGAAGGCTTCTTTTCGGAGGGATTGAGGGTCCTCTACGCGCATCTCGGCGGCGCGCCGGCGCTCACGGTTATGGCTACACCTTTCGCAACGGCTGACGCTCGGTAGTGGTCGCCCAGCATCTCCGGCATCTTGACGGTCAACACACCACTTAGTCACCTGTCATCATCGGAGCTTTCCTGGATCGGCTGTGCCGCAGATTTGTCGGCAAATGGAGGACGAGCTGAGCAGCATGTACTTCTCCACCCGCCTCCAACACGGGCGCGATCATACAGGTCGATCGCGAGTCTTGGAGAAGCCGACCGGACGGTCGTCATCGTTGGCCAGGCTTCCCCGAGCTTAGCGGCAGCCATGAAAACCTAGTCGGAACGTTGTGGCGGGACTAGCACTACTTTGGCAGATTTTTAGCTGATATGGATCTGCGGCAGTGCGGACACCGTGTTGGTGGCGGCTGTGCGAGAGCGTTGAGGATGGCCTGGCGTATGGCCGGGAGGCTTGGCTGCGGTGGAGGGCCGAGGATTTCCCCTTTGGCCTGTTTGAGGCGGCGGGGTTGGAGGGAGGCATAGCCGATCATGGTCATCAATGCGTGCCGGTAAAGACCTGTCCATGAGCGTCCCTCGAAGTGGTCGAGGCCAACTTCCTCTTTCAGTTGCTGATGGGCCTGTTCGTAGACCCAACGAGCCTTGATTGCGCCGGCGAGCTGCTTGAGCGAGGTCTCGGCGGGAAGGTGGAGAGATAATATTTTGCGCTCGCCAGTTGAGCGATGCTCGCCAATGACCCGACCTCCTCGCCGGGCAGGTGCTGCGCCCATGTCGTGGATCCGCTGGGGCGGCCCGTCTGCGACCCGAACCCGGACAGCGGCGAAGCGTGCTGAGAGCCGACCTTTGGTGCCACGCCGCCAACTGACCGTCCGCCACCGAGCTGTCTCCAGCGTCGCCTGCGCGGTAATCAACCTCGTATCGGGGATGTGGCGTTGGGGGGGGGCCGCGCCGCCCCTCCCCGGGGGGAGAAAAGGCCCCACCCCCCGGGGTTAGATTTTGTGGGCACG
>NZ_JAMYSP010000049.1:0-36751 GCF_040322015.1 Mesorhizobium sp. M0208 | reverse complement strand
GTCTTCGGCAGCGTCACGCTTAGCACGCCGTTCCGGAACGCGGCGTTGATCTTGTCTTCGTCGACTTCGTAGCCGAGCGGGATACGCCGCTCGAAACGGCCATAGAAGCGTTCGGAGAACTGCCTGTCCTTGTCCTCGGTCTCTTCACGCTTCTCGCCGCGCAGCGTCAGCACACCGTCATCGAGCAGCAGCTCGACGTCTTTCTCGTCCATTCCGGGGATCTCGGCGGTGACGCGGATCTCCTTTTCGCTATCGGAGATTTCGACGCTCGGCCAGCTGGCGCCGGCAGCGGAGAAGCCACCGAGCGACGGCAGCCTCGTGTCGAAGCCGCGGAACGCCTCGTCGAACAGGCGGTTCATTTCGCGATGCAGCGTCAGGAAGGGATCGCGATCGCCGCTGCGGAACAGGCTGGGGGCCTGATTATTCTCCCGGCCCCAGGGAATGAGATCACGAATAGCCATTGCATAGTCTCCTTTCTCGACTGGTTCGTTCAGGCAGCCTGCTTGTTTGCTTCGACCTGCGCGGCCTTCGGCCCGGTCTTCGGCGAGGCGACATCGGTCGCGATGGCGATGCGCCGAGGCTTCATCTCCTCGGGCACCTCACGTACCAGATCGATGCTGAGCAGGCCGTTGTCGAGCGAGGCGCCTGCGACCTTGACGTGATCGGCAAGCTCGAAACGGCGGGTAAAGGGCCGTGTGGCGAGGCCATGATGCAGATACTCCGCGTTGTCCGGCTCCTTATGCTGGCCGGAGACAATCAGGAGGTTGGGTTCATGAATGATTTCGAGGTCGTCCTCGGAAAAGCCAGCGACGGCGATAGTGACGCGGTAGTTGTTCTCGCTGCTGCGCGCGATGTCATAGGGCGGCCAGGCGTCGAAAGCCTGCGGCGCATTTTCCAGCAGGTTGAAGACGCGGTCGAAGCCGATGCTCGACCGATAGAGCGGGGAAAAGTCGAATGCGGTTCTCATAGCTACATCCTCCATCGAGCAACATAGATACGAGGAGCGCCAAAGAGCTGGCGCTCCCTGGTTTCGCCGGCCCCATTTCGGCGACCGGTGCCATCGATTTGGTTATTGTCCGCCGCAAGTCAAGACCCCGATGGCTCTCGCGTTGCCGGTTTTCGGGCCGGTTTTTGGTCGGTTCGGCGAGGCTGCCAATCTACTTGTGAGAGATGTCCGGCAGGAGATTGCCTGTTTGGCTTCAATCGCCAACGCCGAGTTCCCCGGCCGGTTATTGTCTGCCGCAGGTCAAGACCCAGATTCTTGTGTTGCCGGGCCCATTCCCGGCACTCGCAGATGGAGCTGACCATGACACGCGACGAGATCATTTCCGTGCTGGGCCCGGTCGACGACGCCGTTATCGCCGACATTGCGGCGACGGACGGGACGGTCCAGGAATTGCGTGAGGCCCTGGCCTGGATCGCCGCCGACGAGGCGCTGGTGAACGAAGGCCGACCGCTGCCGACGGCAAGAGTAGCGACGCTGATCGAACTGCTGCAAGGGCCGGACGAGGAGGAATAACCGCTGTTGCCGCGATGCTCTTGAACCGCGCAAAGGGACGAACCATGTCCTTCAGCGGCGCCGGCTGGTCGCCGGTGCCGCCAGCATGGCGTTGCTTGCTCAAACAAGAAGACGATCAGAAAACAAGGAGGAAGTGATGGACGACGTCCGCTTCGCCGAGCCGATCACGTTGAAATTCCAATCCAGCGAGCGCAAGGTCGCCAGTAGTTGGGAAGCCATCGAATGCATGCGTCAGCAGTGGCCGGACCGTGCCCGCGGCCGGAGTTGGCGCGCCGCCTATCGGGCCTGCCGCGACGCGCTCGACGGCTGGCGCACCGCGCGAGATGCGCGCAAGGCCTTCGTCAGGGCGGCGCGCAACGCCGGATTGCTCGCCTGCGAGCCTGTCGACCACGCCGGCTAGCCCGGACCCTCCGATATTTGAACTCCAAAACAAGTTGGGGAAAAGGCAACTGCCTTTCCCCCACCGCGAGAGACTTTGCCCGCTGTCTAGCGGCAGATCGGCTTGCTCCTCAGTGGACGGTGATAATGCCGTTTACGGCCCGCCATTCGGAGGGCTGGATCAGGTGATGATGGGCGACGCGCACCGAATGCAGCGGGCCTTCGATTTCGCGCTCCCAGAAATCGAGGAAATGCTTCAGCGTCGGGAAATCGGGGGCAATATCGTATTCCTGCCAGATATAGAGTTGCAGCAGGCTCCGATGATCGGGCAGGCGATAGTGGATCTCCGCCGTGGTAAGACCAAACCCTTGCATCTGGAGCTGAAAGTCCCTGCTGGTCATGCGATCGTCCTTTCCGTTGAAATCTCGGTCCGTTGAAATCTCGGTCTGCAAAACGCCTCGCCTTCCACATAGGTTCCCGCCGCCACGAGCGGCTCCGGACCGGCGGCATTTTGAAATATCGCGCCAAAATTTGAGCCGCACTTTAGCTGAGAGCGGCTAATGTGCGAACGATTACAGTGCATTGGCACTCTCATGCGTCGAGTGCTAAAATTTTTGCGTGACCCTCTTGAAAGCAGAAAAAAGCGCGACTAGTTCGTATGCGCGCGATGCCTGATGAAGGGGTCGCGCACCCCGTGCCGGGCCGATATTGCCGGTTCGGTCAGGAGGATCTTCGAAAATCTGTTTGTCCCGAGAGGAGAACGACATGACGTTCCGTCCATTGCACGACCGTATCCTGGTCCGCCGTATCGAGGTCGACGAGAAGACCGCCGGCGGCATCATCATCCCCGACACCGCCAAGGAGAAGCCGCAGGAGGGCGAGGTCATTGCCGCCGGTCCGGGCGCGCGCGACGACAGCGGCCAATTGCAGCCGCTCGACGTCAAGGTCGGCGACCGCATCCTGTTCGGCAAATGGTCCGGCACCGAGATCAAGCTCAATGGCGAGGATCTGCTCATCATGAAAGAGAGCGACGTGCTGGGCGTTATCGAGGGCGCCGGCGAGATGAAGAAGGCTGCCTGAGTGGGCCTGAACAAGCATTCCAGTCAACGAAGCTGCCTATCGAAGGAGTGATCCAATGGCTGCCAAAGATGTGAAATTTCATACCGAAGCCCGCGAGAAGATGCTGCGCGGCGTCAACATCCTCGCCGACGCGGTGAGGGTGACGCTCGGTCCCAAGGGCCGCAACGTCGTCCTCGACAAGTCGTTCGGCGCCCCGCGCATCACCAAGGACGGCGTCACCGTGGCGAAGGAGATCGAGCTCGAGGACAAGTTCGAGAACATGGGCGCACAGATGGTCCGCGAGGTGGCTTCGAAGACCAGTGACGTCGCCGGCGACGGCACCACGACCGCGACCGTTCTGGCGCAGTCGATCGTCCAG
The DNA here is from genome assembly GCF_040322015.1 of Mesorhizobium sp. M0208. Classification (NCBI taxonomy): domain Bacteria; kingdom Pseudomonadati; phylum Pseudomonadota; class Alphaproteobacteria; order Hyphomicrobiales; family Phyllobacteriaceae; genus Mesorhizobium; species Mesorhizobium sp. M0208. The sequence goes on along the minus strand of NZ_JAMYSP010000049.1, from coordinate 33,416 downwards.
GAAGGCGCTAAGGCGGTTGCCGCCGGCATGAACCCGATGGACCTGAAGCGCGGTATCGACAAGGCGGTCGAAGCCGTCGTCGCCGAACTCAAGGCCAATGCCCGCAAGGTGACCAGGAACGACGAAATCGCCCAGGTCGGCACCATCTCGGCCAATGGCGACGCCGAGATCGGCCGCTTCCTCGCCGAAGCGATGGAAAAGGTCGGCAATGAGGGCGTCATTACCGTCGAAGAAGCCAAGACCGCCGAGACGGAGCTCGAAGTCGTCGAAGGCATGCAGTTCGACCGCGGCTATCTCAGCCCCTATTTCATCACCAATCAGGACAAGATGCGCGTCGAGCTCGACGAGCCCTATGTGCTGATCCACGAGAAGAAGCTGTCCAACCTGCAGGCGCTGCTTCCGGTGCTGGAGGCGGTGGTGCAGTCGTCCAAGCCGCTGCTGATCATCGCCGAGGACGTCGAGGGCGAGGCGCTGGCGACGCTGGTCGTCAACAAGCTGCGCGGCGGCCTGAAGGTCGCGGCCGTCAAGGCACCGGGCTTCGGCGATCGCCGCAAGGCCATGCTGGAGGATATTGCCATCCTGACCGGCGGCACGGCAATCAGCGAGGATCTCGGCATCAAGCTCGAGAACGTCACGCTCAACATGCTCGGCCGCGCCAAGAAGGTGGTGGTCGAGAAGGAAAACACCACGATCGTCGACGGTGCCGGCTCGAAGAGCGAAATCCAGGGCCGGGTCTCCCAGATCAAGGCGCAGATCGAGGAGACCACCTCCGACTATGATCGCGAGAAGCTGCAGGAGCGGCTGGCCAAGCTCGCCGGTGGCGTCGCCGTCATCCGCGTCGGTGGCTCGACCGAGATAGAGGTCAAGGAGCGCAAGGATAGGGTCGACGACGCCATGCATGCCACCCGTGCCGCGGTCGAGGAGGGCATCCTGCCCGGCGGTGGCGTGGCGCTGCTGCGGGCGGCAAAGGCGCTCGACAATATTCAGGTCGACAATCCCGACCAGAAGACCGGTGTCGAAATCGTGCGGCGCGCGATCGAGGCTCCGGTGCGCCAGATTGCCGAAAATGCCGGCGCCGAAGGCTCGATTATCGTCGGCAAGCTGCGCGAAAAGCAGGAGTTCTCGTTCGGCTGGAACGCGCAGACCGGCGACTATGGCGATCTCTTCGGCCAGGGCGTCATCGATCCGGCCAAGGTGGTGCGCACCGCTCTGCAGGATGCCGCTTCCGTCGCCGGCCTGCTGGTGACGACCGAGGCGATGGTGGCCGAGAAGCCGAAGAAGGAAGCTGGCGCGCCGGCAATGCCCGGCGGTGGCGGCATGGACTTCTAAAGCCAGGCTTCCAAAGCGCGACTTCGAAACGGCAGATGGACCGTGTCCGCCAAAAGCGGGCACGGTCTTGCCGGTCCGGGACTAATGCTGAGCAGGTGTTGCCATGGATATGATGGACAGTTTTGGAAAGATCGCGGCGCCGACCCGCCCGAAAAACGATTTCAACTATGAAGCCGACTGCAGGGCGGCGCTGGCGCCTTTGGTCGACGGCTTGCTGGATATGGCCGAGTCGGCCGGCTGGGACCGCCGCAAGGCGGCCTACACGCTGATGTTTCTATCGGCTCAACGCGTGGGGGCCGGCACGGAGGAGCGCAAATGATCGCGGCGCGGATGCGCGAATGCCTGCGCCTGCTGCGGTGGTCGGAAAACGATTTCGCCGAAGAGGCGGGATACCCGCTCGCCAAGGCAAAGGCGTGGCTCTACGGGCGCGAACATCCGCCGCTGGGCGTGGCGGCCTGGCTCGAAGCGCTGGTCAAGGTGCATCGGCTGCTGCCGCGGCCGGGCATGCCCCCGATTGCGTCCAACTCGCAGATCGGTGGCATCGTTCTGCAGGCGGCCCTCGAGGATCGAAGCGCCCGCGCGGTGGAGTTCCGAAAGGAGCCGATTGAGCCAGGAAAGGAGAGTGTCATGGATCGTGCTTCGTTCGACAAGCCGGTTAATATCCTCACCGGCCTCGGTACACCGACGAAGATAGAAAGCGCGGCTGAGGCCTATGCACTTTTGGCTGAATGGCCGGCAACGAGCCGGACGGCCGCGCATGACATCGCCGCAAAAGCGTGCCGTGCAGCACTGGAAGGAGAGATCGACGCCGAAACGGCGCGCGCCACCTTCGTTGCCTTCGCCCGCCGCAACGACCTGCTTGCGCCGCAGACGAACGGGATGGTTGCCGGCGAGAGCGTTGCTGGCGCGACCGTTGCCGACTGGGCAACGCGCCCACAGCGCGTCAACGCCCCGGCCTGAGCGAGTGCCAATCTCCCTCCTTGAGGGGGAGATGTCGCCGAAGGCGACAGAGGGGGTCGGTACGTCCTGGCGCGACGCCATATTGGACGAAAGAGAAAGTTGGCGCCTCACGCGCGGCGCCCCCCTCTGTCCTGTCGGACATCTCCCCCTCAAGGGGGGAGATTACGCGCTCAGCCGCTTTCGCTTGCTAAGCCATCGGCAGCAGCCGGCGCATGATCAGCGAGGCGTGGCCGCCCACGCCGTGTGCAGCCGGCCGGCGCTCGACGACCTCGAAGCCGTGCTTGCGATAGAAGGCGATTGCGCGGTCGTTGCCCTCGATCACTTCCAGGGCGATGCTGGGAATACCCGCATGCGCGGCAAGAACGGCATGCAGCAGGTCGGCGGCAAGGCCGGTGCCGTACTCGCTTTTGTCTATATGGAGCCGCTCGAGCATGACCTCGCCCTTGTCGTCCATCGCTGCCATCGCATAACCGGCGAGCGAGCTGTCAGCCCGCTCGGCGACGAAGGACATCTTGTTGTCGTCCCCGAGCTCGGACGCCAGCCGCTCCGGCGCGTGCCTCTCATCCGACAGCCGTGCCGTGGTCGCGGCACCCAGGATCGGCGAATAGGTCTGTCGCCAGGACCCTCCAAGCAGCCGCGACACCGCCGGAACATCCTGTTCGGTCATGGTTCTTATTTGAGGCATCGCCACCTGCCGTGCAGTTTATGGCACCGCAGCGTTCGCTCGGCCATCACCGCATTACCCGCGATTTCAGCCAGCGGTCGAAGGCCACGGCGAGGATGAGGATCAGGCCGATGACGATGCTTTGCGTGTAGGACGAGACGTTGTTGAACTGCAGCCCATTCTGCAAGACGCCGATCAGTCCTGCACCGACCACCGTGCCGCCGACGCTGCCGATGCCGCCGAACAGCGAGGTGCCGCCGATAACGACCGCCGAGATCACCGTCAGCTCGTAGCCGATGCCGGCGACGGCTTCGGAGGAGTTGAGCCGCGCCGACAAAACGAAGGCGGCAAGGCCGGCGAAGAAGCCGACGATGATGTAGACCGAGATCAGGATGCGGTCGACGCGCAGGCCGGAGAGGCGCGCGGCCTCGGCATTGCCGCCGACTGCGTAGACCGCGCGGCCGTAGCGCGTGTAGCGCAGCACGATGTGGCAAAGGATGGCGGCAATCGCGAAGATGATCGCCGGCACCGGTACCGGGCCGATCAGGCCGGTACCGAACCAGCGCATCGAGGCGTCGAAGCCGGAGATCGGGCCACCATTGGAGATGGTCAAGGTCAGGCCGCGAAACACGGTTAGGCCGCCGAGCGTGACGACGAAGGGCGGCACTTTCAGCCTGGTGATGGCAAAGCCCTGGACGCCGCCGGCCACGGCGCCGACGACGACGGCGGCGAGAAGGGCGGCGAACCAGCCATAGCCCTGCGTGCCCGTTGTCGACAGCGACAGCGTGTTGGCGGTGCCGCCTTTGGCCACCACCGCCGCGACCATGCCGCAGAAGGCGAGCAGCGAGCCGACCGACAGGTCGATGCCGGCGGTGAGGATGACGAAGGTCATGCCGAGCGCGATCAGGCCGGTGATCGAGATCTGGCGCATGATGTTGAACAGGTTGATCGGGTCGATGAAGCTCGGCTTCAGCACAGTGAAGACGACGATCAGCAACGCCAGGAACATCAGCGGGCCGAAGCTCATCAGCAGGCGCGCAATATTGACGCCACCGCGCTGGCTCCGTTCGGTCGTACTGGTCATTGCGTTGCTTCCTGCTTCTGGTCGAGCGCCATCAGTTCCATCAGTTTCTCCTCGGTCGCCTCGACGCCGGGCATCTCGCCGGTAATGCGCCCGCGCCGCATGGTGACGATCCTGTCCGACACTGCAAGCACCTCGGGCAGCTCCGAAGAGATCATCATGATGGCGATGCCGCGCGCGGCGAGTTCCACCAGGATCTGGTGCACTTCCGCCTTGGCGCCGACATCGACGCCGCGCGTCGGTTCATCGACGATCAGCACCTTGGGATCGCGCGCCAGCCAGCGGGCAAGGATCACCTTCTGCTGGTTACCGCCGGACAGGCCCTCGATCGCCTGCTCGGGCGAAGCCATGCGGATCGACAGCATCTTCCTGTAGTTCGCCAGCGCCTCGCGTTCGCGCCGCTCGGCCATGAAACCGACACTGGAGTAGCGGTCGAGCGCGGCGATCGAGAAATTGGTGAGGATGGCGAGTGCTGCGAAGATTGCCTGGTGCTTGCGGTCCTCCGGCACCAGGCCGATGCCGAGCTCGATGGCGTCGGCGGGTGATGCCGGCGCGATCGGCTTGCCGTCGAGCATGATGGTGCCGGCGGCAATGCGGTCGGCACCGAAGATGGCGCGGGCGAGCTCGGTGCGGCCGGAACCGACGAGCCCGGCGACGCCGAGGATTTCGCCCGCCTTGAGGTCGAGATCGACGCCTTCGAGTACGATGGCGTGCGGCGCCTGCGGATCGCGCACCGTGCGCAGGCCGCGCACAGAGAGCCGGACGTCGCCGGCGACATCGCGCTGCGTCGGCCTGGCATAGAGCTCGGAAGCGGCACGGCCGACCATCTTCTCGATGATCTTCGGCAGCCTGATCGGCCCGCCTTCGCGGTCGAGATGGCCGGCCAGCCTGCCGTCGCGCAGCACGGTCATACGGTCGCAGATCGCCGATGCCTCCTCCAGCCGGTGGGTGACGAACATGATGGCGACGCCATCCTTGCGCAGCCGGTCCATGATCGACATCAGCCTGTGCACTTCGGTCTCGGTCAGCGCCGAGGTCGGCTCGTCCATGATGATCAAGCGGCTCTTCAGCGATAGCGCGCGGGCGATCTCGACCAGCTGCTGCTCGGCCACCGACAGTGCGGAAACCGGCGTCGCCGGGTCGAGATTGAGCCCGACGCGAGCGATGATCGTGCGGGAATCTTCCTCCATTCGCCGCCAACTGACCAGCCCGAACCGGCCGAGCGGCGCGCGGCCGATGAAGATATTCTCCGCCACGGTCAGCGTCGGGATCAGGCTCAGCTCCTGGTAGATTGTTACGATGCCGTGGCGCTTGGCATCCTGCGGATTGTGCGGGCTGAATTCGACACCGTCGAAGACGATGCGGCCGCTGGACGGCGGCATCACGCCGGACAGGATCTTGAGCAGCGTCGATTTGCCCGCTCCGTTCTCGCCGAGCAGGCCGAGGATCTCGCCGGGGCGGACTTCAAGCGAAACGTCGTTCAGCGCGGTGACGCCGGCAAAGCGCTTGGTCACGCCCTCGACGGCGAGCAGGGCGGGCGATGGCGCAATGGCTTCGACTGGCAAAGGATGCTCCTTGAATTGTGGTCCACCCGAAAGGCCACGGGACAGCGCCCCTCTCTGTCGTGCCGGACATCTCCCCCTCCAGGGGGGAGATCGGATGTCACCCAGGCTTTCGCTACTCCGGCGTTGAAGAGAAGGCGACGCGTTGAAACTGCCAATCTCCCCCCTTGAGCGGGAGATGCCCGGCAGGGCAGAGGGGGCGCGACAGAACGCTGCTTTTGGCGCTGTGCGCCCTCGGCGCTTACTTCGTCTCGCCCAGCCTCTCCGCCTTGTCGAGATTGTCCTTGCCGATGACGATCGGCGTCAAAAGCACCAGCTTTTCCTTCGGCTCGGTCTTGTCCCTGGCGTAGGCGACCGCGATCTGCACCGCAGTGCGCGATTGTTCGCCGGGGAATTGCTCGACCGTTCCGGCCAGCTTGCCGTCGCGCACGGCGACCAGCGCTTCGGGAAGCGCGTCGAAGCCGTAGATCTTGACGTCGGTGAAGTTGCGCGCCGCGCAGGCTTCAACCGCGCCAAGCGCCATGTCGTCATTGGCGCAGATGATCGCGTCGGGCTTGCCGTTGGCCGCAAGGCCGGCCTCGGTGACGGACAGCGCCTCGGCGCGGGCGAAGTTGGCGGTCTGCTCGAAGATGATCTGGTACTTGTCCTTCATCGGATCGAGGACATTGTGCACACCCTTGTTGCGGTCGATCGCCGGGCCGGCACCGGGCTGGCCCTGCAGATGGAAGATCTTGGCGCCGTTCGGGAACGCCGCCACCATGGCCTGCGCTTCGGCCTCGCCGCCTTTGACATTGTCGGCGCCGACATGGGCGAGGATGCCCTCGACGCCGTCGACGCGGCGGTCGATGGTGACGACGGGAACGCCGGCCTTGACCGCTTCTTCGATGGCTGGGGCCAGCGCGTTGACGTCGAGCGGCGAGATGACGATGGCGTTGACCTTCTGCACGAGTGCCGCCTCGATGTCGGCGGTCTGCTTGGGCGCCGAGTTCTGGCCGTCGCTCTCGATCAGGTTGACGCCCTGCGCCTGGGCTTCCGCCTTGATCTGGTTCAGCATGTGCACGAAGAACGGAAAGCCGAGGCTCGGCACCGAGCCGAGGATGGTCAGCTTGTCCTGGGCAAAAGCCAGTTGCGGAGCGGCCACCGCCAGGGCGCCCATCGCCGCGGTCGACAGCAGGAATTCACGTCTGTTGATCAATTTAGTCTCCTCCCAGATGAGCGCACGACCCCGGAACCGGAATGGGTTTTCCGGAAGGTTCCTTGCGTCGATTCAAAAATGGAGTGTCCTTCGAGCGCCCAACTCGTGTTTGAAGGGACGCAACGGCGCTCCAGCCGGTCCACCGCGACGTTCTCCTCCGCTCGGTGCCTGCCCAAGGATGCTAACCAAGGCCGGAGCTTTGCGCAAGAACGGGAGAAGGCAAGACCTACCGATCGATCATCACCATGGTGCGCTCGCCGTAGCGCGGACCGGCGACCTTGCCCGGCGCCAATGCGTCGTCGAGCACCTGCATCTCGGCTGTGTCGAGCTTGATCGAAGCCGCGGCGACGTTCTCCTCGAGGTACTTTCGGCGCTTGGTGCCGGGGATCGGCACGATGTCGATGCCGAAGCCGCTCCCCTTGTGGAGCAGCCAGGCCAGAGCAATCTGGCCTGGCTTGACGCGCTTGGCCGCGGCGATGTCGAGTACCATGGCTGCCGCCTGCATGTTGGCGTCATAGTTGGCGCCCTGGTAGCGCGGGTCGCCGCGCCGGTAATCGCCCTCTGGATAGTCTTCGGCGCGCCTGACGTCGCCGGTGAGAAAGCCGCGGCCGAGCGGCGAGAACGGCACCAGGCCGATGCCGAGCTCCTTCAGCAGCGGAATGATTTCCGGTTCCAGATTGCGCTCCCATAGCGAGTATTCGCTCTGCACTGCCGACACCGGATGAACGGCATGCGCCCGGCGGATGTTGGCGGCACCGGCTTCCGACAGGCCGAAGAAGCGAACCTTGCCCTGAGCGATCAGCTCGCCGACAGCACCCGCCACATCCTCGAGCGGCACCGCCGGATCGACGCGGTGCTGATAGAGGAGGTCGACATGGTCGGTGGCAAGCCTTCTCAGCGAACCTTCCAAAGCCTCGCGGATATGTTCGGGCCGGCTGTCGCGCTCGGTGCCGACTTGCTTGCCGTTTTCGATGCGGAAACCGAACTTCGTCGCGATCGTCACTTCATCGCGCCGGCCCTTCAGCGCGCGGCCGAGCAGCTCCTCGTTAGCGTACGGCCCGTAGACTTCCGCGGTGTCGAGGAAGGTGCAGCCGAGTTCGATGGCGCGGTGCAGCGTGGCGGTCGATTCCGCCTCGTCGGCCGGGCCGTAGGACTGGCTCATGCCCATGCAGCCGAGACCGATTGCCGAGACTTGCAGGCCCTGGCTGCCGAGTTTGCGCATCGTCAATGTCATGTGAAGCTCTCCGGATCAGCATCGCGTTCCAAGCCGCCAGGGCAATATAGCGCACCGGCTCGGTTTCCACAGATCGGGAGGCGCCACCGCGCGCGGCTCGCAGCGACCGCCAAATTGACAGCCGACACGCTCTCGGCCATCCTTAAGGCACGCCGCCTTGCGGCTTGTGCGTGAGTGACCAGCATGGCCAGTTCCGTCGCCAGTCAGAAATCCAAGCGCGCCGCGGTGCGGAACGCGCTCGACCGCCACAAGGTGTACATCACTGCGCAGCGTTTTTCGGCCGGCAGCTACAGCGCGCGCGTGCTGGTCGATGGCGAGGCCTATTGGGTCGACGAATTCCGGCTCTGCCAGCTGCAGCAGGGCCTGTCGCCGGCCGAACTCGAATTGACACCGGCCACCGACGATTGAGCGGCGTGACCTCCCATCCTTCGTCATCCCAGGGCGGAGCAGGAGCGAAGCTGCGTCGCGGAGACCCTGGGATCGATGCCGTGACATTGGAGCGCCGCTGCGATGGGATTTTGATGCTGCGCTCGTTGCTTTTGCCCGCCACCTACGTCTAGTCCATGCCAGCTCCTTCGAAGCTCAAGGCCTATCGCGCGAAGCGCGAGTTCACGAGGACGCCGGAACCCGCCGGCGGGCTGGTTGCCGGGGAAGGCAACCGCTTCGTCGTTCACAAGCACCACGCCACCGCCGACCACTACGACCTTCGCCTCCAGGTCGGCGACGTGCTGAAGAGCTGGGCGGTGCCGCGCGGCCCCTCGCTCAATCCGGCCGATAAAAGGCTGGCGGTCGAGACCGAGGACCATCCGCTCGAATATATCGACTTCGAAGGTGTCATTCCCGAAGGCGAATATGGCGGCGGGCCGATGATCGTCTGGGATACCGGCGTCTGGGCGCCGATGGACGACGTCGAGAAGAGCCTGCGCACCGGCTCCTTCAAGTTCCGCCTCGCCGGCGAGAAGCTGAATGGCGGCTGGATGCTGACGCGGCTGAAACCGAAGCCCGGCGAGGATGAGGGCAAGAAGAACTGGCTGCTGCTCAAGGAGCGTGATCTGGCCGCCGACGCCAAGCTCGACATATTGGAAGCCCGGCCGGAAAGCGTCAAATCCGGACGCCGCATCGAGGAACTGGTGGCAACGCCGAAGCCGGCCGCCAAGCCTGCCAAGCCGGTGGTGCTGAAGCCAGGTGCATTGCCGGGCGCCGTCAAGGCGCCGCCGCCCACCCGCATCGAGCCGCAACTGGCGACGCAGGTTTCGAAACCGCCGGGCGGCGAAGGTCCCGCGGAAAAAACGCGCGAAGCCTGGCTGCACGAGATCAAGTTCGACGGCTACCGCACCATGGCGCATGTTTCCGACGGGAAGGTCAGGCTGATCACCCGCGCCGGCCTCGACTGGACGAAGCGCTATGGCGACCTGCCGCTTGCCTTCGCCAGGCTGCCCTGCCGCGAGGCGATCATCGACGGCGAGGTCGTCGCGCTCGACGCCAAGGGCATCAGCCGCTTTGCCCTTTTGCAGGATGCGCTGGCCGAAGGCGCCGGCAACAAGCTCCACTTCTATGCCTTCGACCTCCTCTATCTCGACGGCTGGGACCTGAGGCAAGTGCCGCTCCGCCGGCGCAAGACGCTGCTTTCGCAGCTGCTGTCCGGTCTTGGCGCCAACTCCGCCATCCAGTACAGCGATCACGCCGAGGGCGACGGCCAGGCGCTTTATGACCAGGCATCGGAAATGGGGCTGGAGGGCGTCGTCTCGAAACGTGCTACGGCGGTCTACCAGAGCGGCCGCACCAAGACCTGGACCAAGACCAAGGCGCTTCAGACCGGCGATTTCGTTATCGCCGGCTACACTGTCTCCGACGCGGCCGAGGGGCTGGCCGCACTCGGTCTCGGCGAATTCGAGGATGGCGAGCTGCACTATCGCGGCAAGGTCGGCACCGGCTTCGACGCCGCCACCGCCGGCGAGTTGCTGGCGCGGCTGGAGCCGTTGCGCGCCGGGGCGTCCGCGCCGGAAGGTGTTCCGCGCGAAATCATGCGCGAGATGAAGTGGGTGCGGCCGCTGCTTTCGGCGCATATCCACTACGCCAACCGGACCACCGACAATGCGCTGCGCCATGCCGTGTTCCGCGGCCTGCGCGACGTCGGCCTGTCGACGCCGGTTTCGGCCAAGCGCAAGCGGCTGATCGCCGAGGCCGACCTCGCAACCATCTGGGTGACCAACCCGACGCGGCGGCTGTTCGGCAAGACCGGCCCGACCAAGCTCGACATTGCCGTCTATTACGCGCTGGTCGGCGATTTCATGCTGCCGCACATTCTCGGCCGGCCGGTGTCGCTGGTGCGCTGCCCGACCGGCAGACCGCAGGACTGTTTCTTCCAGCGCCATGCCTTCACCGGCATGCCGTCATCCGTGGCGACCTTCGAGGCGACCAACTCCGAGGGCGAGACCAAATCCTATCTCTCGGTGGAAGACGCCAAGGGCTATCTGGCGCTGGCGCAGTTCGGCGTCGTCGAGTTCCACACCTGGGGCACCCATCGCACGCGGCTCGACAAGCCTGACTTGATCGTTTTCGATCTCGACCCGGGCGAGGGGATCGCCTGGCGCGACGTGGTGGAGGCGGCGGTGCATATTCGCAGCGAGCTCGAAGCGCTAGGGCTGGTGCCGTTCGCCAAGACCTCCGGGGGCCACGGCATCCACATCACCGTGCCGGTGACACAAAAGCAGAACTGGAAGAAACTGCATCAGGCGACCAGCGCCATCTCCACGCATCTTGCCGCCACCGCGCCCGACACTTTCACCACCACCATGGGCAAGGATAACCGCAAGCGGCGCATCTTCATCGACTATCACCGCAATGCGCGCGGCCACACCTCGGCGGCTCCCTATTCGCTGCGCGCCCGCACCAATTTGCCGGCCTCGACACCGGTGAGCTGGAGCGACCTGGAATCCGTCGACGCCCCGCAGGACCTGAATTATTCGTCACTGCCGGGCCTGCTGGCGACGTCAGGCGACCCTTGGGCCGACATGGAAGATTTCGCCCGGGATTTGCCGTTGATAGCCACCGCGAGGTAGTTCTGCGGGCCCCAGACTCCATCGACGCTCCGGAAAATTTGAATTATTCTTCGCCATGGACCTCTTGCGTGCAGGCGGCTCTCAGCGGAGGAAGATTTCGCTAGGGATTTGCCGGTATTGTAAGGGCCCGGTATTGTAAGGGCAATGTAGGATTTCGGCAGTCCCGTTCGTCCTCCGGACGAATGAACGCTGCGAACTGTTCGACAGCACAAGGCCGCGTAGGAGTATTTCATGGCGCCCAGGGCAAGTTGGAAAGGTTACCTCAAGCTCAGTCTGGTCAGCTGTCCGGTCCGGCTCCATCCGGCGACCAGCGCCAGCGAACGCATCAGCTTCAACCAGCTGCACAAGAAGACGCACAACCGCATCAACATGAAGCCGGTCGACCCCGAGCTCGGGCTGGTCGAGCGTTCGGACCTGGTCAAGGGCTACGAATACGAGGACAAGCAGTACATCATCATCGAGGACTCCGATCTCGATGCGGTGCGCATCGAATCCAACCATACGATGAACATCGAGGCTTTTGTCGACGAGCATTCGGTCGACGTCATCTATCAGGACGCGCCCTATTACCTGGCGCCGGATGGCGCAATGGCCGAGGAGACCTTTGCCGTGCTGCGCGAAGCGATGCGCAAATCGGGCAAGCTGGCGATCGCCCGCCTTGTGCTGTCCAGTCGCGAGCGCGTCGTGACGATCGGCGCGCGCGAGAACGGCATGTTCGTCTGCACCTTGAGGAATCCGAACGAAGTGCGTGGCACGGCTGAATATTTCGGCAATATCCCGGCCGGAAACCCCGATCCCGAAATGCTGCAATTGGCCGAAGCGCTGATCAAGCAGAAGGAAACCACCTTCGATCCAAAGAATTACGAGGACCGCTACGAGATCGCGCTGATGGCGATGATCCGCGAGAAGCTCAAGGGCCACAAGCCTATCATCGCGGCGGCGCCTGAGCGCGGCAATGTCATCAACCTCATGGATGCGCTGAAGGCGAGCCTGTCGCAATCGGCCAAGCCGCCGGCCAAGTCCAAGAGCAAGGCCGATGAAACGGCCAAGCCCGCGGCGAAATCCGCCAAGGCCGGCGCCGCCGCGGCCAAGGAAAACCCGCTCAAGGCGAACCTTCTCAAAGCCGTCGGCAAGAGCAAGGCGTGACGGCTCTCGCCGGCACGGTCTTCGGCATCGTCGGCGCGCTGGCGGCCTTCCCGCTCAGGCTGGCGGCGCGTGAGGTCGAGCGCCGGCACGGCCAGTTGCGGCGCGGCGTCACTCGGCGCACCACACATGTCGTGTTGGGCCGCATGTTGCTCGCCAGGGCCGGCGATACCGAGATTGAACGCCGCGTCGTCACCGAGCGCGCGGCCGGGCGCAAGCTGGTCAGCGAGAACGGCTTCCTGCGCCTGCTCGGGCTGATGAAAGCGCCGGAGGCTTCGGCGCTGTCGCGGCAGTCCCTGATCGACCAGTCGCGGCTGACCGGCGCGGATCTCGACCTTTTGTCGCTGTTCGATGCCTTCGAGCATGATTGCGAACCGTATTCCTTTCGCGACCTGATCCTCGCCCGCAAATATGCCGGGCTGGTTGCCGGCGGCGCCTCATGGGGGGCGATCGCGCGCTCTGTGCATCGCTCGGGCCCGGTCGCCTCGCTCACCGCCAAGTCGCTCGCCGTCGGCTCGCAGCATGGGCGGGCCAACGCGATCTATCTCGAGGGAGGCCAGAGCGAACTTGACGGCCAGCTGCTGTTCGATCTGGGAACGCAGGATGACGACACGCTGGAAGAGCTGTTCGCCGATGCCGAGGCGGCGGAAGAGGCTGAAGACCACGAGCAGGCGGCGGCACTCTACCAGCGCTGCCTGGCCATCGACCCGAGCGATGCCATCGCCGCCTTCAACCGCGCCAACTGCCTGCGCGCGGCCGGCCACGCGGCCGAGGCGGCGCACGACTATGCCCGCGCGATAAAGCTCGATCCCGGCTTCGTCGAGGCCTGGTTCAATCTTGCCGGGCTGATGAGCGAAGAGGGGCGGGTAGCCTCGGCGCGCCGCCATTTGCTGAAGGCTATCGCACTCGATCCCAATTATGCCGACGCGGTGTTCAACCTTGCGAGGCTGGAGTTCGACGCCGGCAATCTCGCCGAGGCGCGGCGTCGCTGGGTGCGCTATCTCGAGCTCGACGCCAATTCCGAATGGGCGCGTATGGCGGCCAAGGGGATACAGTTCGTGGATTTGCAGCTGGCGCGGAAATCGGCGGGATAGGTGGTTCAATGACCGCGCTTGAACACCCCCCTCTGTCCTGCCGGACATCTCCCCCTCAAGGGGGGAGATCGGCAGCTCCGGCGCCCCGCGTGCCTTTCAGCTTTGGTGGTTGGCGAAAACGCCGACGCCATCCAATCTCCCCCCTTGAGGGGGAGATGTCCGGCAGGACAGAGGGGGGTGCGAAGGATCTCGGCCTTCATCTGCGGGCCACCCCATGACCACCTTCCTCTTCGACGGCCCCGACACCGCCGCCATCACCATCCTGCTCGCGCATGGCGCAGGCGCTCCTATGGACTCGCCCTCGCTGACAGCCACGGCAAAAGCGCTCGCCGCGGCCGGTTTCCGCGTCGCGCGCTTTGAATTCCACTACATGGCCGCCCGCCGCTACGGCCATCGCAAGCCGCCGCCGCGCGCCGAGACGGTTAACCCGGAATACGTCAAGGCGATCGCCGACCTCCGGGCGAAGGGCGTGGAGGGTCCGCTCATCATCGGCGGCAAGTCGATGGGCGGACGCGTCGCTTCGATGATCGCCGACGAGATGTTTTCGAAGGGCGAGATCTCGGGCCTGCTTTGCCTCGGCTACCCCTTCCATCCGCCGGACAAACCGACGCAGCTTCGGACAAAGCACCTCGCCGATCTCAAGACGCCGACATTGATCCTCCAGGGCACGCGCGACGAGTTCGGGACCAAAGACGAGGTCGCGACCTATGCTCTGTCCGAGGCGATCGAGATCCTCTGGCTGGAAGATGGCGACCATGATCTGAAGCCGCGCAAAAACATCTCCGGCTTCTCCACCGCCGATCATCTGAAGACGCTCGCTGATGCAGTGAAGGCGTGGACCGAACGCATCGTGCGCTGAAGCAGGCCGATGAAGATCGCCACCTTCAACGTCAACAACATCAACAGCCGGCTGCCGAACCTGCTCGCATGGCTGGCCGCCGCCAAACCCGACATCGCCTGCCTGCAGGAGCTCAAGGCGAGACAGACGCAGTTTCCGCGCACTGCGCTGGCGGCCGCCGGCTACGGCGCGGTTTGGGTCGGGCAGCCGACCTGGAACGGCGTCGCCATCCTTTCGCGTGGCGCAGAACCCGTTCTGACCCGCGAGGCGCTGCCCGGCGACGATAGCGACCAGCAGGCGCGCTACATCGAGGCGGCGGTCAACGGTATCGTCGTCGCCTGCCTCTACGCGCCGAACGGCAACCCGCAGCCCGGCCCGAAATTCCAGTACAAGCTCAACTGGCACGAAAGGCTGGAGGCGCATGCGGCGCAGTTGCTCGACACCGGCCTGCCCGTGGTGCTGGCCGGCGACTACAACATCGTGCCCGAGGCGCGCGACATCTACCCGACCCGCTCCTATGACGACAACGCGCTGGTGCAGCCGGAAAGTCGCGCATCGTTCCAGCGGCTGCTCGACCAGGGCTGGCTTGACGCGCTGCGCAAGAAGTACCCGACGGAGACGCTCTACACATTCTGGGACTATCGCCGCAATCGCTGGCCGCGCGATGCCGGCCTGCGGCTCGACCACATCTTGCTCAGCAAGAAGCTGTCGCGCCGGCTGGTAGCGGCGGGCATCGACCGCGACGTGCGCGGCGAGACCGGCGCCAGCGATCACGCGCCGGTCTGGGTGGAGTTGAAGTGAGGCACGGAGGCTGGCGCCGCCTTTCCGGGCGGCAACCAGTCAGGTTGGCCGCGCCGCTTCGCGGGCGAACGCCTCGGCATGCCGGCAACCCTCGACGATCTCGAAGGCCATCTGATGGTCGGCTTCCGCTCGTCGCGGACCGGCGAGGTCATGCCGCTCGAATTCACCGTCGGCGGCGCGTTGCGCTATGTCAGCCTGCCCAACCGGGTGACGGTCAACGGCTCCGACACGATGGCGGAGCTGGCGCGTCTCGGCTTCGGCCTGGTGCAGGCGCCGCATTACCGCTTCGCCGGGGATTTCGCACGCGACACGCTTGTCGAAGTGCTGCCGGATTACCCGCCGTCGCCGACACCGCTGTCGGCGCTCTACCCACAGAACCGCCAGCTCGCGCCACGGGTACGCCTGTTCATCGACTGGGTGACCGGGATTTTTGGCGAGGATGGGACATCGGGCCGGGTGTGATCGTGCACCGGGGGCCGCCGGCTACTTTGCGAAGGGCCCGTTCCTTCGGGCCCGAGGGACCCCAAGGGGGAATTGAACTGCCCCTCCACTTTCGCCAACCTCCAAACCGCAAGAAGGGCACCATCGTGCGGCTTTAGGACGGGCGCGCCGCCGGCGCCTATGAGCTGACAGGTGGGATTGGATGAGGACAGACGCTGCGATCTCCCCGCGTTCATCATCCTCGGCCGGCAAACTGTAGGAGTTCACCGACATCGTTGCGCTGATCGAAGCGAGGGAAACCGAAAAGCCGATGGTTGCGGAAGGTACAAAAACGGACCGCCTCACCTTCACGATGGAAAATTCGGACAGTTAGCCGACAACTCGGCCCATGCTCGATCCAATTCGAGTTTCGATTGGGTCTTTTCAATGCTTTTCGCGGTAGAGTTGTCGATGAAGTTGCTTTCGACCCGCATGACTCGAAAATTTCCACCTGACGGCCGCTGATAGAGGACAATATAGCCGCAGTAACGATCGATGTTTTCAAACTTCGCCGCTATGTCGACTGCGGCATAGACGCCAGGAAAGGCAGCGTTCTCTGGGTCCTTCAACCACGTGAATTTGAGTAGCCGGCGCTCGCGCACAGCGCCGGCCTGAGAATGAAAATGTTTACTTTGCTCCACGAAGGCGTTCGATGGGATCGAAGCTTTGGCGGTATCAGTTATCATTTCGTATGCCCGCCCATACTCTTGGCTATCGAGCGAAAGGAAATAGCGACCAACCGTTTCCGTTGCATCTCGAACCGCGTCCTCCGAGGGCGTCCACTCTTGCGATTGTGCGGGTAGGATCGCAACCAACACCGAAGTCACGATCGCAAGGAAAGCTACGGCTGCATGTGTCATGGGAATTTCTTCGCAGGAGCTTGCCACGAATGCAATCCGGTCACGGCCGATAGCCGGAATTTCGAACTGACCCACATCCCAATGGCGCGCTATGTTAGCGCCGCTGCAAGCGGATTGTCACATATCTCGAACTCCAGCCACTTGCGGTTGCCCGTGCGCGCCATCGCGGCCCTGATCCTTGATCAGCTCCGCCCTCGTGCTATAAAAAACCATGTCAGGGACCAGCCCCGCGGCCACGGCGCCGCTCATCGTGATCGACCTTCAGACCGGCATGTTCGACGGTGTTGCCGAACCGCCGATCCATGATGCCGACGGCATCGTTGCCCGCACCCGGGCGCTGATCGAATGGGCACGGCGCAGCGGGCGCAAGGTCGCCTTCATCAGGCATGACGGGCCGCAGGGCGATCCACTGGCGCCGGGTGAGCCGGGCTGGCCGGTGTGGCCGGCGCTCGGCCAGGCCGAGGACGAGCCGACGTTCGCCAAGCGTGTCGGCGACGCGTTCAGCAATGCCGCGCTTGCAGAATGGGTGGCCGGGCAGGGCGCCGGCGAGGTCGTTCTGATCGGCGCGCAGACCGATTTCTGCGTGGCGGCCACGGTGAAGGGCACCGTGGTTTCCGACGCCCACAGCACGCTCGACGCGGCCAGCGAGACCGCCGCGGAGATCATCGCCCGGCACAATGCGGCATTTGCCGCCGCCGGGGTCAAGCTGGCGACGACAAAAGCCCTGACCGATAGCTGATCCGCCGGCTCATCCCTACGCCGTCAAAGCCTGATCCAGCCGGGAAGCAACTGGGTTCAGACAATTTGGCGCGGGGCGCCTCACTACTGCGGGCTTCCGCCGGCGCGGCCTATCGCGTATTGGCGCGAGAACTCTCCTTTGGCCTTTCCTGGAAAACCATGATTCGTCTCGAAAGCATCAGCAAGCAGAACGGCCGGCAGATCGTCTTCATCGAAGCCTCCGCCGCGTTGCAGAAGGGCGAGAAGGTCGGGCTGGTCGGGCCTAACGGCGCCGGCAAGACAACGCTGTTTCGCATGATCAACGGCGAGGAGCAGCCTGACGAGGGCCAGGTCTCGGTCGATCGCGGCGTCACCATCGGCTATTTCAGCCAGGATGTCGGCGACATGTCCGGCCGCAGCGCCGTTGCCGAAGTGATGGACGGCGCCGGGCCGGTGAGCGAAGTGGCGGCCGAGATGCGTGAGCTCGAGCACGCGATGGGCGACCCCGATCGCGCCGGTGAAATGGACGAGATCATCGCCCGTTACGGCGAGGCACAGCACCGCTTCGAGGAGCTCGACGGTTACGCGCTGGATGGGCGTGCTCGCGAGGTGCTGGACGGCCTTGGCTTCAGCCAGGAGATGATGGACGGCGACGTCGGCAAGCTGTCCGGCGGCTGGAAAATGCGGGTGGCACTGGCCAGGATCCTTTTGATGCGGCCCGACGCCATGCTGCTCGACGAGCCGAGCAACCATCTCGACCTCGAAAGCCTGATCTGGCTGGAGCAGTTCCTGAAGAACTACGACGGCGCGCTGCTGATGACCTCGCATGACCGCGAGTTCATGAACCGCATCGTCAACAAGGTGGTCGAGATCGATGGTGGCTCGCTGACCGCTTACTCGGGGAATTACGAATTCTACCAGCAGCAGCGGGCGATCGCCGACCGGCAGCAGCAGGCGCAGTTCGAGCGCCAGCAGGCGATGCTGGCCAAGGAGATCGCCTTCATCGAGCGCTTCAAGGCGCGTGCCTCGCATGCCGCGCAGGTGCAGAGCCGGGTGAAGAAGCTGGACAAGATCGACCGGGTCGAGCCGCCCAAGCGCCGCCAGAAAGTGTCGTTCGACTTTCAGCCGGCGCCGCGCTGCGGCGAGGACGTGGTGACGCTGAAGAACGTGCACAAGGGCTATGGCAGCCGCTTGATCTACGCGGGATTGGATTTTCAGGTGCGCCGCCGCGAGCGCTGGTGCGTGATGGGCATCAACGGCGCCGGCAAGTCGACGCTGCTGAAGCTGGTCGCTGGCGCTTCCGAGCCGGACAATGGCACGGTGGCGCGCGGGCCCAGCGTCAAGATGGGCTATTTCGCCCAGCACGCCATGGAAGTGCTGGAGGGCGAGTGCACCGTGTTCCAGACACTGGAAGATGCATTTCCGCAGGCCGGCCAGGCGCCGCTCAGGGCGCTGGCCGGCTGCTTCGGCTTTTCCGGCGACGAGATCGAGAAGAAATGCCGCGTGCTGTCGGGCGGCGAGAAGGCGCGGCTGGTGATGGCGCTGATGCTGTTCGATCCGCCCAATTTGCTGGTGCTGGACGAGCCGACTAACCACCTCGACATCGCCACCAAGGAGATGCTGATCACGGCACTGTCGCAGTACGAGGGAACCATGCTGTTCGTCTCGCATGACCGCCATTTCCTGGCGGCGCTGTCGAACCGGGTGCTGGAACTGACGCCCGAGGGCATCCACACCTATGGCGGCGGCTATACCGAATATGTCGAGCGCACCGGGCAGGAGGCGCCGGGGTTGCGGAGCTGAGGCGCGCACCCAGCTCTGCCGCTCGATTCCGGAGGCTAAGCACGAGCTGTTCAGCCGTGTATCGCAATTTCGCGCAGCGGATCGCCGCCGTCGATGAACAGCCGGCCTTGCGCGGTCAACGCCGCGCCGAGCCGCTGCAGGGCGATTTTTCCTGCTTCGGGATGACGCCCGTCCAGCGCGCCGACGCGCACCGCAACGGCAATGTCGAAGTGCTTCTCGTCGGCCTCCAACTCGAAATCCTCGATGGCGACCTGGCGAAGGCTCAGCCGGCCTGCCGCAATCTCGGCGCGCGAAGCGGCCCCGGCCTGCGCGATGGCCTTGGCCGAGCGGTCGATCGCCAGCACGTGCCCGCCGCCGATCCGGCGCGCGATCTCGCGCGCTGCAGCACCCGGCCCGCAGCCGATCTCCAGCACTCGCATGCCCTGCCGCAAGGGCAGCGCATTGACAATCTCCAACAGCCTTGGCGACAAGTCGTTCGCCATACGCTGTTCTCCAGCTTTTTCGCAATCCGAGATTAGCGACCGCGGCCGGCGACGGGAAGGCCGAGAGACGCGGGCATCGCCGATGTGTTCAGCTGGTATGTTCAGTTGGGTGCTGCTTGAGCAGGGGGCATGATCGACATCGAAGAGGTCGACGATCCGGTCTCAGCCGCGGGCGACCGGGCGGACCCCGAGCGGCCCGGCGTCGTTGACCTGAGGGGTAGGGAGGGACTGGCGCCGAGCCTAACCGGTTGGGGGGTAGATGACCGGCCGTTTATGTGTATACGCTCAAGCTAATATGAGCGCAAGCTAATGTTGTGTCTCAGCGCTGTTGGACGATTGTGCCGATCAGTGGCCGGTTGTGGCTTCCTGCCGCGCCCTCCAACCCGGCCAACACCGCTTATTGTCTTCAAGTCCTGGCTCCAATGCTGTACCCCGGCCGAAATTGAAGGAGCCTGCAATGACCTCACATCCCGACATCCCCGACGCCAGCATGGCGGTCGATGCGGCCGGCATGACAGCCGATGACCGGCGCGCTCGCGAAGCGGATGCCGCATGGCGGGACGATGTTCGCGTCGGCGTGCGGCATGTAGGCGATCTGGATTCGCTGCCGCTGTCGCCAGCCGAGCGGGCGGCGGCCGAAGCTGCGGCCACGCGCCACAAGGTTCGCATCCCCAAGGCCTATCTCGACCTGATCGACTGGAACGACCCCGCCGATCCGATACGGCTTCAGGTCATCCCGTCGCCCGACGAGCTGGCAGAGCAGGAGGGCGAGCTCGACGACCCGATCGCCGACCACGCCTTCAGTCCGGTGCCGAGATTGACGCATCGCCATGCCGACCGGGTTCTGCTGTTCCCGACCTATCAATGCGCCGTCTATTGCCGGTTCTGCTTTCGCAAGGAGCAGCTGACCTCGATCGGCCGCGGCTATACGCGCGAAGCTCTCGACGAGGCCTTCGCCTATATCGCGGCCCATCCGCAAATCCGCGAGGTGATCCTGACCGGCGGCGACCCGCTGTCGCTGCCGGACAAGGCGCTGGCGGAAATCCGCGCCCGTCTCGAGGCGATCCAGCACGTGCGGCTGTTGCGCATCCACACTCGCGTACCCGTCGCGCTGCCGTCGCGCGTCACCGGCCGGTTGGTTCAAGCCTTGCAGGGCCGGCTGATGGTCACTGTCGTCACCCATTTCAACCATCCACGCGAAATCACGGAGGCGACCGAGCGGGCCTGCCGTACTTTAAGGCAGGGCGGCTTCGTGCTGCTGAACCAGAGCGTTCTGCTGAAAGGCGTGAACGATACGGTCGAGGTGTTGGAAGAGCTGTGCCGCGAGCTGATGTATCGCCTTGGCGTCAAACCCTATTACCTGCACCACGGCGACCTCGTGCGCGGAATGGCGCACCGGCGCACCACGATCGCCGAGGGCCAGGCGCTGGTCAGCGCCTTGCGTGCGCGCCTGTCCGGCATCTGCAATCCCGTCTACGTGCTGGACCTGCCGGACGGCGGAGGGAAAGTCCCGCTCGGCCAGTCCTATCTCGAGGCGTGCGAAGGGGAGACGTGGCGAATACGTGGGCTTGATGGGGTTGTGAGGGGTTATGGAGAGCTGGTCGGGGAGGAGGGACGCGCAGCCGCCGTCCAAGCCAGCCCACCTTGGTGACCTGACACACAGCCCTTGATCACGGAAGCATGCGTTAACTGCTGTTCTATTTGGTGGTTGCGCAATTGCCAAAATAGTGAAAACGTTGCTCCGGGGTAATGGGTTAGGGGAGTTCGTCCCGGCTGTTGCGAGTTACGGGGCGGCGCAAAAGTCATGAACTTTCCACGGTTCCTGGTGGGGCTGACCACCATATCGTCCATCGTGGCGATCTCGACTTACCTTGCGACGGGTTCAATCTGGAAGACGCTGGCCTGGACGATCTTGACCTTGATCGTCATGCAGGTTGGATATTTCCTGTTCGTCGTCCGGTTGATCTACGGATCCGGGGCGAAAAGCGCGGAGGTAAAGCCGCGGCGTCTGAGGGCAGTGCCGCCGAACCGTCGAGGTCGCGTTCAGCTTATGTAGTAATGTCCCATATAGATATGATGGTCTAGACAGGACATGTTCGGTTCTGGGAATGTGCATTGGACGTTCCGCTAGTTTAGTCAACTAATATATATCGCCCAACTCATATGGTCGTTTTTGAGCTAGCGGGAAAACCTGCCTGCTGCTTGTACGACCGTGCCCAACGCCACATTTTACAACCGGCTGGCAAGCTCCCTTTTTCCCTTTTGTTGATGCCGGCTGTGGATGGCGGCGGTAGAGACGGCCTGAGCAGTCGGCCGAAGCTGCCGATCTCCCCTACAAGGCGAGAGATCGGCGCGTCGTCGGCTTAGCTTTTGGCCGCCGCGAGCTTGTCTTGCGTCTTGGTCTCGAAATCGCTGGCATCATGGCGCTCGTGCAGTTGCATCGAAGGCTCGCCGAAGGTGCGGTTGACCATGCGGCCGCGCTTGACCGCCGGCCGCGCGTCGATGGCGTCGGCCCAACGCTGCACGTTCTTGTACTGCTCCACCTCCAGGAACTCGCCGGAATCGTTATACATGCGGCCCTTGGCCAGCCCGCCGTACCAGGGCCACACCGCAATGTCGGCAATCGTATAGTGGCTGCCGCCTAAATACTCGCTTTCAGCGAGGCGTCGGTCGAGCACGTCCATCTGCCGCTTGGTTTCCATGGCGAAGCGGTCGATGGCATATTCGATCTTCGTTGGCGCATAGACATAGAAATGGCCGAAGCCGCCACCGAGATAGGGTGCCGAGCCCACCTGCCAGAATAGCCATGACAGGGTCTCAGCGCGAGCCGGCTGCTCCGTCGGCAGGAATTCGCCGAATTTTTCGGCGAGGTAGAGCAGGATCGAGCCGGATTCGAAGATGCGGACCGGCTTTTTCCCACTGCGATCCATCATGGCCGGGATCTTCGAGTTCGGGTTGACCTCGACGAAGCCGCTGCCGAACTGGTCGCCGTCGTTGATCCTGATAAGCCAGGCGTCGTATTCGGCGCCGCTGTGGCCGAGCGCCAGAAGTTCCTCCAGCATGATCGTCACCTTGACGCCGTTCGGTGTCGCCAGCGAATAAAGCTGCAGCGGATGCTTGCCGACCGGCAGTTTCTTGTCGTGCGTCGGGCCGGCGATCGGCCGATTGATGCTGGCGAAAGCGCCGCCATTTGCCTTGTTCCAGGTCCAGACTTTCGGCGGCGTGTATTGGTCCGTTGCGTAGTCGTTCATTTGGCAGGCCTTTGGAAGGGTTGGGTTGGAAGGATATCAGATATCAACGTGGGTAGTGGCGGAGGAACTTTGCATAGGGCAGCTTGGGATAGCCGTAGGTACAGATAGGGCTGCCGGCGCTGTTGCAAAACCCGGCGCAAACGGCGCGGCGCCGGTCCACGCCAAAGCCGGCGCCACCTCTTGCGCCTGATCACCTGCGCCATACCTATAGCCCATATCAGCCTGCGAACATTGCCAGGAACCAAAGCATGAATATCGAACCCCTTTTGCGATCCATCGTGGCCGTCCGCGCCACCGTGCCGGAGGACGCCTTCACGGCAAATACACTTGGCACCCGCCGCGAGGGCAGTGGCGTGGTCATCCGCGGCGACGGGCTGGTACTCACCATCGGCTATCTCATCACCGAGGCCGAGGAGGTCTGGCTGGCCGACCAGGACGGGCGCGTGGTTCCCGCCCATGCGCTCGCCTACGACCAGGAGTCGGGCTTCGGCCTGGTGCAGGCGCTGGCGCCGCTCGGGCTGCCCGCCATTGCGCTCGGCGACGCGTCCAGGGCGAAGATCGGCGATCCCGTCGTGCTCTCCGACGGCGTCGGCCGCTCCGTGCGGGCGCGAATCGTCACCAAGCAGGAATTCGCCGGCTATTGGGAATATCTGCTCGACGAGGCGATCTTCACGGCGCCGGCTCACCCTTCATGGGGCGGCGCCGGCCTCATCGGCGCGGATGGCAGGCTGCTCGGCATCGGTTCGCTGCGCCTGCAGATGAGCCGCAACGGCGAGGTCGCCGACATCAACATGGTGGTGCCGATCGATCTTCTGCCGCCCATCCTCGACGATCTGCTGACGCGCGGGCAGGTCGCCAAGCCGCCGCGGCCGTGGCTCGGCGCCTTCTCGGCGGAGAGCGACGGCAAGGTCGTGGTGATGAGCGTCGCCGAGGGCGGTCCAGCCGCCCAGGCGGGCCTTCGCCAAGGCGATGTCATCTCGGATGTCCGCGACACGGCGGTCGATGGGCTTGCCGATTTTTATCGCAAGCTTTGGAACAGCGGCCCGGCGGGCGCCGAGATCCCGCTCCGGGTGCTGCGCGACGGCCGCGAAACCTGGCTGCGCGTCAAGTCCGCCGATCGCAACAGTCTGCTGTGGAAGCCGCCGCTGCAGTGAGGCAACCGAAACCTCTCACTCTCCGCAAGCGCTGAAGCCAGTGCCCGGAGCCCATTCCGCAAATGGGATGACCTTGCCTTCGACCGATACGGTCGCTTGCCTGGTGCTGCCGTCCGCCAACTTCTTGCTGCTTTTGCCCTTGCCGGTCAGCACATTGTAGTCGCAGTCGCCGGCAACATTGTCGTCCATGTAATCCCAATATTCATAGGCAAAACCGGCGACGACGAACGTGCCGTTGCGCCAGGCGAGCGTCAGCGTCTTGTTGGTCCGCTCGCTGCCGATCTCCATCGCCGGAACATAGAGCTTGATCGAGCCGTTGGGGAGCGCAGTGAGTTCGGGCTCGGTGTCGGATGTGGCGGGGCCCGGCCGCTCGTAATCCTTCCATTCGCCGTAAATCTGTTCATGCACGACCCCGGCAGGTCTGAGAAAATTACCGTCGCGGTCCCTGAGGAACAAATGCAGATCCATGGGATGGCCGGGCTCGGTCTCGACGATCATCGCCAGATCGGCGGCACCGTCGCCGTTCCAATCGCCGGTCGCCGCGGTGATGATCTTCTGCGTCTTGATCGGTTCTGCCAGTGCGGCCGCCGGCAGCAGCAGGACCAGACCGAATATTGTCGACCGCATGTGAAATCCTCTTCGCCTGGACAGGCCTGAGACGCACGCGCTTCTCAGGAGGCCCGGCTCTGCCGCGTCTCGGAACGGCTCGTCTCGTTGAGCAGCCGGCAGAGCGAAACCGCTTCACGACGGCTCAGGCCGATCAGCGCGATTTCCGAAAATTGCGCCGGCAGATCGTGAACGATGTCCCACACCATCCAACGGCCGTTCGGCTCCATGACACATTCATAGCGCAATAATTGTTCCTGCATCCGACCCCCGGCTTTGCTCACCGGACTGGTACAGCGTCGAGGTAAATGAGTTGTTGCGCGGCGAGAGTATTCCGCGGCTGTCAAAACCAGGCGTTGAATCCCCACAGGGCGAACCCGACAGGTCACGGCTGACGGTGCCAATACTCTCGACAAGGCGGCAGGGCAGGGACGCTTCCGGCGTGAACGGCGGCCGCCGCCAGAGTTGGATCAGGCGTTGCGGCTCGCCATATGCGCGTCGAGCTTCCTCCTCGAGGGGCCGTAACGCTTGATGATGGTCGCGGCCTCGCTTTGCGGTATGCCGAATTTGCGGGCAAAGGCAGCGACCTCGTATGGCTCTTCGCCGGAAACCAGTTTGCGATCCTGCTTGGTCTTGGATTTGTCGTCGGCCATGGTGTCCTCCATCACATCTGGTCGTTATAGGGCTGCTTGGTCCGGCCGACCATCCTTGCCAGTTCGGCAAAGGGCGGTACGCCGGTTTCCCCCTGGGCATTGTTGGCCGCCTGCAGCAGCCTGAGCGGAAAACAGACGGCGTCGCGGTTGGATGGCGACATGTCTTCATAGAGACGTTCGTCGCTGGTCATCGCCGCCTCGGCCTGGCGCAACGCCATGTCGACCTCGTCGACCGACAGCAGGCCCTTGTGGACCAGCGCATTGTTGACGGCCGCGATCGCCATCATCAATCCTTCGAGCTGGAGATTGGCGACGTTCATCGTTTTGGATCCTCGCCGGGCTTCTTGGCGGTGGCCTTGTCGTCTGGCCGGATCGCTGCGCGCGGCGGGTTCCGGCCCTCCGAATGCCGGGTCTTGTCGTCGAAATCGTCAGCCGGCCTGGTCAATCCCATGCCGCCGGGAGGCGGCTTGTTGCCGGCCGCATCCTGCGAAAATTGGTCGGCCGCGTCGGGGCTCATCTTTGCCGGATATTTCCTTGCTCCGGTCTCGTAGCGGTTCGGGTCGTCGGCCATGTCCTGTGCTCCCGTTGCAATGAGCAGATAACTTTCATGCGGCGGCAGCGGTTCCGTGGCGAAATCGACGTTGCCGGTGCGCAAGCCGTCGCAATCTGTCGGGTTTTCGTGCATCCTTGTGCATGCCAACGATGCTTCGCTCCGACGCGCCGGCAAAATGCTGCTCCTACTGCGGTGGGCGCGACCACGACTACGAGGATTGCCCGAAGCGCAAAAGCGATGCCGAACGGCAGAAGGAGATGCCAGCCAACGCGTCCCAGCCCGCTGCCGCGGCTGCAGGGGAAATCCGCTAGCCAGCCTGAACCATTCCGCCGGTCCGCCAGGCCGGCGCGAAGATCCTTCCATGTCGAGAGGATTGCAATGCCGCCACTATTGTGGGCAAAAGCAGCACGGGCAATCGGGTTGGGGTGGGGTAATGACCGAAACGCAAGGCAATTCAGGCCGTCCGCAGGGCAAGCCGGGGACGGCGTCGGGGTCGATCGGTTGCGGCCTGGTCGCACTCCTCATCGTGGCGCTCGGCATCTTTGCGCTGTTTGGATCCTGGTACACGATCGACCAGGGCGACCGCGGCGTGCTCTTGACCAACGGGGCGCTGAGTTCGGTCGTCGATCCCGGACTGCATTTCAAGCTGCCATGGTTGCAGCGCGTCGAGAAGATCAGCCTGCGCCAGCAGGTGCTCAAATGGGGCTGCGAGAACCAGAACGATTGCAGCGGCCTGCCGGCCATGCAGGCCTATTCGCGCGACCAGCAGCCGGCCGACATGCGCGTCACCGTCAACTTCCACGTGCCGGCCGCCGAAGTCAGCAACGTCTACACCAATTACGGATCGATCGAGGCACTGGCCGACCGTGTCATTGCCAGGAAAGCACCGCAGGAGATCAAGACCGTGTTCGGCCAGTACGACGCGGTGTCGGTTATCCAGAACCGGGCGAAGTTCAACAAGGACGTCGCTGACGCCATCGCGGCGGTAACCGACGGCCCGGTGATGATAGACAGCGTGCAGGTCGAGAACATCGACTTCTCCGACGCCTACGAGCAGGCGGTCGAAGCCAGGATGACGGCGCAGGTCGAGGTGCAGAAGCAGGAACAGAACCTGCAGCAGGAAAAGATCAAGGCCGATATCGCCGTCACCCAGGCCAAGGGCCGCGCCGACAGCGTCAAGGCCGAAGCCGAGGCCAGCGCCTACAAGACCAGGGTCGAAGGCGATGCGACCGCGGGCGCCATCAAGGCTCGCGCCGCCGCAATCGCCAACAATCCGCTGCTGGTCGAACTGACCAAGGCGGAGAGATGGAACGGCGAATTGCCGAAGTCGATGATCCCGGGTTCGACTGTGCCGTTCCTGGAGCTCAGCACGCCTGCCGCAGCATCGAACTGAGGCGCGGCGCCGCGGCGCAAACCAGATCAGGACGGCGGCGCGGTAGCCGTCCCATTGCGGTCACGGCTGAAGCACGGCGCCTCGGGCGCTTGCTTGCGTTCGCCCGAGAAAAGCCGTCAGCAGCTCCATTCCCACCGGCCAGTCGCCGAGCCCGCTGTCGCCATTGATGTGGCCAAGCGGCCCGGCGATATGGAGATCGCTGCCCCAGCGCTCGGATTTCGCCCTGACATAGTCCAGCGAGCCGTAGGGATCGTTGGTGCTGGCGACAATCAGCGACGGAAAGCGAAGCCGTTGTTGCGGCGCGTCGGCGAAGGCCCGGGCGGAGGAGGGGAAGGCCGGCGACGCAGGGTCCGGAACGGTGACCAGCAACGCGCCGCCGATAGAGCGGGGGGAGATCAGCTGCCAGTGTACGACCAGCAGACAGCCGAGGCTATGGGCGACGAGCACCGGCGGTGTCGATGCCTGGTATACAGCGGTTTCCAGTGCTGCCACCCAGTCGTCGAAATCCGGCGCATCCCAACTCGCCGGACTGAACCGCCGCATCGCCGGGCTCGCCTGCTGCCAATGCGTCTGCCAATGGGCTTTGCCCGATCCGCCGATGCCCGGCACAATGATGAAATCGGTCATGCGAAGCCCTTCTTTCCTGATGCCGCGCACAATTCTAGGTCTTTCCCCGGGCAGCGGAATGAGAGATCATCGGAAAGCAGCGACGAAATCCGATGGATTAAAGGCGAACATGCGGAACGGCGATTATCGGCCAAGGCTCGATCCCACCGATCTGGCGATCATTGAAATCATGCAGGAGGATGGCCGCATCGGCATCTCCGAGCTTGGCCGCCGCGTCGGACTGTCCCAGCCCGCCACCTCGGAACGGGTGAAGCGGCTGGAGGAGCGCGGGGTCATCACCGGTTACAAGGCGGCAGCGCTCGGGCTCGGCACCATGGCGGTCATCCGCCTGCGCACCACGCATGAGCATATCCAGGCCTGCCTGAAGAAGTTCGCCCAATTGCCGGAGGTGGTCGAGGTGCTGCGGGTGACCGGTGAGGATTGTTTTCTGGTCAAGGTCGTGGTCCCGTCACCGCCCGACCTTGAAAGCATCGTCGACAGCATCGGCCGGTACGGCACGGTGACGACAAATGTGGTTCTGCGCGCCGAGCAACCGAAGCGGCTGGGCCGCGAATTGATGACCAGAGCCTGACCGGTCTATCGCTCGGTCTGTGCATGCCCGACGGCATTGGCGAACGAGATGCCGCCCTTGATCTCGCGCATCGCCATCGAGGTGATCGTGCGCCGCACGCCGGGCAGCCGGCTGAGCTCCTCGCGCAGCATCCTGTCGAGCGCCATCATGTCGACGGTGACGATCTGCAGGAGATAGTCGGCCTCGCCAGTCGTGGCGTGGCAGCGGCGGATCAGCGGATGCTGTTTGACCGCCGCCTCGAAGGCGTCCGACAGTTCGAAATCGATCGACACCTGGATGAAGGCTTCGATGCCGAAGCCGAGCTTGGCCGGGTCGATCCGGGTCGAGTAGCCGCGGATGACGCCGGCATCCTCCAGCGCCTTGACCCGCTTCCAGCACGGCGTCTTGCTCAAGCCGACCTCGTCGGCGAGCGCGGCAAAGGAGGTGCGGGCATCGCGTTCGAGCGCCGCGACGATCTTCCGGTCGACCGCATCCAGCATCATTCGTTCTTTCTGTCTGCTTCAGAAGCAGCTTTCGTCCTTCATTTCTCGCCAATCGAATAACAGAAAGGGACAATGTTCGGCAAGAAAGCGATTAGACTCGGGGACCGGGATCCAACAAACGCCTGCGGCCCAACGGCCGCGGCAAGGAGCATGGCCATGGACAAGCAGGACTATTATGCCCGCATCGAAACGCCTGAGATGCGCGACTATGGCGTCTACCTCAAATGCGACAGGCTGCTGGCCTGCCAGAAGCCGCTGGCCGAGATGGTGAATGCCGACGAGTTGCAGTTCCAGATCGTGCACCAGGTCGAGGAGCTGTGGATGAAGCTCATCGCCTACACGCTGGTCGACGTCGTCGATTTCCTGGAAAAGCAGGACACGCATCGCATCGTCACGCTGATGGGACGCGTGCACCGGCTGATGCGGCTGATGACGGCGCAGCTCGACCTGCTCGAAACCATGTCGCCCAAGGAGTACCAGCAGATCCGGCTGCAACTCGGCAATGGCAGCGGTCAGGAATCGCCGGGTTTCAAGCAGCTGTTGCGTCTGCCGCCGGATCTGTGGCGGGCCTTCAAGACGTCATACCTCGACGGCCGCGGCCTCTCGGTCGAGGATGTCTACGATACCGGCTACGATCACGGCGACAGCTATGTCGTTGCCGAAGCGCTGGTCGAGTTCGACGAGCTGTTCCAGAAATTCCGCGCCAACCACCTCTATCTCATCCACCGCACGATCGGCCTCGGCGCGAAATCGCTGAAGGGCAGGCCGGTCGAATTGCTGGAGGCCGGCGCCCGCCACCGCTTCTTCCCGGAACTGTGGGACATACGCTGGGCGATGACCGACCGCTGGGGCAGCCAGCATGGAACCGTACGGGAGCCGATCAGCCAGCCGAAGGTGAATTTAGGGTAGTTCCAGGCTCGGGTTCTTCGCCCGCGCGAAGCGGCGGAGAGAGGGCCGCGAAGCGGCCGGAGAGGGGCCTTTTCTTTGCTGGCGCGGTCCCCCTCTCCGTCGCGGCTTCGCCGCGCCACCTCTCCCCCATGAATGGGGCGAGGAACCTGGTCTTGCGAGGCCTTCTCCCCGCGCACTTGTCTCCTGCAGGTTTTTCGGGGGATGATGTCGGGCTTGCGGCTGGTGGTGCGTCCTTGGGGCACAACCATCGTAACTCTTGGGAGGAGGTCGTGACCTTGGAAACCGCTCAATCAACCGTCCAGTCGCCGTGGCAGACCGCGGCAATCCTCATCGCCCGCCTGATCTTCGCAGCCGTCTTCCTGATGGCCGTGATCTTCAAATTCGTCGATATCGGCGCCACCGCCGGCTATATCGCGGCGGCCGGGTTTCCATTCCCGCTCTTCCTGGCCTGGTGCGCAGCCCTGCTTGAGGTCGTCCTCGTTCTATGCTTCCTGACTGGCGCCTTCTTCTCATGGGCAGCACTCGTCGCCGGCGCCTATGTGCTGTTCCTGGGCTTCGCCTTCCACGGGCCGTCGCACTGGGCCGGCAACCAGGCGGAGTTCGGCTTCTTCGTCGATCACTTCACCTTCCTGGCCGGGCTGCTGTTTGCCGCCGTGCACGGGCCGGGCCGCGTCCTGGCGCTGAGGCTTGGCAGGGGATGATGCCAAAGCTTGCTGCGGCGGTCATCCTCGATCGCCGCTTCACATCTGGTCGTTGTAAGGTTCCTTGATCTGACCAACCATGCGCGCCAGTTTCGAGAAGGACGGCATGTCCGTCTCCGGCTGACACTGATTGGCCAACTCCAGCAGTCGGATCGGGAAGTTGACGGCGTCGCGGCTCGACGCCGACATGCCCTCGGACCTTTCCTCGTTGGTCTCGCTGGCTTCGGCCTTGCGCAATGCGATATCTATCTCCTCGACGGAGAGCACGCCCTTGCGGACCAGGACCTGATTGATCGATGCGATGGCCATAAGCAGGCCTTCGAGTTGCAGATTGGCGACGTTCATGATTTTTGCTCCCATTGGCTAAGGGTCAAACGCGCGAATGCCTGTTCTGATCCGGACGGTGGCGTCTCGCCGGACATTCCAGTGTGCTTCGCCAATCGGCTACTCTGCGTTTTTTCGCGTCTCAGGTGAATTTTGTTCTTGCTTTGTGCCGGCAGCTATGCTACTAATGTGGGTATGGTGCTAATTGGCTCCAACGACCCGCCCGCCGAGGCGGGTTTTTTGTTTCAGGCTTCTTTTTCGATCAGACGTTACGTGAGCTGGCTATGAAGTCGGCGGGACAGCGTCCCCCCTCTGTCCTGCCGGACATCTCCCCCTCTAGTGGGGAGATTGGCTGTCATTGCCGCTTTCGCCAATTTTGTAGGTGCAAAAAGGCGCTGCCGCCAAAGCTGCCGATCTCCCCCCTCGTGGGGGAGATGTCCGGCAGGACAGAGGGGGGCGCGAAGGAACGCAAGCTTGCCGGCTGACAGCCGAGGCACCGAGGGAAGTTCCCATTTTTTGCCGCCGATGGCACATTTTGTTCTTGCTTTGTGCCGGCAGCTATGCTACTGATCTGAGTATGGTGCTAATTGGCTCCAACGACCCGCCCGCCGAGGCGGGTTTTTTGTTTCAGGCTCCCTTTCGACCAAACGTTACGTGATCTGCCGGCTGTGAAGTGGGCGGACGCAGCGAGGCGCTGGAACTGCCGATCTCCCCACTAGAGGGGGAGATGTCCGGCAGGACAGAGGGGGCGCGAATGAACACAACCTTGGCGACCGTTTCTTGAGCACAACCTCGCGGCGGGCAAAGGAAATCGCTTTTTTTCCACCGTGCCACATTTTGTTCTTGCTTTGTGCCGGCAGCTATGCTACTAATCTGCGTATGGTGCTAATTGGCTCCAACGACCCGCCCGCCGAGGCGGGTTTTTTGTTTCAGGCTTTATCTTTCGATCGAATGATGTGCGTGCTGCCGGCTGTGAAGTTGGCGGGACAGCGCCCCCCTCTGTCCTGCCGGACATCTCCCCCTCTAGTGGGGAGATTGGCAGCTTGGGCGACAGCACCTTTTTTGCATCCTACAAAATTGGCGAAAGCGGTGATGACAGCCAATCTCCCTCCTTGTGGGGGAGATGTCCGGCAGGACAGAGGGGGGCGCGACGGAACGCGACCTCGAGGATCCTCAAATTAGCGCGCCGCCGTGCGCCCATCCCAGGAAAAGCACCATGTCCAACCGTTACGCCACCATCATCATCGACGATGACGGCCGAGAGGTCGTCAGCGCTATTGGCGAGTTCGCCGGCACCGCACCCTATGCACGCCATGGCCGCTTCGAGCAGGTTGTCGTCGGCGTGCGGATCGGCATGGTGCGCGGCGGCCCCGGCGACGCGGTCGGCGGTTTCGGCTTCCCGTTGGGAGCACTCGACGGCAAGGCGGCGGCAATTCTAAGGGCAAGGCTGAATGCGTTGCCCGACGCCGGTACGTTGCGGCCTGGCACGACGACCGATGCGAAATCGGCAAGCCAGCCGCCGAAGCCGAAGTCGGCGCGCGCCGCCAAGAAAGCGAAGCCGCGCAAGCGTATCGTGCGGCCAGGCAACAAGAAGCCGGCGATCTCCGCCGGGACGGCGGAGTAGGGCATGGCCAAAGCTCCTTCCGCCGGCGATCCGCAGCCGCACGATCAAGCACCCGGCAAGCAGACCAGGCGGGCGAAGAAGACGCTGGCCGACGGCTTTCTCGAAGCGATCCGCGCCGATTTCCGCGCCCATGGCGCCGGCGTCATCGCCGAGGTGCGCGCCGAAAAACCCGACCAGTATCTGAAGCTCGTGCTGTCGGTGCTGCCGAAGGATCTTAGTGTCAACATCAACAATCTGGATGCATTGAGCGATGACGAAATCAGGCAGCGCATCCGCGGCCTCGAGGCCGTCCTCAGGCCGTTCCTCGAAAGACCACGCCCCGCAAAAGGCCTCGCACAGCCGGGCGGCAAGGAAGGAATACCTCAGCCTGCTGGCGGAGCTCGACCGGAGGCGCCGCACTAACCAGCTTGCCGCCTATCGGCCCTATCCCCGACAGGCCGAATTCCACGCCGCCGGCGCGACCAATCGCGAGCGTCTGTTCATGGCCGGCAACCAGCTCGGCAAGACGAGGGCGGGCGGCGCCGAGTGGGCGATGCACCTCACCGGCCGCTATCCCGACTGGTGGCAAGGCAAGGTTTTCGATTGTCCGGTTCGGATGTGGGCGGCCGGCGTCACCGGCGAAAGCACGCGCGACAACCCGCAGCGCATCCTGATCGGCCCGCCGCAGCAGCAGGCGGCCTGGGGCACCGGCATGATCCCGGCCGACGCGATCCTCAGCACGATGGCGGGGCGGGCGCCGGGCGCGCTCGACAGCGTCGTGGTGCGCTGGGGCGGCGGTGGCGACGTCCAGGCCGACGAATCGGTGCTGTCGTTCAAGAGCTACGAGAAGGGCCGCGAAAAATGGCAGGGCGAAACGCTGCACGGCGTCTGGTTCGACGAGGAGCCGCCGCTCGACATCTATTCCGAAGGGCTGACCCGCACCAACGCCACCGGCGGCATCACCATCGTCACCTTCACGCCGCTGCTCGGCATGTCGGACGTGGTGCTGCTGTTTTTGTCCGCGGAGCAGGTGGGAGGGATGGGGAGGGGATGACAGGGCTGCGAAATCGCGCAACTCGCGTTCCTTCGCGCCCCCCTCTGTCCTGCCGGACATCTCCCCCTCTAGTGGGGAGATTGGATGTCGCATTGGCTTTCGCCAATCTCCAATGCTTGCGGATAAGCGAGACGCTGAAGCTGCCATCTCCCCCCTGTTTGGACCGGGGACATCGCGAACAGCTGTGCGAGGACATCGCGAACAGTTTGCCATCCTATCGTTGGCTTGCA
>NZ_JAMYSP010000048.1:0-37079 GCF_040322015.1 Mesorhizobium sp. M0208 | reverse complement strand
CTGATAAGGCCGAAGGCAGCCTTCAGAAAGGTTTCGGCAAGGCGAAGGACAAGATCCGAGACGCCTTGAAGGATTGAAAACAAGGGCCGTCCGTCCCAAACGGGCGGCCTCCGCCGCCGCAACCATCCAGGCATTCCGCCAACTTAGCGTCGACGAGTTCCTTCAGCTTTTCGGTCGAGACGCTCCTGGCATATTCGATGCCAAGGTCATCCGCCTGCTTCTGGAGCAGCGTATCCGTGATTTCAACGCCCAGCATGCCGGCGAAGATGCCGGTCAGTTGGCCGTTGATGTCGCGGAGGATCTGATCCGGCGTCGTGGACGCGAACGTCGTCGCCAAACCCGTGCCGTCGGCCGGGCCCACGGCGGTCCGTATGCTATGCAAGATAGCCAACTGCTCGTCGCTGGCTAAGCGACAATGGCGAATGCAATCCCAAAACGAAGATCAGCGGTCGATGCGCCTGAGCGAAGCCTCGTTCGCGAGCGGTGGGCAAGCATTCTGACGTCAACCGTTCCGATTTGCACGCCATTGCCGCCGTTTTCCGAACCCTACGTGGGGGACATCTTCCTAACAGCGATGTGCATTCGTAAGAAAAGGTCGCATTCCAAATTGGCGCGGCGCGGGATGTCTGGCTTGGTGGATCCGCGGACGAACGGTGTGACCAGCGTAACCGACTCGCCAGACTTCACCCCACTGCCGGTTGTACTTTTCGGGTTGACGGCTGTGAAGGCTGACGCGATTTCTTATCCTCCACGTGGTCTCTCTCGCGAGGAAGCAGCGCGCTACGTTGGCGTTGGACCGACGCTATTTGACGAGATGGTCGGCGATGGCCGCATGCCGAAGCCTAAGCTCGTCAACAGTCGCACGATCTGGGATCGTGTCACCCTCGATAGCTCCTTTTCGTCTTTGCCTGACAAAGAGAGTGGTCTCCGGGTGCTTTTGGAACGAAGCGGAAAAAGTGCTAGGCGTAAATGATTACGCAGATTGCGTATACGCTGTCGACGTAGTATGATTTCCATGTGAGCAAACGGGTTGACGTCAATGATAAAGACGAGCTCTCGCGAGATGTGAAAGCTTGGCGGGCAAGAGAAGGATTCACGGCAGAAAGCGCAGCGAAATTGTTGGGCATCCCGAAGCGCACATATGAGGGCATAGAGCAAGGTCGAGGTTTCCCCTACCCGTTGCTCCTTCGGGTCGCTATGGAGAGCAAAAGCCCTTCGCCTCCGGCGACGATCGAGGTGCCCCGGCGCTTGGAACAGCAGAAGGCTGGAAGGAGGGCTTAATGGGCCGGCCATTCAAGGATGACAAATATCCCGGAGTCTCGTCGCGCCTAAAAAGCGGTAAGCTCGTCTATCGTTACCGCGGCAAGGGAATACCCGAAATTCGGCTTCCAGGCCGGCCAGGTGATCCAGAATTCGAGGCCGCCTATGAACGGGCAACTCAAGGCCAAGGTCAAAAGGGCGTCATCATCGACTTGCCTGGACGGGCGTTGCCGAAGACTTTCGGTCATGCTGCCCGCCGGCTTGAATCGACGATGGAATGGCTGGACTTCGACCAAGCCACCCAGCACAAGAATGCTCGGCTTATTGAACGCTTCCTTGAGATGAAGGTCGATCCCGCCTATCCGCTCACCTGGCGCGACACGCCGGTCGAGCATCTCGATGCCGACCGTCTGCGTGCGATTATCGAAGGCGTGTTTGGCACCAGACGGACAGTCGCAAAGCATCTGCTGGTAGCGATCAAAAAGCTCCTTTGGGTGGCGATTGACGTTGAGAAGTGGATCAAGCCGCAGGACGATCCTTCGCTGTCAATTCGCGTTCGCATTCCCAAATCGACGGCCAATCCTGGGTGGCCGATGGCCATTCGTGAAAAGTTCGAGTCGCGCCATGCAGTCGGCTCGGCGGCGCGCACCTGCTACGCCCTCGGCTTCTGGCTCGGGAATAGACGCGGCGACATCGCCGCACTGGAATGGGAAGATCTGGTCAGCGAGGAAATCGAACTGTTCGATGGCTCGCTGGTTTTGATCGAGGCCTTCGAGTTTCGGCAGAAAAAGAACCGAAACCGCCACGGCGGCAGGGAAGTGTTTATCCCCATCGTGGACAAGCTGGCGCAGGCTCTGGAGCCGCTAGACCGTTCGAAAGGTGGACCGGTATTGAGGAACGCCTATGGGCGTCCGTTTGCGGAAAAAAGCCTCACCGGCATGATGGCGCACTGGAACAGGCAGGCCGGCATTCCGGAGGGCTACACCCTGCATGGGCTCCGGCGTACCTTCGGCACGTATCTCGCCGAATGCAACATCCAGGCACGCGCCATTATGGAAGCCATGGGACATTCCTCGATGACGGTGACGGACGCGTACGTACGGGAGGCGAACAAGAAGCGGATGGCCGTCGATATCGCCCGCGCGATCAACGAGCGGGAGGCGAAACGCGACGCCATGAAGCAACGGATGCCGCTGCGCGTCATCAAATGAATGGTTTCAATCGGACCGGTGCAGGGCGGCTTATCGGCCGCCCTTTTTTGTTGGGCCCATAATGGGCCCAAAACGTTTTGGGCCGAGGCCACTTTTTCGAAATGAAATCAAACATTTTGGTGGGCCCGGAGGGTATTCAGAAAGCCATAAAAATCAATTGGTAAGAGATCAGTGGGACTTCAGAGCATTCAAATCTTTTCCAATATTTTTCAATGTTGTTGTCCCACTCAGAAGTGCCTCAGTCCACCAAGCCGACGCACTGAACGCCTCCTCGGAAGGGAGGTTTGCGCAAGGTGAAAGGAAGATCGCGTCGGTGTGCAGCCTTCCTGAGAAAGGTCGCGGTAGAGCCAACTGCTGACGCTCAGCGCGAAGACATCAATGTCCTGTTATGGGGCCGTCAGAGGACCGGCCGCTTCTCGCGCCCAGAAAGCGATAGCAGACATGCAATAGGTGGTACAAAAGTCTCTAGCCTGACCCTTTCGAGACATTTGCGTGCGGCATTTGCGTCTCGAAAGCGGTTCTTCAGTGCTACCAGCACCAACGACCGTCTGCGGTCGTTCAGAACACGGGTTACCGTCTCTAAACCGGATATTGGACCGGGCAGCCGCCGGAAATTGATCGAATGGAGGTGATCGCCTGTCAGGAGGCGTTCAAAAACGACCTACGACCGCGATCTTCATCGCGGCCGTTTTCATGGTGTCATTCCCGGCTATGCTGACAAGTTCTTTATGATCGGCAGCTTGCGGATCGTCTTGCCCGTCGCCGCCCGTAGCGCGTTGGCGACGGCCGGGCCGATCGGCGGCACACCGGGCTCGCCAACGCCCGTGGGCGGCTCGTCGGACGGCACAATGTGCACCTCGACGCGCGGCATCTGCTCGATCCTGAGCGGCGTATAGGTGTCGTAGTTCTCTTGGTCTATGACACCGCCCGTCAGGGTCAGCTCCTCCTGGAGGATCGCGCCTAGCCCGAAGCCGATACCGCCCTCCATCTGAGCGCGGATCTGGTCAGGATTTATCGCGGTGCCGCAATCTACCGCGCAGACGACGCGGTCGACTTTGAAATCATTTGCATCGTTGAAGGTGATCTCCACCACCTCGGCGACATAGGTCGAGAGGCTTTCATGCAGGGCCACGCCGCGGAAACGGCCTTCCGGCAGAGGCTTGTCCCAGCCTGCCTTCTCAGCAGCCAATTTCAGCACGCCGGCATGCCGTGGATGGTGACCGAGCATCGACAAGCGGAAATCGACCGGATCACGGTTCGCAGCGGCGGCGAGCTCATCAATCAGGGTTTCCATTGCGTAAGCGGTGTGGGTGGAGCCTACCGAACGCCACCACAGCACTGGGATGTTCACGTCCGTCGTGGTCAGCTCGACCTTCAGGTTCGGGATCGCATAGGGCAGGTTGGTGGCGCCCTCCACGGAGGTCGGATCGATGCCGTTCTCGATCATCGCCGCAAAGGGCGAACCGCCCGCGATCGATTGGCCCACGATGTGGTCATGGAGAGCGACGACATTGCCTTCCTTGTCGAGCCCCGCCTTGACTGCGTGCACATAGACCGGCCGGTACCGCCCACCCCGCATGTCGTTCTCGCGGGTCCACTGCACCTTCACTGACTTGCCGGGTCCCAGTGCACGCGCTGTGGAAACAGCTTCGATAATGAGATCTGCGTCCGAGACCGCTCGGCGGCCGAAGCTGCCGCCGGTCTTCATCACGTGCAGCCTCACCTTGTCCGGCGTGGTGCCGCCTACTTGAGCGGCAGCCGCTTGATAAAGATCGGGCATCTGGTGTCCGCCCCAGACGTCGATGGTGCCGTCTTCGTTGATTCGGGCGGCCGCGTTGAGTGGCTCGATCGAAGCATGGACAAGATAGGGGAATTCGTAGTGCCCTTGGATGACTTTCTCAGCACTGGCCAACGCTGCGGGAGTGTTACCGTCGTCGCGCGCGGTGGCCGCGCCCGGATCGTCTGCTGCCTTAGTGTATTCGGCCATGATCTCGGCCGTGCCGCGCCTTTCGGCCTTGTCTTCGTTCCAGGTCACCTCCACGAGATCGCGGCCCTTGAGCGCCGTCCACATGTCCCTGCCGACCACGGCAATGCCGCGCGGCGTCTGGACGACATCGACAATGCCGTCGAGTGCCTTGGCCTTGGAGGCGTCGAAGCTCTCGATCTCAGCGCCGAATTTCGGCGGATGGATCATAACGGCCGTATTGAGTCCATCCATCTTGAGGTCGATCGTGTAGGTCTGCGCGCCATTGGTCTTGCCGGCGGAATCGTAGCGCTTGAGGCTGTCCGATCCGATCTGGGCCCACTTGTCGCGCGGCTTTAGCGGCACGTCGTCGGGAACCGGCATTCCCGCTGCGGCTTCAGCCAGGTCACCGAAGCGCGCCTGCATCCCTGAGGCGTGCGACACGACCCCGGAAGCGACTGTGATCTCGCCGGCTGGCACGTCCCACCGCTGCGCCGCGGCCGCCACCAGCATGGCCCGTGCGGCAGCACCCGCCTCGCGGTAGCGCTCCCACGACGAGCTCATCGACGTGGAGCCACCGGTTCCCTGCGCGGCCCCTCCCCAGGCGAGATTGCCGTAGAGCGCGGTATTGCCATATCCGCCGACCACGTGGACCTGCGCCCAGGCGCCGTCGAGCTCTTCCATAACCAGGGTGGCGATGCCGAAATAGGAGCCTTGTCCCATCTCGAACTGCGACGAGTGGACGACGATTCGGTTCTCCGGTGTGATCTCGACATAGGTCTGGAAGGGGTTCGCCTGGACCGTTGCAGGCGTCGTTTGTGCGTTGGTGGGCGCGGCCATCATTAGCCGGTAGCCCACGGCGAGGCCCGCGGTGGTGACGGCCGTGCCGAGGAGGAACTGGCGGCGCGTAGGCCCCACGGCATTATGCTTCGGGAGAAACTGCAACATGCCTCAAGTCTCCAGCCGGTTGGCGGTCTCGTGGATGGCCGCGCGGATGCGATGATAGGTGGCGCAGCGGCAGAGATTGCCGCTCATCGCCGAATCAATATCATCGTCCGTCGGCTTCGGCGTCTCTGTCAGGAGGGCCACGGCCGACATGATCTGGCCAGACTGGCAATAGCCGCATTGAGGTACGTCGAACTCGGCCCACACGGCCTGGACCGTTTCGCCGATCTTGCCCGACACGCCCTCAATGGTGGTGATCGAGGCTCCTTCGATGTCGCCGACTGCGGTCTGGCACGAGCGCGTCGGCATGCCGTTAACGTGAACCGTGCAAGCGCCGCACTGGGCAAGGCCGCAACCGAATTTCGTTCCTGTGAGTCCGATGCCGTCACGGATCGCCCAGAGCAGCGGCATCTCTGGATCGACGTCGAGTGTTCGCGCCTCGCCATTGAGGGTAAAAGCGACCATGGTTTGCTCTCCTTGTCCTGAGCTGGCTATCTCGTTGCGCCTCCGCCCGGCTAGGAACCGGATTCTTATTGCTGAGGCATAGCGACCACAGACTAGGATCGCGCAGCTCGAGCAACAAGCCGCTAGCTGGCAATCGCGAGATCGTGAAGTGGCTCGTGTCGAAAGGCTGGAGGCAACTGAATGTCATTTTTGGGCCGACCGGCCGGTCAGTTTCCGGCTCGATGACCTGGTTGGCAGTCATTCCGCTTCTAAGCCGAACCCCAGACATGAACTGTAGCAGCATCATAAAAGACGACATCAAGCGGCGATTTTTCGTTGCGCTGCACCGCTAGCTCGTTCGCGTGGTTCATGATCCGCTGGTTATCCGCGGATGCTGGTTCACCATAGATGCCAACACAGAGCTTACGAAACTTGCCACGCGCTATGCGGTTAAGGATGTGGTCGTCATTCGTAGCGAGCGAAGGGCCGAAAATGAAGAAGCAATGGCTGGCGGTCTTCACATTCGCGGTGAACTGCTTGAAGCCTTGGTACAGGTAGGCATTGTGACGGATCTTCGCCTTCTTCTGGGCGCTGGTGGGCTGATGAAGGGCGGCTTAGGGTCATGATTTCCGGTTCATCGCGCTGCAATGACCCATGAGTCACAGACGCTGCATTTCGCGCTAGACCGCAGCTGCGGTATTCTCGATCATACGCTCAGCCATCCTATTAGCACCTCGTTGCCGCCGTTCGCCGCACCTATCGATCGGAGGCCTTCCAGCCTCGCGATAGCCGCGCTATGTGGCTGCACACGACGAACAGGAGCAAGATTGGACACATAGAAGCCAGCACAAGATCGCCCTCCCCCTGTCCTTGCTCGTTTTCAACGAAAACAATCAAACTGAGTGCTGCGGGAATGCGAGCTCGATTTGGCCCACTTCAGAGCGAAGTCGGCCATAAGCCATTGATATAATTTTGGTCGGCCCTGAGGGTGCTTGGAAAGTCAGAAATATCAAAGGCTATTCGACAGTGGGACTGTGTTGCGTTACTATGCTCTCCGGTCTTTTCCGGTTGATTTGTCCCACCCCTGATGCCGATTGCGGTCATTCGCCGCTGCCTTGGTCAATTCCCGATTCCACAAGCATCCGGTCCTGAGTGGGCAGACGGGCTTCCTAGTGGTAATTAGTCAGCGACACGTTGACCGTTCTCGTCACGCGGGTGAAATCTACGTTCGACCATATACGTCGTCGAAGCGAACGATATCATCCTCGCCGAGATAATCGCCGCTCTGCACTTCAATGATCACCAGGTCAATTCTGCCTGGGTTCTCCAGCCGATGCTTATTGCCGCAGGGGATGTAGGCTGATTCGTTTGTCGCCAGGAACAGCTCCTGCTCGCCATTGACGATTTTCGCGGAGCCGCTGACCACGACCCAGTGCTCCGAACGATGATAGTGCATCTGCAGGCTCAGCCGCCGACCGGGCTTCACCTCGATGCGTTTGATCTTGAAGCGCTCGCCTTCCTCGAGAACCGTGTAGGTACCCCACGGCCGGTGTACCGTGCTGTGGACCAGGTGAGCTTCATGTCCTGAAGCCTTGAGGCCCTCGAACAGCTTCTTGACGTCCTGAACGCGGTCGCGGGATGCGACGAGCAAAGCGTCCGGGGAATCGACGATCACCAGATCGCTGACACCGACCGTGCCGATGACGCGCTTGTCGGAGCTCACATAGCTGCCGGTCGTGTCGACCATATGCACATCGCCGCGTATCCTGTTCCCGCTTTGGTCGGGGGCGATCAAATCGGCCATTGCGTTCCAGGATCCGATGTCGTTCCAATCCATGTCGCAGGCAACCACGGCAAGTTTGTTCGTCTTCTCCATGACAGCGTGGTCGAGCGAGATTCGCGGGGCGGAGCCGAAATGCTCAGGCGCGAGTTCGATTTTGGCAAAGCCTTCGCCTTGACTGAAGCGGCCGTTCTCGTAGCTGTCGGAGACGGCCTGGATCACCGCGGGGCAATGCGATGCCATCTCGTCGAGCATGGTTTGTGCGCTAAAGCAGAAAATGCCGGCGTTCCAGAAGAAGCGCTTGGACGCGACATAGGCTTTGGCTGTGTCCAGATCCGGTTTTTCAACGAAACGGACGACTTTCTCACCATCCGCTTCGATATAGCCGAATGCCGTGTCCGGTCTGGTTGGGGTGATGCCCAATGTGGCGATCCGCCCGAGCTTCGCATGTTCGATGGCCCGGCACATGACGTCTAAAAATGCAGGCAGGTTGCCAACCATGTGATCGGCTGGGAAGACGCATAGAATCGCGTCAGGGCCTTGCGTTGCCTTGGCATGGATGGCGGCTGCCGCAACGGCTGCGGCCGTATCCCGGCCTTCAGGCTCGAGCAGAAAGGTGCGTGGCAGGACCACGGAATCTAGTTCGTCGAACTCGTCCTTGGTAAGGAAGAGGTGTTCCCCAGATGTCACGGCGACGAGTTCCACTACGCCCTTTATCGAACCGACGCGCAGCACAGTGTGCTGAAAGAGAGAATGTCCATCTGCTACTTTAAGGAAAGGTTTGGGGTGCGATTGCCTCGAAGCGGGCCATAGCCGCGATCCGGCTCCACCGCTGATGATGACGGGAACCACTTTCATTAAACAACCTCGATTTCGTCTCTGGAGTGATTGCCCGCGCCCTTTCGAGCGTTAGCGTCACGATCGCCGTCGCTCTGGCTTGGTCTGCGGCCTCCGAGTAACAGCGAAGTTCTGGCGCGTTGCCGAACGGCCTCAGATGACGACGCTATCGGTATCGTACGACGCTTCCATGGCTGCGATGAGAAATGGACATTCAACTATGCCTGTTGGTTGCATCCGCCGAATTGTGCAGGTGGCGGGTCTTAACTGAGACCAGAGATTCTTTGGCTGTCCTCTATCAAAATCAAACGACTTGGCTCCTTCAGATCGAACTCAATTACGCGTGGTGCGAAAAGGCGTGCATATCGTGTAAAGGCGCTCGTCGGAGGAAACCGAATTACAGTATCGCAGCGCCCGAGAAGATACATCTCAACGAGGGCGGAAATTCCGCCGTCAATCCCAAGTGCTGCAGTGTGTAAGGGGCCATCTTGATCGGATCGGAAATGCTTGGGGACGGTGAGAAGATCGGGAAACCTGGCCGACAGGTGATCCAGGATCTGCGCGCTGTCCGTGCACAAGAACAGCCGCACAGGCTTGGGGTGCGGTAACGCTTTAGCCTTATCAACCGCACTGCACACTTGTCGAACGGCGAACTCCGGATCGGCCCAGTAGGGCGCATGCTCCATGATGTCTTCACCGTTACCATGTCGAACATGAACCCCGATGATGCTGTGCCCCTCAAAACATTCTTGGTAAATGGCATCTATGCGTGTTTGAATTTCAGACCGAGGCTTGACACTCTGGAAGACCTGCCGCTCGGCATCCTCATCGCAGCGCCACATCAAGCAAGCGTCACACACTACTGTGTTCGCTTCGACATCCTGTTCGGCCTGAAAGAGCTCGCCCAACTCGTC
Source organism: Mesorhizobium sp. M0208 (assembly GCF_040322015.1). Classification (NCBI taxonomy): domain Bacteria; kingdom Pseudomonadati; phylum Pseudomonadota; class Alphaproteobacteria; order Hyphomicrobiales; family Phyllobacteriaceae; genus Mesorhizobium; species Mesorhizobium sp. M0208. Next base: position 27,725 of record NZ_JAMYSP010000048.1, on the reverse strand, counting down.
GCGCTCTTGGAAAATCTGCTCATCTGGGCGGTAAAGGCAGTCGATCGCTGGCCTATTCCACCACTCCGGGAAGAATGGACCCGGGAAGGAAAAGTCGTTGATCCGGTCGTCGCAAATAGCCGGTACGCCAGCGATGTCATTGATCGGTTGGAAGAAAACCGGAAAGGCGTTTGTGAAGGGTTGGTCGAGATAGCAGGACCCGCGCCAGTCGACGGCTAGCGTTCGTCCCGACCGCTGAGCGTAGCGCCAAGCGGCCGCCAGCGACCACAGACAATCACCGAACCCCGTACGCCTCTGAGAGACGACGAACCTGCGCTTTACCAATCCACTGACCTGCATTTTCGGAAATCTCGTTTCAGAGACGAGGTTGCATCTGGCTTGGGATCTCTTAATCGATACTAGTCGACCGTTACGCCGGGCGATTTGGTAGAGGCTGCGCGTGGGGCAGAAGAGCTCCCTCAGCACTGCCTATCCTTATCTCTGTGACGCTCGCAAATCTTAACGCCGGGTACACTCGCTTCCGGTTTAAATTCAGCGTTCTCTAATACGCCAGGCGACATGTGTAAAATTGATTGCGTGAATGTGGCCCATCCATGTGATGGATACTAAGGCGTTCCTTGACCATGAGCCTCTACTGACGTGGGGCCGCGCTTTGCTAAGCGAAACAGCCGGTCGAGGCAGTCCACAAACTCCCTTTTTCAAGTCCAATTCTTAACTGCCTCAACGTAACATGCCATTTGCGGGGCGTTTCCTGAAGGACGGATGTGCAGAACCCGCCAGCCGTCGAATGTCAGGCACAGGCCATCCACGTCATTTATGGCCATTACGCTTCCGGTCCCAGCGAAAGATGCGCCGGCGCCCTCTGACGCTTTCAAGTGCGCCAACATGGCGCAACTCGTGTCGACCGGATAGCTTTCGATCCGGCCGGACTGAGCGACTGGCACGCGATGCTGTGCGACGACGGCCGAGAGAGGAATTTTGGCGTCTGCAGCTATGTGGAGGATCGTTCCGACGGTTCTGCGGGTTCTCGGTGTCGGAGCCGACACCTGTGCGAACCCGCTTTCGTCCGTTTTCAAGGCCGTTGAGGTTCATGACCCTGTTGTTCGCCGAGATCACCCGCCAGCTCAGCGATCCAGGTGAAGACCGGCACGCCTGTCGATGCGGCGATCATCGCCTCGGCCGGCGAAGACGATGAAGAGGGCGATTGGGTCAAGCACAAGGGCCGACCAGCGTTTCAATGCTTCAAAGCCCATGTCGGTGCCTACGCCGATACGGCCCTTGTCGATGAGATCGCCGTCACGGCGCCTACACCGAGGACGACAAGGCCGTTCCTGATGCTCTGCCCGACAATCCCGGCGAAGTGTTTGCCGACAGCGCCTACTGAGGCAATCATCTCGGCGACGGTGGGCGCCAAGGGTGGAAGGCCGCGCATCGTCGCAACCGGTACGTGGGGGCGCGACGAGGCCGAAAGCTCGACGCCTGGACCAACCGATCCACAGAATTTGTAGTCGGATCGAGAAGATCTTCGGTACCTGGAAACGAAGCTACGACCTTCGCCCGATGCGATGGCGAGGGCTGGCAAAGGCAGCCGTTCAAATTCGCCGCACTGCGATTGCCTATAGCGCGAAACACAGTTTGATGGTCGCCTCGTCCCGCCCATCGTTGAAGCCCAGCCACCGTTTTCGGGCTCGCCTCCCGAAATTCATACAGGTCAATACGTAATGCCCTACCCGCGCTTTTCGCCGCCGTCTCAGATGTGCGGTTCGCCCGAAGCCCCCGACTGACACGAACTTTGTCTTCGCGCGGAGCGAAACCTCGCACCCACGACTTTGTGCCGCCGATGGTGCCGCGCTGACCTGTCAAACAATCCATATTATGGATGCGCCTCATCCAAACAATCGATTTCACTGATCAAAACAATTTCCATTAGAAGACGCCGCAGGCAAAGATTACTTGGTCAGCGCAAAGAGGGATGGTGGAGTTCTAGTGTGGCTTGGACCCACATGCTCGCCATTTTATCTGGGAACGGCTGTGTGCCCTATTGGCGCAGGGCAAGACGATTCTACTGGCCACCCACTTCGTGGAAGAAGCGGAGCGGCTATGCAACCGAATGTGCGTGCTTGAGAACGGACGTAGAATCCCAGAAGGGCGTCCTCACTCGCTGATTGATGAGCAAATCGGGTGCGACGTGATTGAAATCTATGTCGCTCACCCCGTGAGCTGAGTGCGGCACTCAGGCCGCATGTGCGACTTAGGCAGGTTAGCGGCGAGACTCTGTTTTGCTACGCCTCGAAGCAGGAGCAGGTGTGCTCGCTGGCTGACACTGTCAATGACGAGCTCCGCGCCGCATCTGTCGAAATCCTACCATAGGGTATGAGGCGGGCCGCAGTTTGCTGGCGGTGTGTCGAGCCAGATTCGAAACTTAACTACAATAGAGCAGGAAGAAAATGGGCGAGAACAGGAAAGTTGCTCTGGTTACGGGCATAACGGGACAGGATGGCGCCTATCTTACCCGTCTTCTGCTGGAAAAAGGCTACATCGTTCATGGGATTAAGCGACGTTCCTCTTCCTTCAACACGGGTCGCATCGAAGACATTTACCAAGACCCGCACGATTCCGATCCGCGCCTAATTTTGCATTACGGTGACCTCACTGATGCGACTAATCTCATCCGAGTAGTTCAGGAATCCCAGCCAGACGAGATTTACAACTTGGCCGCTCAGAGCCATGTCCAGGTGTCGTTCGAAACGCCGGAATACACAGCAAACGCCGACGGTATCGGAACATTGCGACTTCTTGAGGCGATCCGCCTCCTCGGTCTGAAGGACAAGACCCGCTTCTATCAGGCCTCGACTTCAGAGCTCTACGGCCTCGTGCAATCCGTACCGCAGAACGAAACAACGCCCTTTTATCCGCGCAGCCCTTACGCCGCCGCCAAGCTCTACGCCTACTGGATCGTGGTCAACTATCGCGAGGCCTATGGTATCCATGCTTCCAACGGCATTCTCTTCAATCATGAAAGCCCACTGCGCGGCGAAACTTTTGTGACGCGCAAGATCACCCGCGCCGCCGCTGCTATCTACCTCGGCAAGCAGGACAAGCTTTATCTCGGCAATCTCGATGCTCAACGCGATTGGGGCCATGCGCATGAGTACGTGCGTGGTATGTGGATGATGATGCAGCAGGATCAACCGGATGATTACGTGCTGGCGACGGGCAAGACGACCCCTGTCCGCCAATTCGTCGAATGGGTTTTCGAAGATGTCGGCGTCGAGCTCGAATGGCGTGGTGAGGGAGTCGACGAAAAGGGCTATGATGTCGAGACCGGCAGATGCCTAGTCCAGGTAGACCCACGCTACTTCCGCCCCACGGAAGTCGATCTTCTCCTGGGCGACGCCACCAAGGCGAAGGAGAAGCTCGGCTGGGTGCATGAAACATCCGTGCGCGAGCTTGCCGCGGAAATGGTGCGGGAAGACCTCAAGGTCATGCAGACATCGGTAATCATGAAGGAAGCATAATGTACGATATGAAGGGCAAAGCCGTGTGGGTCGCGGGCCACAAGCGTATGGTGGGCAGCGCTGTTGTAGGCCGCCTCGCGTCTGATGACTGCAAAGTTATGGCCGCCCTGACGTTTCCCCCAAATTTTATCCAGTCGTGCGCGGAGCGTTTCACGTTGCGCAGCGCGAGCGACCGTCGCGGGTTGAAGGTCGATGCAAATTCGTTGGGTGTCTGCCATCCGATCTGCGAGTGTGGACGCGCGCCGTTGTAATCGGCGCGCCATTGAGTCTCGCGCGGGGCTGGGCCAGGGACGTGAACCGCGTCTCGTTGAGGAGTTCATCGCGAAGGGGCCGTTGAAGCTCTCGCGTTAGGGTCATAGCCAACCTGTGACTGTGAACTCGCGGAAGCGATTTACGGCAAGCGCACACAGCAGCTCGTCCACGGCGTTCGTACATGAAGTTTGGAAAGTTATAATACGGGTACACACCTCCATGGCGGAACATTATCTCCAATATCTCAGCGATTACCGGAAGGTATCTGCCTTCACCTACCTCGGCCTAGTGCAGAATCTTGGCCGGATGAACTCGGCACTCTTGCTGCACACCAACGGTCCGTCCCGCGCGAAGTGCGATCATACCGCCGCAGCTTACCTTCAAATCCGGCACTGGCTTGGATCTAGATCCAAGCCGACGGCGCCGGGGATCAAATAAAAAGCCGCCGACCGAAGCCAGCGGGCTTGATTGGGATGGCCAGCGCGGACGGTCAAGGCTGCGCCGCCGACCATGGCGGAGGGACCACCTTGGTCAACGGCACGGCCCGATGACGGCGTGCCGATGTACCACAACATGCGGGGAGATAGAGCCTTCCGGCGTCGCGGAAAAAAGCCCGCCGGTTTTGAGCCAGCGGGCAAGTTCTGGAGTGGCTGAGATCAACCCAGCATCAGTCAACGACCGGCGGAAGGGTTGGTTGCAGTGGATGCCAGTTAGCCGCAGCATGCTGTGAATCGTAACAATGTGAAAAACTCTGGACTTCTAGGTCGGACTCGCCCCAATATTTGTTTGGGGGAATTCACATGAAAATTGGAGCACTCATCGCAAGTGCAGCCCTGTGCGTCAGCGGCTGCTCTACGAGCACTGTCGTGTCGGACAGCGATCTCACGGCAATGAATACCGTTGCGCTATGTCACGTTCTCGCCAGCAGCACGGACGAACAGTATCGTAGTCGGGTAGCGGCCCTTCTAGTGCGCAGGGGCGCAACAGCAGAGAAGTGCACCAGGCTTGTGCAAACCGACAATGCTGTCGCGACAGGCATAGCGATCGCGGCTGTCGGCGGCGCAGCTGTGGGTGTCGCTGCCAACAACGGCTATGGAGGCGGAACATATTACCGGCCACCGCCACCACAAACCTATGGCGTCGCGTGGGACCAATTCTATGGCCAGAATTACAGCATTATCTGGCGCTGCCGCGACCGGTCCACCGGGCGGTTTCGTGACGATTACCATTGCGCCGGCCTGCCCATGGTCGACAGCGCATGGCCGGGCTGGTCGGCGTAGCGGATGAGCAGGCCATACCGCAAATATCGATCCAATCGGTGGCAGAGACCCACCGGTGCCAAGCTGTGGCGGCGCCAACTTGCGAGCGTGCCGGCAATGCTCAGTCTTACGGCAGCGGCGGCAGTGGCCGCCTTCCTGGCGCCGTCGGGCGCGCAACGTAGCGACGATGCATCAAAGGCCAGCCCACGAAGGGCGGCGCCCTCCTCGCTTACCGGTGTCGCTTCCGTCATTGACGGCGATACGATCGAAATCCACGGCCAGCGCGTCCGCTTCAACGGCATCGACGCGCCAGAGAGCCGGCAGCCGTGCCGCGATGCGAATGGCGCCGAGTATCCTTGCGGCCGGCGATCGGCCGAAGCGCTGGACACTTTCCTGGCCGCGTCGAGGCCGCTCGAATGCACATTCGTGACATGGGACCGCTACCACCGCTTTGTCGGCGATTGTCGGCGCGCTGACGGCGCGGGCGTAGCCGCCTGGATGGTCGAGCACGGCCAGGCGCTGGATTGGCCTCGCTACAGCCAGGGCGCCTATGCGGGGCTGCAGGCGCAAGCCCAAGCCTCAAAGATCGGCCTGTGGGCCGGGACGTTTCAGGCACCCTGGGAATGGCGCGCTGCGCACGCCGACGGCGCGGCGCCGTCGAGCCGCCCACTGGGCATCATCAGCCGTAAGCTGGTCGCGCAGAGCGGCTATTCTTGCGAGCCGCGGAGAACGTGCAAGCAGATCGGTTCCTGCGACGAAGCCAACTGGTACCTGCAAAACTGCTCATGGGGCGGAAAACTCGATCGCGACAAGGATGGGATCCCATGCGAAACTCTGCTAGCTGAAATGCGCGCTACGGCCTGTTCGGCTTTCCGCTTACACCGATCTAACGAAGACCATGCATGGGCGGCGCGGTCTGCTAACCCCATTTTTTGACGAGGTATTCAATATCTGAAGGGCAGAAAAAGTTGTTGTGACAATAGAGAGAAGACGGCTTAACTAAGACTTTCAAAACCGTTAAGTGTATACTGCCAGGCGATCAAGGCGTGATGTCGCCCTGTCGGGGGGGCGAGTAAAATGCAGACTGTGATGAGTCAAAGCTGGCAAGCTATGGCCAGTGGACCTACCGTGGTGCCTGGGCCCTAGAGATTGCGGCCGCAGCGATTGGTCTTACGACAGGTGTAGCATTAGGCGTACAAGCGTTTTCTGCAAGCGAGTCTGTCACTGCAATGGATTTGACGCTCGCCAGTGCACCCTTTCTCATGGTGGCAATCGCGGAGCTCACCAAGATACCGATAGCTACACTGCTTTTCAGCGCGTCTTGGCTCTGGAAGCCCATAATCTTGGTCTTCCTCCTGGTCCTTGCAGGCATCACTTTCGAAACTGTCTTTATGGGGATGGAGAGGGCAGGCGCATTGCGTCAGCTGCGTTATGAGGAGCTCGTAAACAAGATTGATGCCCTTGAGCAGGAAGCGACAAAGCTCGCCTCTGCTGACGAACTTGGTCGAAGAGCCGATCAGGTCGATCAAGCCCGTTCCGAAATTGAGCAGCTGACCTCTCTTGCGGAAAAATCGCGTGCTACCTTTCAGTCGCAAATTGCCGAGGCCAATGCGGAATTGGAGGGAACGAAAGCCCTTACTCCAGAGGCCTCGCGTGTTCGCGATCAAGTGGAGGAGAAAAACGCGGTTCGATCGGCGCTGATTCAACAGCGTGATCGCGAAGTTAAAGACGCTGTCGATCAGTTTGAGCGCCAACGCGACAGCTTTGTTGAACGTATCAAGATGGCGCGCGATTCAGGCGACAGCGACTCGGCACGCAGGCTAGAATCGGAAGTGGCTAAACTTGCCAACCCCCGCACGAAAATTATCACCAAGTTCGACACTCAGATTGAGCCGCTCGATCAAGAGATTGCTGCGCTGCGCGAAAATTTCGATCGTTTGCGGGCAAATAGCCCTCCTATGACTACTGACCAGAGGCAGAAGCTTGTCGATAGGCGTTCGTCTCTGGAGCAAACGCGCGATAGTGATGCCGCGGCTTGGCAGCGTCGATTGGATGAAGCGGGCAAACGGCTCGCAGATGCCCAGGCGGCAGAAGCCAACAAGGCAAACACCTCGGCGCAAAACCAGGTCAGACAGGACCAGATTGCCAAAGCCCTCAGCGCCTTGGCCAAGGAGCGGATCCCCATGGCGCGGACAGATCAGGTCCGCCGTATTGCCTCACGGTGGTACGGCAGCAAACCTGAACTGGTGACTGAGGCACAGGCCGGAATAATCTCTGTGATTTGGTTCGGCTCGCTCGCGCTCATCGCCGCGCTCGCGGGACCAATTACGGCAATGGTCGCTCTAGCGCTCCAGCGCATTGCCGCCCGAGAAGAGGACAATTCAGACAGCAAGACTTCCAGGCTGCTCCGTAGAATGCTTCTGAGTTGGCGGTGGCGCCGAATTCGGACGATTAAGGTACCAGTCGAAGTTATGGTCGAGAAAGAGGTTGAGAAGCGGGTTGAGGTGCCTGTGAAAAGGTGGTCAAAGAGATCCTCTATGTTCCGCTCTTCACCGATGATCCCGAAGTCCTTCGCAAGGCCCTCGACCAGGATTTGCCGCCTGAGGTCTCAGACCTCGTGACGGTATCAATGAAGGGTCGCAAAAGTGCTCGTCCGGCATAATACCACCCTGCTTGAGCAAGCCGTCGATCTCGCCGTCAAAAGGTCAGCGATTCCAACCTTGCAGGCTCAAGCCGCGGCCCAAGAGAAGACAGCCCGAGCGACCGCCTTTCGCCGAATGGCGACTGGCGGAGCCATTGCAGTGGCGGCGGTCGGGATTGGGCTAGGCATCAATCTTGGTCTATGGGACAAAACCTTGCCGGAGCCGGCGGCTTTGCCGACCATAGAGCAGCCAAGCGATCTCACCTCCCCAAAAGATGAGCCGCCTATTCCTGTTCCAACTCCAAAGCCAACTCAGGAGCAGGCGCCCAGGCTGACGTCCCTACCAAGCCTGACGTGGTGACCGTCGACTTCAACAAGTTCGCCACCAAGAACGTCGAGTTCCAAGGCACCACTTGGGAGTTAATCACAGGTCACCACTTCAAGGATGAGAACGACCAAACCTGGGACCGAGCGTGGTGTTACTCTCGGCGGAGTGTGAACGGCGTAGACGTAAATGTATCATTGGCAGCTCGTTCTGCCCCGACAGCGCCACCAGCCGGGCCTGGCGCTGCTGCTCAGACGCTTCAGTTGGTCGGCCCGCGAATGCCGCCGCCAATATCCGGCACTGATCCGCTTCACTCCAACGACGCCGCCGCTCCGGCCGGTCAATAACGTCATATGGCTCATGCTGTGCTGCTAACTTCGCTCGTAAGGACGACCTTAAGAGCGCAGCCTCGCTACCGTGCCGTCCCCTCGCAAGGCGGCCTTCGCCGGAGGGTATCGACTTTCCGGCTCGCCAAGATTCTGAAGGGGCCATACCAGATCGAGAGCGTACAAATGCGGTGGGCACTCCGTAAAGGAGGCTCCCGCACACAAACTCTAATCTCGCGTTTCGTTTCTAACCAATGCGAATAGACCACTCTCGACATTCTGTAATTCCTCCAGAAGCCTACCTGCCTCAGCCTTGGTAGTGGATGTAGCTTGATCTTCTGGCATCTCATATTCCATAAATTTGTTGTGCGATGCCGTAGTCTTGCAATGACGCAGCTTTTCCCGCAACGCTTCGGATAATACGGGAGCGTGCTTGGTTAGGTAATTTTCAAGTTGCTCCTCGATTGTAGAGAAGCGGCTAGCGACATCGGCGCAAGCATCGTCCCAATCCATATCGGGATGAGAGTATCTGGGCGTTATTCGGCGATAAAGTGTACCGAACTCGGCTACAGCTTCAAGCTCGCGGTCGAAAAGAATTTCTGCTTTCCGAAGCTTGAGTTTGTGCAGTTCACTTTCTTTTGCTAGCTCATTTTTGAGGCGCTCTAGCTCTGCATTGAGCGTGGCTTTATGGCCCTCTATTGTACGATCTGTGATGAATTGAGATATAAATGCGCAGATAGCAACAAGTACAACCCCGCCGCCACCCAAAAGCGCAACCACGCTACTGCCAAAACTGACCACAACTTCTGAAGTAGGCAATCTTCATCCCCCCGGTTAATTATCCAACAGCATATAGATGTCTGCTTCAACAAACGATAGGCAGAAAGCCGACCTTCCGCAAACCACCCCGACTAGGCCGTTGGCATCTGCCCGGCCTGCTGAAGCCGAGAAATGATTTCCCACGGTTGATGAGGGGCCGACAACAGAGTGGCTGCTTTTGCCGTCAGAACATCGATTGCTGCCGTTAAGCCGGCGCGTATAAGGTTTGGGAATGGGGCCCCAAGCGAACGCGGAATGTTCGCTTGGGGGCGGTCCCCCAAGGGCGGCGGCCGAGTAGAAGGTCCTGACCTCTTGCTGTCAGTCCATACCTCGGCTCTTGGAATGAAGCCCAGATTGATCTAAGTGGATCCGGATCTGGTTCATCCGGCACTTTCGATTGAGGCAGCCTAGCACGATAAAACGCGCCTAGTCGCCAGCGCACTTGTGAGAGGTCCAAGTCTGCGATTAAAGTCCATGCAAACGATGCAGTGGGAGGGGACTGTGCACAATTATAATTTCCGGCTGACGTGTCTTGCTTGAGACTGTGGCGACAGCGCGGCAACCAAATACTTGGCCGTCGATCGACAACGCTATGCCCAAGGAGCAGGGCGGCCCCGTCGCAAGACAGGGTTTCTCTTATCAGGATGAGATCGCAGTCGGGTTTTTACTCGATATGATCGAAGATGCGGGCCTAACCAAAATCCACTTCGAGACCCACGATGATCTGATCCTCGTTCGCGCTTTGGGCACAACCCAAGGCAAGCCGACGGCCGAGTTCGTTCAGGTTAAAGCCGGCGAACCCGATAAGCTCTGGTCGGTCGCTGACATCTGCCAGCGCAAGAAGAAGGACGCCGTGGGCACGTCGATCTTCGAGACGTCACTCGGGCGCGATCAACACGATGAGGTCGCCTCGTTCCGTATGATAACCCTTCGTCCCGTCATTTCCGACTTGGCCCCGCTCGCCTACGCTTTCGGCGCGGATGGCCGGAGACCCGGTTGCGACGCTCTGACGGCGCTGGAGTCGGCCCTGAATGCCCGCTTCCCCGGATTGAGGTCGCCGAAGAATAACGACTGCAGGTATTGGCTGGAGAACTGTCTCTGGGACGTGCGTCACGATCTGAAGACAGTTCAAAAGGCCAACACCATTCGGCTTTTCTGTCTCGCGGAAACGGCGGGCCAGCCGCTGCTGCTGGAGCAGATAAATGTGCTCCTCACCGAGATGCGCGCTTGGGTCAAGGCGGCTGGCGACGCCAAATGGATCCCCGACAAGGCCCGGAAGATAGTCACGCGCGCGGAAGCCGTTGGTTGGTGGCAGCAACGGCTCGCTAAACTGGCGCAAGGCGCACGTCCTTCCGGTGGTGCGCTCGCCGAGAAGATGAAGGCGGCCGACCTTCCGGAATCGCTCATCGCCATGGCCGTGGACCTTCGCCTCGGCTATGCCGCGAAGGTCCGAACTGCGACCTACATGGAGCCGGAAACTGCAGAAGTACTGCAAGAACAGGTCAAATCCGCGGTTCAATCGCTCAGCGCCGACCTCGCCGCAGGCATCCTCGATCTGAAAGGACCCCAGTTCCATGCCCGTTGCTTGGTGGAGATGAATGCCCTCAACGCCGCGCGCCCGAGCGGGGCCAAAGATCAGGCCGCGTTCCTCAAGGGCTGCCTTTATGACATCGCGGATCGATGCTTGTTGCGTTTCGACAGGGTTGTCTTGTGAAGTCGCTCGCCCGTCTCGGAAGGCAACCGGCGAGCCTACCGCTCGCGGCCGATGATATCCTTGAGTTTCATGCCGCGAGACTGCTGCTCCTGATGCACGTCTGTGGCACATCCGGCCGGATCGACGGCCTGACGAAAATGGCCAAGCTGGACTTTTTCACCCGGTATCCCGACTTTTTTGAAGCAGCGCGCGCCGCGGTCGACAAGGCGGTCAAGGCGCCAACCGGCGAGGCCGACGCCGTGGAATCCTCGATGGTGCGGCACCACTACGGACCTTGGGATAAACGGTACTATCAGGTGCTCGGCGTACTCGAGGCCAAGCAGTTGATCATCGTGACCAAGCAAAAGCAGTCCTACCAGATCGCTCTGTCGCCCCTGGGCAAGGAGCGGGCCAAGGCGCTTGCCGCTAGGCCGTCTTTCCAAGATCTCATCACCCGCCAACGCGAGGTGAAAAAGGTGTTCGGCTCGAAGTCCGGCACCTTCCTCAAGGATCTCATCTACCGCCTGTTCGACAAAGAAGTCGGCAAGCGCACCCTCGGTCAGGTTATCACCCCATGAGTGGCCCTCGTCTATCCGTCACATCCGTCGATCGACGCCTAGCGACCGGCAATGTCGAAACCTTGGAGTTCGAAACTGGCGTGAACGTCTTCGTTGGACCGCCCAACACAGGCAAGACCAAATGGCTCCAGACGCTCGACTTTCTGCTCGGCGATCCCGGCGCCAATCCCTACGAGAGCGCTGAAGCGGAGGGCTTGGCCGAGAAGTACGCTGCGGCCGGGGCCGTCCTTCAGATCGGAGAAGACGCCTTCCGCATAGAGCGCCGCTGGACCGAGCCAGGGGCCAAGGGAAAAGTCTTCGTAGACGGTGAAGGCATGCCCGCTCGTGAGTTCCAGCATTGGCTCATGGAGAAGCTGGCGATCCCCGTAGTGAACTTTCCCAAAGGCAATCCGATGTCCGGCCAGACTTGGCCCGAACTCGGCTTCAGAAGTCTGCTTCGCCACATCCATCGGCAACAGCGGTTCTGGGGCAGTCTCGTCGATCTCCAGCCTGACGCGGAGTTCCACGCCAGCCTGCTGTCTTTTTTAGGCCTAGCCGACCGCGTATACAGCGAGGACTACGGCGCGCTAGTGAAGCTACGCCTCGAAGCCATGAGCCTTCGGGCGAAACGCGAACAGTACGGCCAGACCCTGAATGATCTGGCGGCCGATCTCCTCGATGACGACGATGTTAGCCTTGGCGTAAGCGACACAACTATCTTCGCCGCCCAGCAGCGGCTACGCGACACCGTCCAAAAGCTTCAAGACAAGCGCATGCATGTCCTCGCCGAGGCTAGCGCACGGACCATCCCCCTTGCTCAGCGGTCTCGGGTCGAGTCTCTCAGTTACGCGCGGGCGGAAGCGCTGGAGGCTTTGACCGCTGTCAGCCGTAAGCGCCAGGCTGCTGAGGAACGCCTCAAGGACGTCTTGACATACCGGAAGGATCTCGCTGACGAGATCGACCGGATGGCTCGCGCGGCGGATGCCGGCGACATCCTTTCCGATCTGCGCGTTACCCATTGTCCAGCCTGCGACCAGGCGCTTAAGGCCGCTCATGATCCGGAAAACTGCTTCGTCTGCCACCAGCGTCTCCCCGACGCCCCCGAGATCGAGGGGCTCGGTGTCGTGCGTCTTCGGTTTGAACAGGACCGGTTAAAAGGAGAGCTGAAGGAGGCCGATGATCTCCTTGATGTCTTGCGTCGCGATGTCAAAAAGCAGGCGTCGGAGGCGTGGTCGGCGGAGCAAGTCTTGCGCGCGATAGAGGTCGAGCTCGGCCCGGCGCGTCAGGCCGTTGCCGCGCTCGCCCAGGCCGACGTCAGCGCGATCGATGTCGCCCTAGGTCAGGCCGCTGAGCGTGCCAAGCAGATGGATCGCGTGACGGCGGCGCTCGAACTGGGCAAGTCGCTGACCGCCCAGGTCGAAGCGCTTGAAGACCAGATTAGGCCGCTTGCGGACCGGGTCGACGAGTCCTTCAGGGCGATCGACTTCGACGCGGCGTCACAATGGCTTGAGGACGGAATGAACGCCTATCTCGAAGCCCTCAATCGCGAGCGGCCCCACACATGGAAGCACAGTCCGGTCGAGATCGATCTGACACGGTCTAGCGTCACCTTCCGGATCGGGCGTAAGAAGTGGCAGGGTGCCCTGGGCGGGACCGACACCCTCTATTTCCTGATGGCCTACAACTACGGCCTTTTGTCTCTCAGCCCTCGCCCAGAGACCCACTACCCGGGACTGGCTATCATCGACGTTCCCGGCGAGTTTTCCGGCGAGTCTGTCGGAGACAAAGAGAACTTTATTGTTCAGCCATTTATCGATCTTCTGAACGGCGAGGCATTAGAGGGGGCTCAGCTGATCATCACCGGCTCCGCCTTTACTGGCCTGACCGGCGTACACGTTCAAACCCTGACCCACGTTCACATCGCGTGATCCCGCCCGCGAACGCATCCAATATCCGAAAGGCCGACACCAGTGCCTGCGGGTATCCGCAGGCTCGCCGGATCCAACGTCCGCTCCACGGTAATTATCGAACGTCTGCAGTTGGCGCATCGACGACTGTCAGGGGATCGCCAGCAAGGTCTGCTATTAAGAAGCTGCGAAGTGTGCCCCTAGGCCGAGACGAGGGCGCGCAGCCGCCTTCGAATTCGCATCAGGCCTGACCGTCCGCTTTCAGCGAAGGCAAAGTTTGCTTGAACGACCGAGACTGGGCGCAGAGCCGGCATTGGTTCGGGGCAGATCAGCTCGTCTATTGTGGCCTATGTTTCGGCTTGCCGCCGGCAAATTGCTTCAATGCATTTGCCCGCCTAGAAAGGTGCCCCCTCGGATTCACTGGTCGCTGTCACTTAGTCGGACCCTGAAATTGCCTGCCGCCGCGATTTCTCTGACTTGTCGACGACAGGGAGCCCTTCCTTTCTGGCCTTGGCAAACGCTCGATCGCTCTCCAGGAACTCCGCCAGCATGAACGGGATCAGTTCCGCTACCGATTCGGACTCGCCATAGGTCTGACGATAAAGGGCCGCATAGTCCTTCAGTGCTTGGTTCAGGTCTGCACTTACGCTTATGGTGATCTTCGAAGGTGTCCGATCCGGAAGTTTGCCGAGTTTCAGATTGGTCATGATGACTCCAGTCAATTCGGGTACGGCCGTAGCACAAGATCCTTGTGCACGATGACGCGCAGTGGCCAACCAGGGCGGACGGTGATCGTGGGCTGAATATTGAGGTTCTTCTCGGTGATGCGCTGGCCAGCTTGACTAACGTTCTGCTGAGCGGATTCGCGGATTGCTTTGACCAGGTCGCTTTCGTCTTGCCCGAGGCTCAGCTCCGTGCCGACCCCCAGCAACGTGGCCAGCGCAACGCCTTTCATCAGCTGCCAGGTGTGGAAATCCACCTTGTCCTCAAGCCCGGCATAGCCGGCGGTGTCCGTCGCCGGCAGATTGTCGATTTCGATCGAAGAGCCGTCGGGCAGCAGTATCCGTTGCCAGACCAGCAGCGCGCGCCTTTGTCCAAAGGCAACAACGCTGTCATAGGTGCCAATCAGGCGAGAGCCTTGCGGAATGAGCAAGGTGCTGCCGGTGACTGTGTCGTGCACATTCTCGGTGACCTGTGCGACGAGGAGGCCGGGCAAGTCGGAATTGATGCCAGTGATCAGGCTCGCTGCGATGACGCTGCCGGCCATCAGCTGATACGGCGAAGCCGGCGTCTGCAGTGCATGCAGATTGTAGATTCCACTTGTGTTCCGCTGGCTGACAAAATCGAGCTTGCGCTGTTGATTGTTTTGGTCGTCCTCGGCCGGTGCAACGGAAGCTGAATCGCGTGCGGCATCGGATTGTGGAGCCGTTCCATCAAAGGGTGGACGCCCGCCCTGCCCGTTGCCGGCGGCATCCGCTTGCCGGGGTCGATTTTCGATCCGGAAGAAGACTTGCGATTCGCGCGCCTCGATCGCCTGCTGTGCAAGGCGCTGCTCCTCCGCCGAAACCTCCTGGCCCGGCGCAATGCCCAGCTGGCGTTGGTGCTCAAGGATGGGGCGGCCGAGGTCGCCGGGCAGCGGTGGTCCAAGCACCGCAGGCTTGGGCTTGATCCCGGAATAGTCCTTAGGCAGCCTTTCAATTGCCTCCGCGGTTGGCTTCCGCTCAGTGTTGTAAAGCTCTTCAGCCTGCTCTTTGATGCGCAGCGCCGGTCCCTGCAGCGCCATCATGGTGACGCCTAGAACGGTCCCGGAACCAACAGCAGCAATGGCGACAATAATGCCGCGCTTGAAGCGCACAGCGCGGCGAGGCGAGGCCCGCAGCTGCAGCTGTTCTGGATCGAGTTTCGGTGGAGCATCGGAGCGGGAAGTATCCGTCATGGGCCGTCCCTCACCTGCTGGAACGCGAAAAGAGCAATATCCGCCGCGGCGCTTGCCTGCCGTCGGTCCTCGTGATGCGCACCACCTGCTGCTGCTTGGCGCCGAGGCGCAGTTCGGCCGCGGCGAAAAGGCGATCGACAATGTAATAGTTGCCCCGTATGCGGTAGTTGACGAGCTGGTTGTCCCCGTCAGCACCGACGATGAAGAGCGGCGGGGCCTCGCCCTGATCGATGCGGCGCGGAAACTCGATGTAGACCTTGCTGCCATCATCGAACGCGCGCGTCGGTCTCCAGGGCGGCATGTCGCCGGTAATCGAATAGCGGAAGCGAATATTTTCGAGAGCCACATTCGACGCCACTGGCATAGCAGCCTCGGCCTGCGCATTGCGCCGGCGTAGCGCGATGATCTGGTCCTCGCTGTAGGTCCAGGAGATTGCCGCCATGGCGGTCTTATCCGTGCTTTGAAGCTGCAGGTGATAGCTTCGCCGGTCCGTGGTGATCACCAGATTGGTGGCAAGTCCTGGCGCGAAGGGCTTCACCAGCACATGGGTGCGCTGGTCATCGCCGGAGCCACTGACGGTGTCGCCAATTACCCAGCGCACTGTATCGCCGGCCGACACGGATTGGAGTTTCTCCCCTGATTGCAGAGCGATATCGCTGACGCGCTCCGGTGCGGCATAGAGCTGGTAGAGCGCGCCTTCGGCAAAGGGGTAAACCTGCACCGCATTCACATAGCCATATTTGGTGGGTTGCTGCGTCGCCGCCTTGTTGGCATCGGCGACACGTTCTTCAGGCGAGCGCTTGTCTTCAGCAGCCTTGCCCGGCTCGGGCTGCAACTGGCCGGGCAGCGGCAGCGGTTTCGGCACTTCCACGACCTTGACGGGCTTCTCCGGCGCCTTCTCGATTGCCGCCGGTTGGAACTTGGCAGCATCATAGGAAATCTGAGGTGGCGGCACCGGCTTCGAGGCACAGGCGGAGATGACCGCAGCCGACGTCGACAGGACCAGCGCAGCGCGGAGCGACGAGAGTCTATTTATCATTGGCGGACTCCTTTGGGGGAACGGAAGTCTGCGCGGCACTGTCGAGCTCGCGCGACCAGTCGATGGCATTGATGAAGACGCCGAGCGGGTTTTTGCGCAGCTGATCGGTATTGTTCGGCGGCCGGATCACAATGGTGAGGATCCCGGTCCAACGCGTTGTGCTGGCGAGGCTGCCGCGCTCAAAGACCTGCTCGGTCCATTTGACTTGAAAGGAGCTGTCGGACGCTCGAACCACGCTCGTCACCTGCACCGAGACGCTGCGCGTGCCGATCTTGCCGAACGGATCATTGGCCTTAGCGTACTCGTTGAGAAAGAGGGCTGCACGGTCGGTGGCAAAGTCGTAGGCCGAGAGCCAATTCTGCCGCACCAGCACCGCATCGGTGGAGACGGAGCGGACATTCTGGATGAAATGGCCGAGATGCCAGGCAATCTGGGCATCGTCGGGCTCGTAGGTTTGGATTGCCGGCGCGACAGCCCGTGTTTCACCGAAGCGGTCGACCTCGACAACATAAGGCACGACGCGGCCCTGCATCGACTGCCAGAAGAGTCCACCAGAGAGCCCGATGGCCAGAGCGAGGCAGCCAAAGGCCATCAGGCGCCAGTTCCTTGCCTGCACGCGCGCAGTGCCGATGCGCTCGTCCCAAAGTTGGGCCGCCTTCTGGTATGGTGTGACGGGGTGGGGCGTCTTCCCGTAACGCTGAACAGGTCGCTTGAAGAGCATCTAATCTTCCTTATCGTTGAGAGAGGGGTTGGCGCCGCTTCCACCCCGATCGCCATCGCGGACGGCCTGCGTGGCGGCGTGGCGATGGGCGCGCGCGGTCTGTTCGGAACGCAAGCGCCTCGCCCACGCCGGCGCGGCATTGGCACCTGACGCGGCAGGGTTTCCGGTCATTGATGCGGTCGGCGTGCCGCCGGTCGAGGTCCAGGCGGCATCGCGGCCGGCATCGGCGTTGCGCCGGAATGGTTCTGTTGCAGATCGCATTCCCCGCATCGCGGCGCCGCCAGCTGCACCGGCAACGCCCTTCAGTCCAGCAGCTACGCCGGAGAGGCCGGACTCGGGCGATGTTGCACGCCCCATCTGCCAAGCTGTGGAAGCAGCCGATCCCATGGCCGTTCCGGCTCGAACGGCGGCGAGACCGCCGCCGGTTGCCATGCGCGCGCCGGCAAGCGTCGCACCTCCGGCAACGAGCGTTGATCCGGCGGCCGCCGCGGTGGTTCCGAGTGCGGCGCCGGCGCCCAGCTGCGGCGCGCCGGAAACAAGACCCGAGGCGATCCCTGGCCCGAAAATGCCGAGCCCAAGCAGCGCCAACGCGCCCAGTACCTGTGACATGGCCGCGGCCAAGTCCGGCTCCTTGCCTTGCAGCGCGGAAGCGAACTCGCCGAAGAGCGTAGAGCCGATGCCGACGATGACAGCAAGCACCATCACCTTAATGCCCGACGAGATCACATTACCGAGCACGCGCTCGGCCAGAAACGCCGAGCGGTTCCAGAGCGCGAAGGGCACCAGAACAAAACCGGCCAATGTGGTGAGTTTGAACTCCAGGATGGTGATGAAGAGCTGAATTGAAAGAATGAAGAAGGCGATGAGGACCAGAAACCAGGCGAGAAGCAGCACGAAGATGGTCAGCGCGTTGCCAAAGATCTCGGGGAAGCCGACTAGCTGGCTCGCTTGATTGAGCAGCGGCCAGGCGCCCTCGAAGCCGGCCGCGGCAATGCGGCCTGGCCGCAGGAGACTGTCGGCGGACAGATTGCCGGCCGATGCGTTGATGCCGAGCCCGGCAAAGGAATGGTAGATGATGTCGGCGAGGTTCTTAAAATTGTTCAGGATGAAGGCGAAGGCGCCGACATAGAGCACTTTTCGGACAAGCCGGCCAAGAACATTGGGCTCGCCGCCGAACGCCCAGACCAGGCCTGCCAGCGTGATGTCGATGCCGATCAGGATGGTGGTGAGAAAGGCGACGTCGCCCGAAAGCAGACCGAACCCGCTATCAATATAGCGGGTAAAAGTCTCCATGAAGCGATCAATGACGCCGAGGTCATTCATGTCGCCGCCTTCCTCGTTGTCTTGAAGAACTGCTGATCAGTTGCCGGGATAGGCCGTACCGGTGCCCAGGAAACGCTTCGTCGTCTCGCGGGCGGCTTCCTCGGACTGCGCCTTGCGGGCAGCATCTTCGGCTTCAGCCCGGAACTGGGTCGCGAGCAGCGTCTGGATCTGGATCTGCTGCTTGGTCGAAAGCGCGATCAGCTGATTGGTGGCCTGGCTTGCCTCAAGGGCACCTGCCGCGCCCTGACTGCGG
Source organism: Mesorhizobium sp. M0208 (assembly GCF_040322015.1). NCBI lineage: Bacteria > Pseudomonadati > Pseudomonadota > Alphaproteobacteria > Hyphomicrobiales > Phyllobacteriaceae > Mesorhizobium > Mesorhizobium sp. M0208. The sequence continues at coordinate 9,156 of NZ_JAMYSP010000048.1, read as the reverse complement.
TTGACGAGATCGGTAAGCAGGTCGCCGTCGGCCCGCACGTTCTCCACGATCTGCGACTGCGCGCTCATGGTTTGGCGGAACGCCTGCATGGCGTTTTGCCAGCGCTCGCGCGCGGCGCTCGCCACATCGCTGACCTTGATTGTGGCGTCGTAGCTTTCCGGATATTGCACACGCCACTGGTTCTGAAGCTTGTCGAGATCGAAGCTCAGGCCGCTGGCCTGGGTCATCAGGCCGTCGATCCGTTGGAGCGAACCTGTGAGCTGGCCGACGGAAGAAAAATCCAAGCGCTGAAGATTCCGCGCCATGTTCTGCAGCATCGTCGCCTGGTTCTGAAGCGACTGGATCTGGTTGTTTATCTGCTCCAGGGAACGTGCCGCTGTCAGCACGTTCTGCGTATAATTCGACGGATCGAACACGATCAGGGCGTGGGCCGGCTGGACGTAGTCGGCCATCGGTTTTGCGATTAGGGAAACGGTGATCAGGCTGGTGAGAAGGCGGCGCCGCATCATGACGATTGCTCCTTGTCTGGTTGAGGGAATTGCTGGAGAAGCTCGGCAGCCCGATCGAGGCCGCGCGCACTCAGGAACCGGAAGGCAAAGCTGTCCTGCCCGTGCTCTGACAGGACGTTGTCGATCAAAGCTTGCGTGGCCGGATCAGAGGCGCCGCAGAGCGCAAGAGCGATCGGGCCGAGCCCGAGCTCGAAGAGGCGGTTGCCGCGGCGCGACTGCACATAATACTGGCGCTTCGGTGTGGCACGGGCGACCAATTCGATCTGCCGCTCGTTCAGACCAAATCGCTCATAAGCCACCCGCGCCTGCGGTTCCACGGCACGGTCATTGGGGAGAAAAATGCGCTGTGGGCAGCTCTCGATGATCGCCGGCGCGATGGAAGAGCCCGCGATGTCGGCAAGCGACTGCGTGGCAAAGATCACCGACACGTTCTTCTTTCGCAGCACCTTCAGCCATTCACGGATGCGGGCGGCAAAGAGAGGGTTGTCGAGATAGACCCACGCCTCGTCGAGCATCAGCAGCGTCGGCCGTCCGTCGAACCGCTCCTCGAGACGATGGAACAGATAGGTGAGCACCGGGAGCACAGCGCCTTGGCTGTGCATCAGCTCTTCGGTCTCGAAACACTGCACATCCGACAAAGCCAGCCGATCTTCATCGGCATCGAGCAGCCGGCCGAAGGGACCGTCGAGCGTGTAGGGCATCAACGCGGCCTTGAGCCCATTGGACTGAAGCAGAACCGACAGGCCCGTCAGCGTGCGTTCCTGCACCGGCGCAGTGGCAAGGCTGATGAGTGCCGACCAGATCGCCTCCTTTACCTCCGGCGTAACGCTGACATTCTCATGGGCAACGAGGCCGGCGATCCATTCCGCCGCCCAGCTGCGAGTAGCCTGGTCGCCGATATTGCTCAGTGGCTGGAAGGCAAGCGCACCATCCGCGCCCAGCGCGTGGTGTTCTCCGCCCATGGCCAGTGTTGCCGCACGAGCCGAATTGCCCTTGTCGAAGACATAGACCTGCGCCCCGGCATAGCGTCGAAACTGCAGAGCGACTAGCGCAAGCAGAACCGACTTGCCGGCACCCGTCGGCCCAACGACCAGCATGTGGCCGACATCGCCAACGTGGGTGGAAAGCCGAAACGGTGTCGACCCGTTCGTCTCTGCGAAGAGAAGCGGCGGGGATTCGGTCCCAGTCACGTTGGTGAGATGCTCGTTATCCACCGGACCGGCCCACGCCGACGACAGCGGCATGACATGGGCAAGATTCAGCGTGTGAACGAGCGGCTGGCGAACGTTAGCGTAGACATGACCGGGCAACGAGCCGAGCCACGCCTCGACCGCATTGATGCTTTCACGGATCGTGGTGAAGCCGAGCCCATTGACTATGCGCTCAACCGCTCGGAGCTTTTCCGCGGCGGCCTGTCGGTCCTGGTCCCATACCGTCACCGTTGTGGTGAGATAGCCGAAGCCGACGTGATCGCCGCCCAATGCCTGAAGGGCGACATCCGCATCGAGCGCCTTGTTGTCGGCGTCACTATCGACGAGAGGGACGGGTTCGTTGGTCACGACCTCGCGCAGGATGGCTGCGACCGATTTGCGCTTGGCAAACCACTGACGGCGCAACCGGGTCAGTGTCTTTGTGGCTTCCGTCTTGTCGAGCGGGATGAAGCGCGTCATCCAGCGGTAGGCGAAATCCTGATGGTTGAGCGCGTCGAGGATCCCTGGCCGGGTGACGTTCGGGAAACCAAGGATGGTGAGGGTGCACAGATGCTGCTCACCCAGCATCGGCTCCAGGCCGCCGGTAAGCGGCGCGTCAACCAGAACACCGTCGAGATACATTGGCGTTTCCGGCATGGCGACCGGATGGCGGTAGGTCGAGATTGTGCCGTGCAGATAGGTTAGCGTCTCGGCATCATCGAGGGCGCGCACTTCCGGCATGAACCCGGACAGCAAATCCAGGACGCGGTCGGTCTCGTCGCGAAACCACGCCAGCTCCTGGCGCCAGTCTCTAGCCGCTCCCGAGTGATGCGAGTCGACCAGTGCGCTTTCCGCCCGCGCCTGGCCATCTGGCGCCGGCATGAAGACCAAGGTCAGATGATAGCGACTCTCGAAGTGCGCGACCTTGCCCTCGAAGGCCGCGCGCCTTTCCTCATCGACCAGCCATGAGGCAGCATCGGGAAAAGCCGAGCTCGGATAGCCCAGCGCTTCAACGCGCTCGGCCTCGAAAAACAACCCCCATCCGGAGCCCAACCTTCGTAGCGCATTGTTGGCTCGTGCGCAGATGCCGACCAACTCGGCTTCGGTCGCGCTTTCAAGGTCGGGGCCACGGAACCGGAAGGTTCGCTGGAAGCTACTGTCTTTATTGAGCACGATGCCGGGCGCGACCAAAGCGGCCCAGGGCAGATGGTCGGCAAGCCGATCGGCTTTGCCGCGATACTCCGAAAGGTTCAGCATGCAAGCCACCCCTTCAGGCGAAGATGACGGACAAGCACGCTGGCGAAGTCCGGATCGCGGCGAGCGGCAAAGACCGCGAGGGTGTGGCCGGCGATCCAGAGCGCCAGTCCGGCGATCCACTGCTGCAGGCCAAGGCCTATTGCCGCGGCCACCGTGCCGTTGAGGATCGCCACCGCTCGCGGCGCGCCGCCCAGCAGGATCGGCTCAGTCAATGCCCTGTGAACGGGGACTTCGAAACCCTCGACATGCTGCTCTCCGGTGGCCATCAGACGAGTGCCCCGCCGCCGAAGGAGAAGAAGGAGAGAAAGAAGCTCGATGCCGCGAAGGCGATCGACAGGCCGAAGACAATCTGGATCAGCCGGCGAAAACCGCCTGCCGTGTCACCGAAAGCAAGGGTCAGGCCGGTGGTGATGATGATGATCACCGCGACGATCTTGGCGACCGGTCCCTGCACCGACTCAAGGATCTGCTGCAGCGGCTGTTCCCAAGGCATGCCGGAGCCCGCTGCGTGGGCCGGGAGGGTGAGAAGAAACGCGAGCGCGGTGGACGAAAGGAAGCGAAGCTTCTTGAGCATGAGGTGACCTTTCAAAACTGCTGGAGTTGCGGAAGCGTGAGCGGGGTGACGGCGTAATCACCGCTGCTGTCGAGACCGGTGACCTCAGCGATCGCGTCAATGCGGCGCGAGGATCCGCGCCCAGCGATGAAGACGATCAGATCTACCGCATCAGCGATGAGGCGGCGGGGAACGGTGACGACGGCTTCCTGGGCGAGCTGCTCGATACGGTAGAGAGCGGAGCGCGCCGAATTGGCGTGAACCGTCGCGATGCCGCCGGGATGCCCGGTGTTCCATGCCTTCAGCATGTCCAGGGCTTCCGCGCCCCTGACTTCGCCCACGATGATGCGGTCGGGTCTGAGCCGCAGGGTCGAGCGCACGAGATCGGCGAGCGTGACCGACCCCCGCCTCGTCCTCAGGGCAACGCAATCCTTCGCCGCGCATTGCAGTTCGCGCGTGTCCTCGATCAGGATCACCCGCTCGTCGCAATCGGCGGCTTGTGCCAGCAGCGCATTGGCAAGTGTTGTCTTGCCCGACGACGTGCCGCCGGCGACCAGGATGTTGCGCCGCTCGCGGACCGCCTTCTGCAGCGCATCGGCCTGCAGCGGCAGCATGACCCGGTCGGCGACATAGTCGGCCAAAGTGTAGAGTTTCGCCGCAGGCTTTCGGATGGCGAAGCATGGCCCCAGCACGACAGGCGGCAGCAGACCCTCGAAGCGCTCGCCCGATGGCAATTCGGCGCTGACAATCGGATTGTCAGCATGCGCCTCGGCGCGCACGTGGGAGGCGACCAGGCGGATGATGCGTTCGGCCTCAGAAGGATGCATGTGCACGCCGGTGTCGACCCGGCCTTCACCCAACCGGTCGAGCCGCAGCGCACCGTCGGGATTGACCATCACCTCAATGACGGTCGGATCGGCAAGGGCTTCGGTGATCGCCGGACCCATGGCGGTGCGCAGCATGACGCGGCGGCGATGGTCGGCTTCGGGATGAGAACTCATCCTTCCCCTCCCCTGCGATCGTCGGTGCCAAGTGACCGTTTCCCGGAAGCGATTTGGCGGCCGACCTGTTCGACGAATTTGTCGAAGCGCTCCTGGGCAATCGCTTGCGTGGCCCTGTCCGGCACCGGCGTGTGAGCATGAAGCGTGATCGAAAAGCGGATGAAGAGCGCCAGGCTCTCCAGGATCATCTCGACATCGCGCCTGACATGTCCGAGGTCGCGGGAAAGACGGTCGAGCCTCTTGCCGTAGCGCTGGTCGAGTTCATTCTCCCCACGCCGCTCGATAAAGGTCTCGACCGCGTGCGCCACAATGGCCGATTTGGTGGTCGATGGATTGCGGCTGAGGTTCTCCAGCTTCTGGCTCAACTCGGGTTCAAGCAAAAACTGGTGACGAATGCGGTGGGGCTTCATGCTGCTCGTTCCCTCTGACCGGCGCTGATGCACCGGCGACGGGAACGAGCATCGTCGAGATCCTCGAAATCGCTTACGGCCGTTATCTACGCTGAGATGCGCCCGCGTATGGCGCGCCGTTCAGAAGCCGGGCACGATGTCCTTGTCGTCGCCCATTCCCTCGTTGAGGCCGTACGCACGTGCGGCGGTGGAAATCCGATCCATGACGCGCTTGTCGGCGAGCGTCTCGCAGTCATCGTCTGCGGGCGTGAACAGATCGCCCTGATCAGGCTCCTGGACGACGAGGGTCCGTTCTTCGGGCAGGCCCGGATGGCGCTGCTGCTGGACACCTCCGTCTTCGATTGCCGCGCCGGCACTGTCGTCGTCGCCAGCAAGACGCCGATCCACGCCGCGCACCTGTCCGCTCCAATCGTCCGGGCGCGACGTGGGCCGATCCGCGTAGGCACCGTCGCGCAGCACCGGCGAAGGCAGCACTCGCTCCGTGAAATTCGGATCCTGGTAATAACGCAACTTCTTGGCGCGAATCGGCGGCAATCCCGAAACCAGGATTAGCTCGTCAGCCTGCGGCAACTGCATCACCTCACCCGGCGTCAGCAGGGGGCGAGCGGTCTCTTGGCGGCTTACCATGACGTGGGACAACCAGGGCGCCAACCGATGGCCGGCATAGTTGCGCATCGATCTGAGTTCCGTCGCGGTACCGAGCGCGTCCGAGATGCGTTTGGCCGTGCGCTCGTCATTTGAGGAAAAGGCAATCCGCACATGGCAATTGTCGAGAATGGCGTTGTTCTCGCCATAGGCTTTGGAGATTTGGTTCAACGATTGCGCTATCAGATAAGCGCGGATGCCGTAGCCTGCCATGAAGGCGAGCGCAGTCTCGAAGAAGTCGAGCCGACCGAGCGCCGGAAATTCATCCAGCATCATCAGGAGCTGATGCTTGCGGCTCTTCTTTGGATCCCCCTCCAGGCGCTCGGTCAGCCGCCGGCCGATTTGATTGAGCACCAATCGCACCAGGGGCTTAGTGCGCGAGATATCCGACGGCGGCACGACCAGATACAGCGACATCGGTCGCTCGGCATCCACAAGGTCGGCAATGCGCCAGTCGCAGGCCGATGTTGCCGCGGCCACCGTTGGATCACGATAGAGCCCGAGAAACGACATGGCGGTCGAGAGAACGCCTGAGCGCTCGTTCTCTGACTTGTTCAGCACCTCACGAGCCGCCGAGGCCACGACCGGATGGACCTGAGGCTTGTCCACCGTGCCGAGGTGGTTTGTGGTCAGCATCCGCTGCAGTGTCGCAGCGAATGAGCGTTGCGGGTCCGACAGGAAGGTGGCGGCACGGGCGAGTGTCTTTTCCTCTTCGGCGTAGAGCACGTGCAAGATGGCGCCAACTAGGAGTGAATGACTGGTCTTCTCCCAATGGTTCCGCCGCTCCAGCGCGCCTTCCGGATCGACGAGAATGTCGGCGATGTTCTGAACGTCGCGGACCTCATCTGGACCTTTGCGCACTTCCAGCAGCGGGTTGTACCGCGCCGATCTCGGATCGGTCGGATTGAACAAGAGACAGTGCGAGAACTTCGACCTCCAGCCAGAGGTCAGCTGCCAGTTCTCGCCTTTGATGTCGTGAATGACGGCCGAGCCGGTCCAGGAAAGAAGGGTTGGAACAACGAGTCCGACGCCCTTGCCCGAACGTGTCGGCGCAAAGGCCATGACGTGTTCCGGTCCGTCATGGCGCAGATAGCGATAATTCAGTTCGCCAAGGAAAACGCCGGCCGGCTGAAACAGCCCCGCCTTCTCGATCTCCAGCTTCATGGCCCATCGTGAGGACCCATAGGTGGTGACCAACCCCCGCTGCCGTGCGCGCCAGAGGGACCCAGCTATCGCGGCGGCACAGCCCAGGAACCCGCTGGCTCCGGCAAGTATGCCAGCCTTGTCGAAGACTTCAGGCGCATAGGCGTCAAATTGGAACCACCATTCGAACAGTTTCCACGGCTGGTAGATCGGCCAGCCGACTGTCACAAACCATGGCGCGCCCAGTGGCGGCTGATAGGAGAGCATGTAGGCGCACCATTGGGTTGCAGTCCACACGCCAAGAATGACAATTGCGAATACGACAGCGATCTGCCCAATCAGCAACTTCGTGGGTGTCAATGGCTTGCTCCGCTCTTCTGGGCAGACGGACCAAACATCGCGCCGAGCGATGAGAATTCGAACGGCCGCTACGTGCGACTAGGTGCGATGACAAGGTTGATAGGCATTGTTCAGCTGCGAACAGCAAAAATCCGCCGCAGCAACCGATCGGCGGTGCCAGGTACGCGGTTTGGTCGCAGAAGATGTTGGGGCTTCAGGTGCGGGCACATTGAAGATGTGCTGACAGACAAACCTTTGGAGCCGACGCGTTTGTGCGATTAGCGAGCTGAAGGGCTCGGCGAGAAGTCGTCGTTCTCAATCGGGCGACGGGGATACATCGGCGAAGACGGCATAAGGCAGGATGGGCCAGACCGAGCCGACGGCAAGGTCGTAGCCAAGGCCTTGGAGCGCATAGCGCCTGGCCGGGAGGCCGCCGCCAGTCAGGCTTACGCGGCGCGTCGTTGAGCGAGGTGAAGACCCGAACGGGCTCGACGAGGGTCCACGGCGGTCACAATGTTGTGGTGGTGATCGCAGTAGACGCGATCCGGCGAAGTTGGCCCAGCACAAAAACGATAACCGCCAGGTACAGAAGCGTCTTCGCTCACCGGGAAGCGGCACTGATACAGGCCTAGCTGAATGAGGGGGACGTCTCTCGAAGTTGGTCTGATATTTTCAGGCATGATGGTTTCCTAGTTCGTAGCAATTACCAGCTGACGGCCGCAGTGCGACCCGTCGGGACGAGCTTCTCTCGTTTTGGAGGGCTATGGGTCACCATATGGTGTTGGTAGCACCATCAATGAAGCCCTACGCCCTGCTTCTGAAGCCAATAGTTTGCGACTTAAGGCCACACGCGCGAACGCATTGGCAATCTACCATCGTGTCCCCGAGGCACTCGCCCGCCGCGGTTTGCCGGCGGCGGGGTGGCACTGGCTTGTGGGGCCCTAGGCCCACTCGCGGCGCTCGCACTCGATCTCGGTGCGGGTTTGCCGTGTCTCATCGCCCTGTCAGCGCCTTGCAAATGAGCGAAACCAAGCTGTCGCGCGCTCGCTCGTGGAGTGCGCCTTTCGGCCGCCATGCAAGGAAATCATCAACGCTCATCCAATCAGCCGGGTTTGTGTCGGCGTCTGGCTGGCTGAATTCCACATACAGATGCAGTTCGTCCGGCACGAAGACGACCCTCCACAATCCTTTGATGTCATTGGCAAGGTTGTAGGCGAGGACGGTCATGGCGGGGCACTCCTTTCGCCGTGGAGCGTGCCTATCTCACGGGAAAATTCCATCACCAGAAGTTGGTATTGACGCTCGCGCTTTCTCAGAAATCCAACGTCCGCGTGATGCCGAAAGGTGCAGCTAGCTTTTTGTGTATCTCGATTGGGAACACGGGACCGCCGCGAAAGTTCGGTGCACGCAGCGAATCCTCCCCCTCCAGGTATTGCTGCAGATCGGTATTCCGATCGGGCCGCGCTCCCCGCAAGGGCGCGGGCCTCGGCCTGTGGTGCTCATGCCATCTACTTCGATCCGCAAGTGGAATATGATCTGGATAGAAGGACCCTCTCGGTGTGGTTCGTCGCCAGCGGTAAACGGTACGAGTTTGAGGGGGTACCGCCGGAAACCTTTGCCGCGTTCCGGGCCGCGTTCGCCAAGGGCCGCTATTTCAACGACCACATCCGCAACAATTTCCGCTACCGTCTGGTTGCGAGCGATAGCGACCCGGGATGACCTGACCTGCCGGCGGCTCAGTCGTCCTGTCGCTCCAACCGGCGGTTGGTGGACGCGTTGCCGCTGTGGCGCTTAGGGTTGGTTACGGTCCGCGCTCACCTGGCAAGCCCAACCCCCCGGCATCCCCCCGCCTGGTGCAAAGCGTTTGATCGGTCCCGCCGTTCTGGCAGTGCGGCGGGACTTTTTTGCGGTCCAGGTGGAGCATCGGCGCGCGGGGAAGGCGCGGTGCACGCAGCACCTTTTCTCATCCAACGTACCCGGTGGCGCGCTGAAGGTCTCAACGTCGGTCTGCCGCCGGAGCTCAACTAGGGTCAGGACCCATTAATTTGTTGAGTTGATCTCTGTTGGGTGATTCAAGGTGGCAGGAGGTGCCGCCTTGAGTGATTTGCT
>NZ_JAMYSP010000047.1:0-39889 GCF_040322015.1 Mesorhizobium sp. M0208 | reverse complement strand
AGAGAAGCGGCTACGTTTCATGTCCTGGTCCTCTCGATGGGCCAGAACGAACTTCAAACCGGATTAGATCAGAGGGGCAAGGTCACGAGCACCATATTTGGCAGCGTCGGATTTTTCCGGTGAACCATAACAGAAGGGAGAACGTGGATGCGATTGAATGGCAGGATGGGGCTTCAGAAGGCTGTGTTAGTGATGTTTAGTGCCACAGCTGTGACGGCGGCTGTCGCAGACGAATTGCCTGGTACGGGGGTTACCGTTCAACCTGCCGATCAGAACTACGTCAATGAATGGTTTCAGGGGGACCTGGTGAGCCTGGGGCTCAAGGACCTCGGATATGATGTGCGGGATTCGGCCTCCATGCAGATGCAGGCGGCGTTCGTCTCGGTTGCCAACGGTGACGCGACCTACTACCCCGCCTATTGGAATCCTCTCCATAAATCATTCTTTGAACAGGCTGGCGGCGAGGCGAAGCTGCAGCCGGTAGGCACGCTGGTGACGAACTCCATTCAGGGCTACCTGATTGACAAGAAGACTGCCGACGCCAACGATATCAAGACGATCAACCAGCTCAAGGATCCGGCTATCGCCAAACTGTTCGATATCGACGGCGATAGAAAGGCCGACCTTTATGGCTGCGATCCTGGTTGGGGGTGTGAACGGGTAATTGAACACCAGCTGGATGCTTACGGTCTGCGAGACACTGTGCATCACTTGCAGGGCAGCTATGAAACGATCATTGCCGATGCGATCGAGAGGATCAAGGCAGGTAAGCCTACGTTGTACTATGCCTGGACGCCGAATTGGCTGAGCGCGGTCTTGCGGCCCGGCCAGGAAGTGGCATGGCTGACGGTGACGTCAACGGCGCTGCCGGACGACCAGGTTGGTGCCGTCACCGACGTGCCTGGCATCGGCAATACCGGATTTCCGGTCAACACCCAGCACGTGATCGCTAACACTGATTTCCTGAAAAAAAATCCCGCTGCACGCAAGTGGTTCGAGTTGGTGGCAGTCCCGATTGAGGACGTAAATGCCGAGAATTTGCTCGAGCACCAAGGAGAGACTTCGGCCACGCAGGTACTTGCTCACGCCGAGGACTGGAAGGCGAAACACAAGTCGCAATGGGACGCATGGATTGCGGAAGCCAAGGCTGCTAAATAATCAGGCATCGCCCTTTCGGGTAACTCCCTATTGCCAGACGTCTGCCGGCGGGATTCTAACGAATTCTGCCGGCAAATACTTCTAGGATCAGCCTGATCCATCGGCGAGACGATGAGCGAAGGACAGAGATGGACTGGATCGCAAAAATAGTCGCTGAAACGGATCTGGCTGACACTCACGAGCATCTCGTAGAGGAGTCACGACGGACGAAGGGGTCCACCGGCTGGCTCTTCCCTTGCGATGATTGGGCCCTTCTTTTCAGGGAATACATGCAGGATGACCTTCACTGCGCGGGGATGAGCATCGCTGACGAGCTGCGCTTTTACGATCCTGAGACGCCGTCGATCGACAAGTTCAAGCTCGTGCACCCGTTCTGGGAGCGCATGAAACACACGGGCTACGCCCAGGCTTTCTCCCATACATTGCGTAAACTCTACGGGATCGAGTCATTCTCATTGAAGCACGTGGAAGAGCTCGCCAGCAGGTACTACGACCTCAAAAAGCCTGGCTACTATGAGTACGTCCTAAAGAACGTAAGCAGGCTGACCGAGTGTCATGTGAATTCACTTGAGCGGATCTTCATGGAAAGTGAAACTCCGACACTGCTTAGGCAGGATATCAGCATTCTGGAGCTTAGCCGGTGCAGTGCCGCCGACTTTGCGAAGGTCGAGAGTGAGACCGGCCTGACCCTAAAGACCTTCGAGGACTGGCTAGGCGCGATCGACCATTTCTTCGAGCGCTACGGTAAACAGGCGGTTGCTGTCAAATACCAAGGAGCCTATTCGCGGCGATTGAATTTCGAACATGTCTCTAAACGCTCTGCCGCGGATTTCTTCAAAGCACACCACGCCGAGCGGCCATTTATCGGACCGCATGGGGAAAAGGTCCTACAGGATTACCTCTTTCACTACTGCGCCAAAAAAACGGGTGAATACGGTCTCCCCGTCAAGCTGCATACCGGTTACTTTGCCACCAGGGACTCCATGCCTCTTGCACGGGTAAAGGAGAACGCGGCGGACCTTTGCAGCCTTCTGCAGGATTACCCCGAGGTCCGTTTCGTTTTGATGCACATAGGCTACCCCTACCAGGACGAAATCATCGCTCTGTGCAAACAGTATAGCAATGCCTATGTGGATCTGTGCTGGGCGTGGATCGTCAATCCCGTAGCGAGCGTGCGATTCTTAACGGAATTCTTGGTTGCTGTGCCGGCCAACAAGGTGCTGACCTTTGGAGGCGACTACATCATGGTGGAAAATGTCGTCGGTCATAGCGTTATCGCGCGCCAAGGCATCGCTGAGACCCTCTCGAACCTTGTCCAGCGAAACTGGGTCGGCCGTTCGGATATTCCCGAGCTGGCAGCATGCCTGATGAATGGAAACGCGCGGGAATTGTTTGGCGGTGCGATGCAGGGGCAGCCGTAGCCTTGCAAAGCGGCTGAAACGCATCGCGGAGCCTGTTGAACCTTCATCCCTTAATCCCGAGCAGCAAATCCTTACGGGAAATTGTGCCGACGGGCGTTTTGTCGTCGAGCACAGTGATGTCCCCGTCGTTTTCGGCTGCCATTCCGATGAGGGTGCCAATAGTCGCGTCCGCCCTTGCGATAGCGTGACTGTAAGCGGGCAGGGCCAGCGAGCTGTCGATCGGTTTCATGATCTTGCGAGCTGTCACCAGGTCCAACCTGGATATGCCCTTCACAAAATCAGCTACATATTCATCGGTGGGCTCGGTCACGATTTCTTCGGGCGTGCCGACCTGGACAAACCGGCCGTCCTTCATAATTGCAATACGATCGCCCAGCCGGATCGCCTCATCGAGGTCGTGGGTGATGAAGATGGTGGTCTTTTTAACGAGCCTCGAGAGTTCAATGAACTGCGCCTGTAACTGGCGCCGGATCAGTGGATCCAGTGCTGAAAACGGCTCGTCCATCAGCAGGATCTCAGGGTCGGCGGCCATGGCCCTGGCTAATCCCACGCGTTGCTTCATGCCACCGGATAGTTCCTCAGGGTAGCGATGGGCCCATTCCTCGAGGCCGACGAGCTTAAGCTTCTCCCGCGCCTTGGCAGCCCGTTCGGAGCGCTTCTTACCGCGCAGTTCCAAGCTTAGCGCGACGTTGTCTTCCACGTTTCTATGGGGCAGCAAAGCCATGTTCTGAAAGACCATTCCTACGCTCTCAGACCGGAGCGCCCGAAGGTCTCTGGTGTTCAAGGCGTTGATGTTGCGGCCTGCGACGATAATCTCGCCAGCAGTGGGTTCCACCAACCGGTTGATATGCCGGACCAGGGTCGACTTGCCTGAGCCCGAGAGTCCCATAATGCAAAAGATTTTGCCTTGATCCACAGAAAACGAGACATCGGCGACGGCAGTTACGCAGCCGAATTTTTTTAGGATCTCGGACTTTGAAAGGCCTTCATCCTGAATCGCCCGATAGGCTGCAGGAGCGCAGTCCCCGAAGATTTTCCATACGCCGGAGCACTGAATCACGGGCTTATTCATTAATTACCAAATCTATCGGTACCACGCTCGAACGGCCGGCTGCGGGAGGCAATGTACCAAACACCTCGCTGATTTCGCGCAAGTCCACCTGTTCCCGAGTGTCCGTGACTGGGCCATCCAGTCGCTGGCAGCATTTTCCCGAGGCCTTCAATTCGTACCCTCAGCGCGAGCATTGAGCTGATAGGGTTTTTTTTCGACCGAGGCCTGAACTGACGACGATTTGAATAGCGCCAAGATGAGTTTCAACGCCGCAACAGGTCCGTGGTCCCAGATCTCACCAGGCCGCCGGCGGGGCTTAGCCAGCGCCTGCGTGAGCCTGTCGAGCACGATCGCAAGCGCCACAATGCCAAGACCACCGGTGGTGGCCAACCCGACATCAAGGCGGCCAATGCCCCGTAACACCATTTGGCCGAGCCCCCCGACGGCGATCATTGACGCGACGACGACCATCGACAACGACATCATGAGTGTCTGATTGACGCCCGCCATTATTGTTGGGAGCGCCAGCGGCAGTTGGGCCTTTAGGAGCAACTGGCGGTCGTTGGCGCCGAAGGCCTTCATGGCCTCGACAACTTCTTCTGGCACCTGAATGATACCGAGATAAGTCAGCCGGATCACGGGGGCGACTGCGAAAATGACCGTTACGATCACGCCTGGCACGTTGCCGATGCCGAATAGCATGACGATGGGCACAAGGTACACGAATGCCGGTATGGTCTGCATTCCGTCGAGGACTGGCCGAAGAACGGCATAGAGCCAGCCGAAACGGGTGGCCAGGATGCCGACCGGAATGCCTATGGCCAACGCAAAAATCAACGCTGTCAGGACGATCGAAAGGGTAATCATGGATTCCGCCCAAACGCCGATGAAACCTATGAAGAACAGGATCGCACCTAAAACGGCAGCAAGGCGCCAGCTCGCCAGCTGCCATGCTACGAGGACAATCACAGCGACCACCACCAAAGGCGGCGCGGACGTCATGAAAGATACCACCGACTGAAGAACGGTATCGAAAGGGGCCTTCACCAGTTGGAAAACCGGGCGGTAGTTGTCGACCAGCCATCGCAACGCTTCGCTGACCCACTGCGCCAGCGGCAGGGTGCCGCATGCAAACGGATTTAACACACTACATCCGCTCATCCTTGTTCCCCATTGGATTTTCGAGCCAGTTTACCTGTAGGCTTAGCACGACGAGTGAAGGCGGCGCCGTGTAAAAAAGTAGCCTGCCGCGTGACATTATTTCGGGGACGCTTCATGCAAGCCCCTGAGCGTCAAGACTTTGCCGGGCTATCCAACCGATTCCAGCCCCGGTTGACACCACTGCCATTCGGCGCGTGAACGCGAGCATTTTCCTACATTAGTATGAAACATCGATAAGCGCCAGCTAACCTATCTCCCTCCGCAGGTCGGGAGACCGGAACAACCACAAGAGGCGAAATCGACGCAGGTTTTCGCTTGGAGATCCTGCGGGTTATATAGCTGCCATAATACGAAACGCGGTCAAAGATACCTGGCACTATCCATTTAAGGCTTGTTAGGAATGGGAATCCCCCCGTATGACGGGCAAAGGCACCGCTTTGGTTGCGGTGGCCTAAAGTGAGTCCTGGAGCGTTTACAAGGCCATGCCAAAAAAGATTGACATTGAGGAAACGCGCCTCCGCATCGCCAAGGCGGCCGGTAAAGCCATAGCGGCAAAGGGTATTTCCGCCGTAACCATGATCGACATTGCCAACGCCGCAGGCGTCACAACAGGCATGATCACCCACTATTTTGAGGGCAAAGCAGACATCATTGCTGCTGCCTTGCGCATTCCATTTCTCAACATAGAAAGCAAGATCGCTCGCCTACTGAAGAAAGGGGAAAGGGATCTTGCAACGCTCCTTGACGTTTCAATACCCGCCTCAAAACTTCACGCTGACGACAGTGCGATCTGGGTCAACTTCTGGGGCGTAATTGCTGCTGATGCGGAATATCGCAAACTCAATCGTACGCTCCATCTCGAGGGTCGGAAGATCTACGACCACGTCATCCGCGCCGCTTGGCCGGAGAGTGAACAATGGCCTCCCGAGATCTTCGAGACGGTACTTCGATCGATTATCACTTTCATTTTTGGCCTAGGAGCGGGCGGAGTCACAAATCGTGCCGTCTGGACAAGCTCGGTGCAAAGGTCACAGTTGCACTTACATTTGAGCCTAATTCGCGGTTGGGCGGAACAGACCGCGTCGGTCGACCCGGAACGAAAGAAAAAGTAGCAAAGCACTTTACAATTTTACAATGATGTCTGGCGCCAAGTCAGCATCCTGACGGAAGACAGAACCGAGCCTGGGCAGTGATTGATGAGACGGTGGAGCGGTGTTGCGCCGCTGCCTCCAACGTATAATGCTTGTTACATAGCATACACATTGGATTCATGAGTCCGGTGTTGACCATGTGAAATGGCGGGGAAGGCACACTTCACGGCGACTCAAGACCATCTCGGCGGCCGAGACGTCGAAAACGCCCGTCTAATCAAGTCTTGCAGCACATAAAGGCTTCGCGCCCTCCGGCCGACCCCACGCCCAACAGCCCCCGGCCTGGCAACAACCAGCTGCGGGAACCTACCTTTAGGGTGCGGGCTGACCTTGACGATGGCACGCAGGATATATAATGACCATTCTATCTCAAAAGACTGCGCCTTTGGCGAGGAGCCTGGCGAGACGGGAACTTCTCATTCGATCGGGAGATCAAGATGGATCTGGCGTTAAAAGGTAAGCGGGTTCTTATTACGGCGGGCGCTAACGGTATCGGGAAAGTCGTAGCGGAGCATTTCGTTGCAGAGGGTGCGAAAGTGCTCGTTTGCGACGTCGACGATGAGGCAATTCGGATCGCCGAGGAGAAGGCGAACGTTATAGCTATCAAAGCTGATGTGTCTGATTCAAAAGCGGTGGCGAAGCTGTTCGAGGAAATCGATCGCCGTCTAGGAGGATTGGACGTTTTGATCAACAACGCCGGTACATCAGGTCCGTCGAAGCCGGTCGAAGATGTAACCGATGAAGAATGGAGAGCGACCCTCGCTGTGAATGTCGACGGCGCATTCTATTGTGCGCGGGCTGCTGTGCCGCGCCTCAAACAAGCGAGAGGCGGGACCGTCGTCAATATGTCTTCGACAGCGGGCTTTCTCCCTTACTCTCTTCGCACGCCGTATTGTACTGCCAAGTATGGCATTATCGGATTGACCGAAGTCATGGCGATGGAACTTGGTCCGCACAATATCAACGTTAATGCGATCTGCCCCGGAAACGTTGATTCACCCAGACTTGAACGCGTGAATCAGATGGCGTCTGCATCGCGTGGAATATCGATAGAACAGATCAACAAGACCATGCTTGAGCAGCAGTCCATGCGGAGGCTGGTGAGCATGCATGATATTGCGGCTATGATGGTATACCTTTGCAGTCCCCAGGGCCGCATCATTTCGGGCCAGTCTCTCGCAATCGATGGTCAGACCATCGCCACTGAATACTGACCCTGCCTTACGCGACAGCGCGCCGTAAGTACCTTCGGCCGCTGTTTCGCACAGTTACACAGCAAGCTGCCGCCACCCTTGTTTGAAAAGGGCAGGGGCCTGCCGCCCACAATCGCTCCTACGAAGAGGACAATCCTGATGCCCCTTGCTATGAACCGAGAAGTTTTCATCACCTGTGCCGTGACGGGCTCAGGAGATACCGCGGCAACCTCACGTCACGTGCCGCGGTCTCCCAAAGAGATCGCAGCTGCAGCCGTTGAAGCCGCCAAGGCGGGTGCTGCGATAGCCCACATTCACGTCCGTGACCCCGAGACTGGGGCGCCATCCCGCAAGAACGAACTTTACAAAGAGGTCACTGACCGCATTCGCCAGGCCGAGATCGACATCGTGCTGAACATCACCGCTGGAATGGGCGGTGAAATTGTTTTCGGCAGTATCGAGGAGCCATTTCCGCTGGCACCGTCTGCTGACGTTATTGGCGCCACCGAGAGGTTTGCGCCAATTGCGGAGTGTGTGCCCGAGATCTGTACACTGGACTGCGGCTCAATGAATTTCAATCTGCAGGACTACATAATGGCCAATACGCCGGGAACGCTCCGCGCGATGGCCAAAATGATGACGGACTTCGGCGTCAGGCCGGAGATCGAATGCTTTGACACAGGACACTTGTGGTTCGCCAAGAAGCTCGTCGAGGAGGGCCATATCGAGGATCCGGTGTTGGTTCAGCTGTGCATGGGGGTTCCGTGGGGTGCCCCCAATGACCTGACCACATTCATGGCGATGGTGAACGCCATCCCGCCGACCTGGACATTTTCCGCCTTCGGCATCGGCCGCGATGCAATGGCATATCCTGCCGCGGCTGTACTGGCCGGCGGCAACATCCGTGTCGGCCTCGAAGACAACTTGTATGTCGCCAAGGGCCAGTTGGCCACCAATGGTCAACTGGTGGAGAGGGCCGTGAATATCGTCGAGAGTATGGGTGGCAAGATCATCGGTCCCGATGAGGTGCGTCGCAAGCTCAAGCTGACCAAGCGATAACCAGGGTTCCTGCAGGACAGCGGGCTATGCCTGCTGTCCTTGCAACCGCCGTCAAACCGGGATTAGGAAGCGCAAGCGCACATGGTTAAGTTCACTAAGGCAGCCTGTATTGGCGGTGGCGTTATTGGCGGTGCGTGGGCTGCGCGCTTTGTTCTGGCCGGTATTGATACGAGGATCTTCGATCCGCATCCGGAAGCGCAGCGACTCGTATCAGAGGTCATGGCCAATGCCGAGCGTGCCTATCAGATGCTCACACAAGCGCCGCTTCCAGCCAAAGGCACCTTGAGCTTCAGCAACTCACTGGAGGAGGCCGTTCAGGGCGCCCAGTGGATCCAGGAGAGTGTGCCGGAAAGCCTTGACGTCAAGCGGCGGGTGCTCAACCAGATTGACGCTGCCGCTGATCCGCAAGGTCTGATTGGCTCGTCCACTTCCGGCCTGATGCCGACCGAGCTCCAACGCGAGATGAAGCATCCTGAGCGCATGTTCGTCGCTCATCCCTACAACCCTGTTTATTTGCTGCCCCTCGCCGAGTTGGTTGGTGGCAAGAAAACATCGAGATCAGCGCTAGAGGACGCAAAGGCCAAGCTTGCGACCGTCGGCATGACGGGCCTGATTATTAACAAGGAGATTGACGCGTTCGTGGGCGACCGCCTTTTAGAGGCTTTCTGGCGGGAAGCCCTTTGGCTGATCAAGGACGGCATCTGTGATACCGAGACCCTCGAT
Organism: Mesorhizobium sp. M0208; assembly: GCF_040322015.1. Lineage (NCBI taxonomy): Bacteria > Pseudomonadati > Pseudomonadota > Alphaproteobacteria > Hyphomicrobiales > Phyllobacteriaceae > Mesorhizobium > Mesorhizobium sp. M0208. The sequence goes on along the minus strand of NZ_JAMYSP010000047.1, from coordinate 30,972 downwards.
AACGTCATTCGCTACTCGTTTGGGCTTCGCTGGGCGCAGATGGGACTCTTTGAGACGTATCGTATCGCCGGCGGCGAAGCGGGCATGCGCGACTTCCTTTCCAAATACGGCCCCAGCCTTACATGGCCCTGGACCAAGTTGACCGACGTCGTCGACCTCGACGATGAACTGGTTGAGAAGATCGCGGCTCAGTCCGACGCTCAGTCAGGCCAGCGCGGGATAAGGGAGCTCGAGCGCATCCGGGACCAGAACCTGGTCGGAATCATGCATGCGCTCAAGGCCGGCGACGAGGGGCGGGGCTGGGGCGCCGGCAAGCTTCTGGCAGATTTCGAATCCCACCTTCGGAAAACCGCGCCAAGAGCCGAGGTCGCTCCCAGCCAGCAACCGTTAAAACTACTCGAAGTGAAAGTTCCTGCTGCCTGGATCGACTATAATGGCCACATGACGGAGTACCGATATACGCAGTGCTTCGCCGACGCTTGCGACGCGCTTCTTCTGCTGATCGGCGCCGACGCCGACTATGTGCAGGGCGGGCATAGCTATTACACCGTGGAGAGCCATGTTCGGCTCCTTGGCGAGGCAAAGCTTGGTGACGCCCTCTATGTCGAGGCGCAACTCCTCCCCTCGGATGGGAAAAAGGTCCATGCCTTCATGTCATTGTACAGAGCCTCGGACGGTCGACTGTTGTCCACGTACGAGAGCTTGATGCTGCATGTTTCGTCGAGCGAGGGACGTTCCGTGGCGCCCTTGCCCGAGATCATGGCCACCCTCCAGCCATTGCTCGACGCCCACGCAAATCTCCCCGCGCCTGAGGGGGCAGGGCGCTCTGTAGGAGCCGGCAAGCGATGAACCTGCTTCAGCAGAGTTTCGACCTTCGCTCTGTAGAAGGATAAACGGGCCCACGACTTTCTTGCCTTTGACGCTTTGACGCCATGCGCGTAGGGCTGCTACGCGTCCCAGCTGCCGCAGGGGTGACGTTGGTCGCCGTGATCGGAGACGAGCCTTCGGCCTATCGCTGCCTCCGGAAATCAGCTGTGGCCAGGTAAACTGCAGGGTGTTCTTGTCCGCGCTAAGTCGGATAACTTCGAACGGCGCCGCACATGCCTATTGCCAAAGCAAAGCGGTATTTGCAGGGCTCAGTCCTTTAATCCGCTAGCGGTATGCAGGAACCAGTCCACGACCAAATTTACGGACACGGCCAGAAGCGCGATCGCCCCGGCGGGTAGTAAGGGCGTGGTGTCGGCGTAGGCGATGAGGGTTGCACTGTCCCTGACCATCGAGCCCCAGTCTGAGGTAGGCGGCTGGATGCCTAGGCCGAGGAAGGAGAGACCGCTGATCAAAAGAAACACAAAGCAAAAGCGGAGACCAAATTCAGCAATTAGGGTGGGAAGGATGTTGGGCAGGATCTCGCGTCCCATAATCCACATGGGGCCCTCTCCACGGAGCCTGGCAGCCTCGACATAATCCGAGACCGCCGCGTTGATCGCGACCGCCCTGCAGAGCCGGAATACGCGCGTGGAATCGAGCGCCGCAATAATCAGGATAAGGGACGTCGTCGTTGTGCCGAAGATGGAAAGTAGCAGCAGCGCGAAGATGAGCTGCGGAATGGACATCAGGATGTCCACGATCCTGGAGAGCACCTGATCTGCCCACCCACCGAAATTGGCGGCCGCGAGCCCGGCCGAAGTTCCAATCGAAAAAGCCAGCGCAGTCGTCAGCAAGGCGATGCCGATGGTGTTGCGAGCCCCGAAGATGAGCCGCGTGAACATGTCTCGCCCAAGATTGTCAGTTCCAAGCCAGAAACTGGAACTCCATGGCTCGAACTGATCGCCGACGATCTGGGCCTCGCCATACGGGGCAAGTTGTGGCGCGAACACGGCCGCAACGAGGTAAAGCACGATCACGACCATACCGAATTGCGCACTCAACGGCGCCGATGCGAATACGCTAGCCCCTTTTTTCAACGCTCCGGGCTGCACAGCTGTCATGTCGTCACTCGCTATAGCCTGTCATGGCTGAAAGGTCATTTGGGGTGCATCAGCCGCGGGTTCATCACTATAGAAAGGATGTCCGCGGTCAGGTTCAGAAGCACGTAGGTGGCCGCAAAAATCAGGCTGCATGCCTGAACGACGGGAATGTCACGCTTTTGCACCGAATCTACGATCAGCTGGCCCAGCCCCGGATAGACGAACACAACCTCCACTACGACAACACCGGTGATGAGATAGGCAAGGTTGAGCACGACCACGGTTGCTATGGGCGCCAAGGCGTTTGGCAGCGCATGCCTGACCATGACGCGCCACTCAGACATCCCTTTGAGCCGGGCCGTTTCAATGTACTGATTGCCGAGGAGGTTGATGATGGATGTACGGGTCATCCGCATCATGTGAGCCAGCACGACTATGGCCAGCGTGAATGCGGGCAGCGCGACGGCATTCAGCCGCATCAGAAGGGTGGTGCTTAAATCGACATCGGACAAGCTCGGCAGAATTCCTGCGTGGACGGCGAGGAGTAGGATCAGGATATACGCCACAAAGAACTCAGGGAAGGAGATCGAGGCCAATACGACGACATTGAGGGCACGGTCGAGAAATGTATTGCGATGCAGCGCTGCCACGATGCCGCCAAGCAGTGCGAGCGGCACGGAAATCACCGCTGCGCTCACCGCCAGAAACATTGTATTGAAAAGGCGAGGGGCAATCAGTTCCCCGATGTCCCGTCCATTGGAGAGTGCCGTTCCAAAGTTCCCTTGGAGTATTCCACCGAGCCAGTCGAAATACCGAAGATAGACGGGGACGTTGAGACCAAGGCTTTTCCTGAAAGCAGCCACCGTTTCCGGTGTCGCCGACTGCCCCAGCATTTGCGTTGCGATATCGCCCGGTAGGAACTGTATCCCCGCGAAAATCATAAGGGAAACAATCCACAGGGTCAGCGCGCCGAGTGCAACGCGCTGACCAACGATCTTGGCGATAGAGTTCATAACTAGCTTTCAACAAGCTCAGGCTTCAGCGAACCACCAGCGCTCAATACAGCGGAATCCGTCCAGATCCCAATTGGACGCGATCTTGTTATGGCCGATTTTACGAGACAAAGCACTGACGTTGTTTGCAAAAACCGGGATGACTTCGCCGCCGTCATCTCTGACAATGCTCTGCATTTCCGTGTACATCGTCAAGCGCTTGGCGTCATCGAGTTCGGACCGGGCAGCCAGCAGCAGTTCGTTGAAGCGAGCATTTTTCCAATGACCCTGGTTCCAGGCCGCATCGGCGGCATAGCCTTGGGAGAACATCCAGTCCGCGGTAGGACGGCCGAGCCAATAGCTCATGTAAAATGGCTTCTTCAGCCAAACCGAATCCCAATAGCTATCGTTTGGCTCGCGAACGACTTTGATGTTGATGCTGGCCTTGGCCGCATTCTGCTGGTAAATCTCCGCTGTATCCACCGCTCCGGCAAACGCTGCGTCAGCAGCCGACAGATCGATGTTCAGTTCCGAAAGGCCAGCCTTTTTGAGATGGAACCGAGCCTTGTCCGGATCGAACTGCCGTTGTTCCAAATCTTTGGCGTAGAACCGATTTGTGGTCCCGATCGGGTGATCGTTGCCGAGCTTGCCGTGGCCATGCAGCAAGGTGTCCAGCAGTTGCTGGCGGTCAATGGCATATTTCAGTGCCAAGCGAACATCTGGATTGCTCAGCGGTGCCACGGCGCAATCCGTGGGCGTGCAGTAGAATTGAGTTCCGGCGATGGATAAGATCTCCAGATTTCTATTCCGCTCCAAGAGGTGGACGGTTTTCAGGTCGGTCCTGTCCATGGCGTGGATCTGACCGGTGGTCAGCGCATTCGTGCGAGCTGTGACGTCCTGGATGGCAAGGGCCTCGAACGAATCAAACCAGGCCGCATCCGTTTTCCAGTAATTGGCGAACCGTTTCCCGGAACCCTTGACGCCGAAGTCAATCTTAACGACTGCGTAACCCCCGGCACCAACCCCCGAAAGGTCCGCCTTGCCGTCTTTGGCAGGTACGATGGCCAGATGGAAATCTTCAAGAAGATACGGAAAGTCGGCGTAGCCGCTCTTTAAAGTAAAGACCACAGTTCCTTTTCCGTCTGCACGGACATCGTCGATGGGATCGACAATGGTCTTCGCTCCGGATTTGGAATCTGCACCACGATGGTGGTTGATCGAGGCGACGACGTCCTCGGCACTCAAGGTCTTTCCATTGTGAAATTCGACCCCGCTGCGCAGCTTAAAGGTGTAGGTCTTCGCGTCCTTTGACACATCCCAGGACTCGGCGAGTTCACCATTGAGCTTACCGTCTGCGTCGATGCTCGTGAGATAACCGTGAATGGTTTTGCCGTATAACTCGATGAACTGGTTGGCAAATGATCCCGGGTCAAGGGAGTCGGACGTCGCACCGGCGCCGATCCCAATCTTGAAATGGCCACCCTTCTTCGGTTGTGACGCTTGAGCGACAGCGCCATAGATGCCGCTTGACGATGCCAGGGCAAGGGCGCCGGCGCCCGCTGCCGTCTTCAGTAAAGTCCTTCTGCTGACACCCGCATCAGGCTTCAAACGTTCGTCCCAATTGTTCATTGCTGTTCTCCTCCTTGCTATTGTTATAGTTTATGCAACCGGCGAGACATCGGGAGGTCATGATGGCTCACTAACGTTCCTCCCGTCGCCAACGGTCATTCGGTCGCTGCAGGCATGCGAGTTTCCACCCCAAGAAAGGCTGCCACGCGGGGATAACACGGCCTTCTGGCTCGACAGTCGCGAGAAATTGTCACCTGCCGCATGACATTTATTCAACGTCCGCGTGCCCATCCAAAACTCGCCCTTTGGTCTCAACGCTTTGTTATGGGTGGGGTTACCAAGGAAATCCTGGCATGAGATGGATCGTTGGATTTGGCCCTGAAGCCTCACCATCAGGCCTCTGCAACAACTGATGCAGGCTGAGGGCTGCCGATATCAATATGCCCTGCAAAGGGGTTCTGCGGCCTCGGCCTAGGGCCGCTGGGTCTTTCGCTGGAAAGAAGGTGCCAGGGACACCGCCGGCCCAGTGCATCAGTGGCGGGCTGCTAGAAGCAAACGGTTTCACAGTTCCACGCACGCTCGTCTATCTCCGACGTTAGTGATGAGCCGGATTAGCATGGCTGCCCGGAGCCATAGCCGCGAAAAAAAGTAGCCTGCCGAGTGATTTTATTTCGGATGTCGCACGGTCTGTCCTTCCCAGTGATCACACCATCGACCGGCTCGCAACTCCGTCAATCTGGCGTTGCCTACGTTACGAGCCCAACGGAGCTGTATATCAGAGCCACGGTTACGACTTTCTAAGCCATGCATTTGGAGCACAAGTTACATTAATTCCGAACGCGTCGGTATAGTAGGTATCAATTAGAAAACCTGACTCCTCTATCAACTGGAATCCGTCGATAATCTCCTTGTTTACTTGCACTGGATTGTCTTCAATCACGTAGTAGTCACCATGTGTCATGAACGTGTTTAAGTAAGAAAATATGGAAAATATTTGCACGTGAGCGTCGTCGATCACAAGCCAAGGATGAGGAAGCCGCGCCAACAAATTTTCATCGAAGTTGGTAGCATCAGAAAGGTCGATTTGGTGAAAAGTAAGCAGTGGATGCTTTGTCGCATTCTCATGGACGCACTTGGTGTACAAATCAAAGGAGTGTACTTCACCGGCGTTATCACACAGCACCGACATATTATCAGCAAACCACAGTCCGCTGCCACCCTGATATGAACCCAGTTCTATGATTGTCCTCGGCTGAAGTTCCCAAATTAGCCGCGGATACAGAGCAAGATCGAAAGGAGTCTTTATAAGTATAGTCCTTTATAAGTCTTTGCCAAGGCTCCGATTTTGGTGGAGCGCTTGTCAGCAATCCATGGGAAGATAGACGACATCCATGTTCTATCGGATGGCCTTGCAAAGCGCCCAGAATCATCAGTGTTCAGCACGTTGCTAATGGTGTCAAACATTCCCAGCCAGTCAGGAATGAACTCTCGCCACCCCTGATCAAGAAGTCCGTCGCGCTTCATCTGATCGGGGTAGTTCTCGTGGGCGGCATCCCAAAAAGCCTTGTACCCGGAAGCGAGTTTCATGAGTCTATCTCCATGTTGCATCTGCCTCCTTATCGATGCAATCGGCGTGCCACTTCCAGAATGAGGTTGCGCGCTTTTAACGAGAGCGAAAAGCCGCCCGCATGCCTGCTGGAATGTCCGCGCGCTTGTCGGGTCCGGGACATCATGGACGAACCCCTACATCAAGATTCGCTCCGCCACTGGCAGGTCTTGGACACGCTTCACGCTTAGCGCGGCTAGAGACGCGCAGCTGTGCTGTTCCGCCGCGTAGATGCTATGGGCGAGCGGAAAGGGTCTGGCATTCTTCGCTCTTCAAGCGTGGTGTGGACGCATGCGGCCGCACCGCGGGCCGGGACTCTAGGCGAGAAGGGCGTGGCTCATCAAATGCACCAAGGTGACCCTGCTCCGCTTCGGCTGCTGCGACTTCTGCCTGAGCCTGTGTCAGGCGGCGACTGGATAGCATCGGGGCGAGTTCTACCGATGAACCTCTGCATGGCAAGAGCTTTATTGGTAACGGGTTGGGCGCTGCGAACCCTGACCACTCTGCGCCGGGATCGGCTCAAGCTTCAGCCTAGGACACCGCCTGTCAGATAAAGTTTAAACCCTTTTACAACGACGAGACCGGTCTGTCGACCAAGATGGCTCCGCGATACAGCCTTCGACCTGGCGCGCCAGCCTGGAGTAGCTGAGATCAATGCTACCGCCTTATTCATGAGCCTCTGATTTGACGCTGAGCGGCGGACATGTGGCGGCGCGGCGTCTTTTTTCCCCGCGGCTGTGTCTGGACTTGTGAACGCGCTGGGGGTTTGAAGCTGTCTGGTTCGAAGGGGGCTGCTGCCCCCCCGCGGTTATGGTCCAGCCGGCTGACGAGCGCTTCATTTTGCCGCCCCGAACTTGGCTGCGCGAGAAGCTCGCCCTACCAGCCAGAGAAGACAAACTCGCCGAGGCAACCCTACACCCTCGCGCCCTGACCCGCTTCCTGGACGATGGCCGCATCGAGATCGACTCCAACACGGTCGAACGCTCAATTCGCAAGAACGCGCTCTTCGCCGGCTTCCACGGCGGCGCCAAGTACCGGCAACATGTAAGGGTCTTGTTGGAGCGATGCGCGAAAACTTGGCGGCTTCCATGTGTCCGGCCTCCCCAGGAGGCGGCACGTTTGGCCGCCGGCCCAGGTGAGATCCGCGGATCGGGTCCATAACAAATTGACGCGCTTAGGGCGCCTACAGGGTTTAACTGGGTGCCCCGATCTCGTCTATCACTGCGCGTTATCTTCCCATTCAGCGCCGATGCACCACGACCGCCAGGACCCGCTGATCCTGCCGGCCGATACTTATGCCCTGCGTTAGGTCTCCTCTCGCGTCATCACTGCCCAGATGGTCCTCGCCATTTTATTGGCCACTGCGACTGCACCGAGCCTGATCGGCTTGCGCGCAATAATGCGCCTAGCCAACTTTGAGCGAAGTTCGGCCTGCTGCGCGACCACGTATCGTTGAGATGGCGCCAATGAAGAGGAGCCGGCGGATAGTGCGATCGCCCAAGTCGTGATGCGTCCCAACCGTTCTTGCCACCGCTCGAGTTCTGACGTGGCACAAGGTCGAGCCATGCCGCGAAGTCGGCCTGATCGGAAACCGCGGATATCCCGCACTCCAGCTAAATATCGCACTGACGGTGATCGCGCCGACGCCTGGTATGCTGAGCAACCTGCCAGCTTCGGGTTCTGCACGGCAATGCGACGCCCAGCCGACGAAGCCGACGCAGTATGCGCCGCAGCGGAACATAGGCAGCCGTGCTGCAGTTCCTGAGGGACCACCGGATCTGGCGTTAGAATGTTCACTCGGTGGCCTTCTTCGGCAAGTTTCCAGGCTACCCCACAGCCGCGCCGCCACCACCCTCGTCGCAAAAGCACGCACTTAGTCCACGGCCGGCCAACCCGGTTCTTGGTGATCGTGCGCCCAAGAACATCCTCCGTCCTCTGGGACCCTGTTGTCGGGACTCGACCACTAGCTATATTGCGTAAGAATCCCGTCCGGAAACCTCAAAGGAGGGGCCAAATAGGTGGATATTATAAGGGTTGATCAACAGATCCTAGTTGGCATTCGTCCGATAGAACACGTCGACGAGGCCGCCTTGTTCGCTTCTGAAGTTGCTGCAATGGGGCGCGCTGTTGTCAAAGTTCGTCGCCAAAGTGGTGCGGCAAGAATTATCGCCCGAACCCTCCTAGGCACACTAGGATTTCCACCGATGCCAATCTTAAAGACGCAATCTGGTGTTCCGATCTGGCCGGTCGGCATTGTTGGCTCTTTGGCCCATCACGATACAGTAGCAGCCGCCGCTATTGCAGAGACGAAAGCCATCGGAGCACTGGGTATCGATGTTGAGCCGAATGAACCTCTTCCCAGCGGCTTAATTGATTTGATTGCAACTTCTAGAGAGAAAAGAATGTACGACTCGCGTTTGCTCCGGCGACGAGATCTGTTCGTTCTTAAGGAGGCCGTCTATAAGGCGTTTTTCCCACTTTGCAACGAAACCCTTGAGTTTCAGGACGTCGAGATTGACATCGACTCCACCGTCGCTTACGTGCCGAAGGCAAATTGTACTTTTTCCATTCAAATATACCGTTCCAAAAATGTGATCGGCTTGGCTTATCTAAAAAGACCTGATCGAAGATAGGTTTGGTGTCATGTTAGTAAATGCCGCCGCTGCCGCATCCATCGGAAATCATGCGCTTTTTCAGCGGGCCGCGCATACCCTTTTCAGGCGCTCGCTCCCGATCGCCGCGTAGAAGAAGCGGAGAAACTCGCCCCGGTATCTGGTCTTTGCCCTAGAGTCCGTTTGGAAAATCACGGATAGGTGTTTTCAGCGGGTGAGATTGCCGGCCACTGCGACAAGAATCATGGCGTGAGAGACGTCGATGCGCTGCTCGTAGTCGCGCACGACGCGGCGCCATCGGGTCATCCAGCCGAATGTCCGCTCGACGACCCGGCGGCGGGGCAAGACTTCGAAGCGCTTCTGGTCGTCGGATCGACGGATGATCTCGACGACGAAGTCGAGATAGCATGATCTTGCCCCTCTGATCTGATCCGGTTTGAAGTTCGTTCTGGCCAATCGAGAGGACCAGGACATGAAACGTAGCCGCTTCTCTGAAGAGCAGATCATCGGAATTTTGAAGGAACATGAGGCCGGGGTATCGGTTGCCGATCTGTGCCGCAAGCACGGGGTCAGCGACGCCTCGATTTACAACTGGAAGGCCCGCTTCGGCGGGATGGATGTCTCCGAGGCTCGGCGACTGAAGGCTCTGGAGGACGAGAACACGCGGCTGAAGCGGCTTCTGGCCGACGCCATGCTCGACAATGCCGCGTTGAAGGATCTTGTGGGAAAGAATGTATCGTCCGCCCCGTCCGTGCAAGGGTTCGCGACATCGCCGATGACGATTCCAGTTGCATAAATGTATCCGGCCTCTCTCGAGTGGACTGCTGTTGCAGCCAGGCCATGATGAGATCCGTGCACGCCGTTCCCAATAAATGGTTCGCGCACGAAGCCCGCTTTTTGCACAGGGCTTACGGCATGCTGATCCACTGTTTCGTCGTCGCTGTTCCCGAGCCTTGCAATCGAGCCAAAAGCGTCAGGCCAATGCAGGATCCCTGCGTTCGTAGAGGCTCCCGGCTTCCGCCTTGCGCCAGACAAACAGCAGTGGGGTGGAAATCCGGTGACGCCGCGCTGTCGCGGATGCCTGCCGCGGAGCCGAATAGCTCTCTTAGACGATCCGCAGCTCCCCCCCCCTCCGACCAGCGGCCGGCGGCCAGTGTCAACCATCTCGAGACGGGTGACTTGGCGGCAGTCAGTAGCGATATCCATACGGACAGTCAGCTACACCTCCGTTCGCCCGCAAGGCGGCCCTCCTCGGACGCGCGCGACCGAAACCCGCAAACCCTGTCTCGAAAATCTCCGAGTTGTCTGTTATGCCTCTGATCACCGCGCCACAGAGAAAAATTGACCAAGAATCAACTGTTAAACAAGCTTCACAATTGTCGGCGAGAGAATTCAAACTGGTCGTGAATGTTTCACAATATTGTTGTCAGAAGAGTACGAAAAAATCGCTATATTGCTCCCATAAAATTCGGCTGAGAATTCGCGAGTGACATAATCGCAGGAGCTGAGCAACGTCAACTCATCGAGGAGCGCCATGACCGATAATGGTAGAGCTAACAGGTTACTCGGCCGGTTTTCGATCGCCACCACCCGCGTAGCCGCCGGAGTACTTTCAACCGTGCGCCTCGCGCGTCCATTAAGCTCGGGAAGGAGCCGTCCTACCGCCTGCGACTTAAAATCCCAAATTAACTTGGTGCGAGGCCGCTGTTTGCGCGTCGCCTGACTCCGTCAAAATGTCTGAAGCATAGGAAAACACCGTGGCTAAAGTAGCAATTGTGACAGGATCGGCTACGGGCCTGGGAGCGACTTGTGCCATCGGCCTCGCAGCGCGTGGCTGGAACGTCACGGTCAACTATAGTCGAAGCAAGAAGGAGGCCGACGAGACTTATGCCAAAGTCAAAGCGCACGGTGTTGAAGCCATCGTTGTGCAGGCCGACGTGGCGCAGGATGCCGATTGCCGCAAACTGGCCGCCGAGACCCTGAGCGAGTGGGGGCGCATCGACGGCCTTCTCAATAACGCTGCCACCACAAGGTTCCAAAAAGCCGGCGAACTTGAAGACGTCACGCCGGAGGATTTCGACCGCATATTTCGCGTGAACACCATAGGCGCTTTCATGATGTGCCGTGCTGTGTTTCCGGCGATGAGAAAACAATGGGAGGAAAGCAAAAAACGCGGCGCGATCGTGAATGTGTCCACCAATGGCACCCTTATCGGCAACGGCAGCTCACTGCCGTATATGCTGTCTAAGGGCGCCCTAAATACTCTTACTCTGGTGCTGGCACGCTGGCTCAGCCCTGCCGTTCGGGTGAATGCCATTTCCCCCGGCCTAATCCAGACCCGTTGGATGCTGAATGGCCTGGGCGAAGTTGAATACAACAAGCTGAAAGAAGACGAGGAACAGAGAACACCTCTACGCCAGGCAGGAACACCGGAGCAGACGTCCGAGGCTGCGCTGTTCTTCCTAACGGAAGCGTCAAACATTACCGGGCAGAACATTATTGTCGATGCCGGGAGCCATCTTGGACTGCTGCCGAAGCCTTGCAGCTAAACTTAGGACCGGCATGCGCGCGCTGACTGTGCGCTCGATGATCTGCGAGAGCGGACTTTTGCCGGGGCGACAGTCCAACTGGCATCTTTCGCGCTGATAAATGCGTCGCCATTCGGACCTACAAAGGCTGCCGGTGCGCCGGCAGCAGGGCACGGGATGGGGGCTTCAGAGCCTCGATGCAATCTCGATGGAATAGTGAGATTGACCCGAAACGGGTCGCTTTGGCGCTGGCATCAAGCGATGTACGCTTGGGGCGCGCAACCTCCTCGCCTTGAGCCGGCCGGCGCCCGACACCCTGGCTTGGCCGGCAACATGCAGGAAGAGAAGATCATGCGATGGGGGCGAGCTTGAGCCTGGTCTCCGGCGCTAGCACCGGTCAGGGGGTGTCGGATCAGTCGAAGTGGATCTCGACCTCTCTGGCTGTCGAATAGGTTCATGTCAGCTCGCGGGAAGATACCACCTCTTCCGTTGGACAAGTATGACAATAGTGTGATGGAACATAAAATACAGTAAACTGACCTTAAAAACTGTGAAATGTATTCTTATCTTTAACTGGCTGGCTGATACACAAGTTCGATGATATTCCTTCTGTGGAGCCTAGTTATAAATTTCACCGATTGGCTTGCGAAGGAAGTCCAATGTGTACTGTCGAGGCTGAACGAAGCGCGGTGGGCGCCGCTTGTTTCCACACTGGATCGGATTTATTGGTGCCGGCAGGGTTGTGCCAGCGGGCAGCCAAGCTCTTGGACGCCGGCTATCAGGTAAACAAAACATCAATCCCGCGGCCGCGAACGACTTGCCGGAAAAGAACACCCGGTTACAAGACGCATCGAGATGCGACCCGCGAGTACGGCATTTGTTGTCACCTACCTGCCGCTGCCACGCAATGTCTTCGACAAATTAGTAGGCGCACAGGGGCGCCTTGGCCGGACTGCGCCGGACAGTGCTCAAGTCGACACATCAAACTGAGCACGCTTGAGATCGCCCGTCCGGCGGCAGCAGGTGGCGTGCATTTCGCTTGAAGCGCCCGCGACGGCCGGCTCAGCGTACGGAACGAACAGGTCTTGGGTTGAGCCGGCCATTGCGCCTCCAATGACAACTTTACGGCATTCGGATCACTCACACGCGGAGGAACTATCATGAACACCCTCGATCGGCAGACGGCACTGGAGCAAGCCGCCCGAAAGCGCATTAAGGATTCCCACGCTCTCGACAGCGACGCCGGTCGCTTGGCCCACTTCTATCGCGGATGGGCCAGTTCCTACGATTCGGATGTGGGCCGCGATGGATACTGCGGGCCGATGATCGTGGCGGAACTCGCGGGCGCCATGCAGACGGCCTATTTGGCTGGGCACCGAGCAGCCATCGCAATCATGGACGCTGGCTGCGGAACAGGCCTCGTGGGCGTGGAACTGAAACGCCTCGGGTTCCGGTTGATCGACGGGTTTGATCTCTCCGTGGAGATGGCCGAAAAGGCCCAGCAAACTTGCGTCTACCGCAATGTCCGAGGCGATGTCGACCTTAACGGGCCGCTCTCCGACTACTCCAGCGCGAGCTATGACATCACGGTCTGCTGCGGCGTCTTCACGCTCGGGCATGTCCGACCAGATGCACTGCGCGAACTGGCCCGCGTCACGCGCCCGAACGGATTCGTCATCGTAAGCACCCGGAAGAGCTATGCGGAGACCACATCCTTTGAAGATGAGGTGCGGAGTCTACAAAATGCGGGCATCCTCATACCGGCACAGCGTCTAAACGACGGCAGATACGTAGCGGAGGAGGACGCGCACTACTGGGTTTTCCAGGTGCCCATGAAGGCCAGTGCACCAACGGAGCAGCGGCCATGATGACGCCATCGCAAAACTCGCTGGCGATGACTTGCAGCCTATTCAAAGAGACACGAAGAGCCGCGATCGCCTACGGATCCCCTGCCAGGAGTTCGGTGTCTTCTACATTGTTGAGCATGGCACCACGGAAGAACGCATCGCGCCAGATACCAACCTTCCCGGCAATTCTTCATGCTGCTAGTCAAAAATGTCCAATTCGTTGTTTCGGCTCCATCGTCAAACAAAGGTGATTAATGCGCAAAGGTCTCGTAGGTAAACTGGACGACAAGCTGCGCGCGAAACGCGAAAGCTTTGACAAGCTGCCGGTCGTTGACATCGCGCCGCTTCTCGATGGCAGCAACAAGCACAGGGTGGCGAAGGAGATACGTTGGGCGTTGTCGAACACTGGGTTCATGTATGTGAAGAACCACGGTATTCCGCAGGATTTTGTGGATTCGGTGTTCGATGTGAGCCGTCGGTTCTTTGATCTGCCCACGTCGCAGAAGATGACATTGCACGTTAGCAAATCCGATGTGGCGCTCCGCGGATACATTGAGCCGTTCGGGGAGAACACCGATCCGGGCAAGACGAAAGACCTGAAGGAGTGCTTTGACATCGGACCTGAACGTTCGACGCTGGAAGGTCCGTTTTTTGGCCCCAACCAGTGGCCCTCAAGTTTGCCCGAGTTCCAGAAATTGACATACGGATACCATCAAAAAATGGTGGATCTCGCTAAAATACTCTTGAAGGGAATCGCGCTCAGCCTGGACCAGTCGGAAAGCTATTTCGAAACCTTCATGCGCAACCCGATCAGCATTCAGCGCCTGCTTCATTATCCGCCGCAGAGTGGCTACATTGGCGAAGAGATCATAGGTATTGGCGCCCACACGGACTACGGCAATCTGACCATCCTGGCGCAGGACGACGTGGGTGGTCTTCAGGTCATGAACCGAGATGGCGATTGGGTCGAGGGCATTCCGATCCACGGCACATTCGTAATCAACATTGGCGATCTGATTCAGCGGCTCACCAATGCTGTCTACCTGGCGAACATGCACCGCGTGGTGAATACCTCGGGACACGAGCGATACTCAAATCCCTTCTTTATTGACGCTGATTTCGACGCGATCATCGAACCATTGCCCTCATGCGTCACGGACAGCAACCCGCTTCGCTACAACCCGGTGACGTGCGGCGAGCACAAATTCGCGCGTTTCGCGGCTAGTTACGCTCACTTGGCCAAAGCGTAATGAGAGCGGAGCTGCAATTACTCACATGACGGGCGCCAGGGGCGGGCAGAAGGGGAAGTGGTGCAGCTGAAACGGTGCGCCAATTGGTACGCAATTTGCTGGGGCCACGGCAGACGGTCGCACTCCGTTAAGAGGCTGACGTAATTAGTCAAAATGGCGGCGGTCCTTTATGGGCAAGAGGACGAGCGGATACCCTTGTTTGGTTCGCGAGTCCCGATCTGATTGGTTTCTTCCATGGTTCCTCGATATTACGATCTCCCGTCACTAACAGCCCTCACGGCGTTCGAGGCCTCGGCACGCCATCTCTCATTCAAGCTTGCGGCTTCCGAGCTGGGCGTGACATCGGGAGAAATCAGGCGGCAGATCAAAGCCATTGAGGACGAACTTGGTGTTCCGCTGTTTGTGAGGCGAGGAACCGCCGTGATGCTTACCAGCTCTGGCAAAGACATCTACAGCGTGCTGGCAAGCAGCTTTTCCAAGGCGTCCGATGTCGTCAGGACCATCAGACGCGATCGTTCCGGGAACGTCACGATGCCTACAGCGATGCGCTCGCGTCGATGTGGTTGACGCCGCGCATGCCGGCGTATTGCACTGCATGCTGTATCAAAGTTGACCATGTAATTTCCGACAGTTCCGCGACTATTGCGGGCGCACAAGTCGAGCTGCGCATCCTCTATGGGTGCGGCTCATGGCCTGACGAGACAGCGGAACTGTTGTTGGGCGCATCATCTACCCAGTCTGCGGTCCCGGCTTCGCCCAGGAGCACAACGAGCAACCCCCAAGTGCTTGCCCCAACTGCTGCTCGTGAATGTGGGATGGATTGAACCGACTGGGCCGGATGAGACGAGTCCTGCGGCGTGCGGGGATTACGCACGGGGCGAGCAAGTTTTTCGTGGCTTTGCAAGCCCTCCGGCTGATCAGGGGCGTTGCCGTGGGCTGGCAACCGGCTGGCGCGAACATTGTCCAAGAGGGCAAGCTCATCAAGATCACCGACCTCGAACTGGACGCCATCGGGAGGATACCAACTGACGTGGAACGACAGCCGGCGCCTGTCGCGGGGGCGGAGCGGGTGAGCAAGTGGTTCGGAAGATTTAGACCGAAGAGCGGAACGCCTGAAGGTAGAGCTCGCGCCCGGCGTGTGCCTTTGAACGCCTTTGCCCGATGAGCGAACAGTTCGTAGCCCGACACGCCGGTTCTCATAGGCAGGCTCGATACGGCCAGAACCGCAAAAAAGTTGCCTGCCAGATGATTTTATTTCGGCTGCTCCCACTCCTCAGCTTGCATATAACACTTACCTGTAGCCCCAAACTGGAGCGAGGCAGATGTCGTTCAAAGGCGTTATTCCGCCCGTCACAACGCCCTTTCACGCGGACGGGTCGATCGACCGTGACGGTTTCTGCGTCATGGTCGAGCACCTAGTCTCGACTGGCGTCCACGGTATCATTGTCGGTGGCACGACAGGAGAGTACTACGCCCAGTCACGCGACGAGCGTGTCAGCCTTCTTAAGCTTGCCAGGAACGTGGTGAAGGGGAAGATGCCCCTAATCGCCGGCGTCGGCGCCATTCGCACTGACGACTGCATTGAATACGCGTTAATTGCAAAGGACCTCAAGTACGACGGCATCCTGATCGGCTCGCCGTACTACGCTGTTCCCACGCAGCTCGAACTTGCCAATCATGCACTTGCGATCGACAAGGCCGCCAATTTACCGGCGATGCTCTACAACTATCCCGGACGCACCGGCACGATGATGGACGTCGAGTTCCTGGACCGGGTCGGTCGCAGCTCCAATTTCTGTGCCATCAAGGAATCCAGCGGCAGCATGAACCAGCTGCACGCCTTGGCTCGTGACTACCCGCACATCGATCTGTTCTGCGGCATGGATGATCAGGCGCTTGAATTCTTCGCCTGGGGCGCAAAAGGATGGGTCTGCGGCGCCGGCAACTGCCTGCCGACAGAGCACCTCGCGCTATACGAAGCCTGCGTGATCGAGAAGGACTTCACCAAGGGCCGGCAGATCATGTCGGCGCTTCTGCCTCTGATGAGGCTTCTCGAACAGGGCGGCAAATTCGTCCAGAGCATCAAGTTCGGGTGCGAATTGGCTGGATTGCCGGCTGGGCCCGTGCGCCTGCCGATGCGGGCACTCGGCGACGAACAGAAGCGGGAACTCGAGTCGACGATCCGCACTCTTAAGGCAGTCATCGCGTCAATCACCGTAAAATCCCAGAAGAGGGCTTCCGAGAATGTCATCGCTATTAACGCGTGATGAGTACCAGAACTTAGCGGGCAGCCTGCCACTGCCGACCAGCGCAGTAATAGATGGCAAGGCGCGGGCTGCACAATCTGGGGATACTTTCGAGACCATCAATCCCGCGACAGGGCAGGTCATCGCCAAGATCGCTTCCTGCGGCCAGGCCGATGTCGATCTCGCTGTCGAGAAGGCGCGACTGGCGTTTGAATCGGGCGCCTGGTCGCGTGCGCATCCGAGCGAGCGCAAGCGCGTCCTGCGGCGGCTCGTGAAACTGATGAAGCGAAACGCCCATGAGCTTGCAGTACTTGAGACGCTCGAAAGCGGCAAGCCGATCTTCGACGTCGAAACCATAGACATCCCCGAGGCTCTGCATTGCCTGGAATGGCATGCGGAAGCCACCGATAAGCTCTACGGCCAGACGTCACCTTCGGGCGACGATGTCGTGTCGATGATCGTGCGCCAGCCGCTGGGCGTGGTCGCCTGCGTTCTGCCCTGGAATTTCCCGATCCTCATGCTGGCCTGGAAGATCGGTCCGGCACTTGCGACGGGGAACTCCGTCATTGTCAAGCCGGCCGAGCAGACCAACATGTCGACGTTGCGGATCGCCGAACTGGCGCATGAGGCCGGGCTGCCGTCAGGCGTCCTGCAAATCGTCACCGGTCCGGGCGAAGTGACCGGCAAGGCACTCGGCGTGCATCCCGATATCGACATGGTCGCCTTCACCGGGTCAACTGACGTCGGCCGGAAATTCTTGGAATATTCCGCCAAGTCCAATCTCAAGCGCGTCGTGCTCGAATGCGGCGGAAAGAACCCATGCATCGTGCTGGAAGACGCCGAGAACCTCGACGTTGTTGCACAGCACGTCACCCAAGCTGTTTTCTGGAACATGGGCGAGAACTGCTCGTCCAATTCCCGCCTGATCGTACACGAGAAGATCAAGGATCGCTTGGTGGAAACCGTCCTCCACAAGCTAAAGGAATGGCCTTTGGGCGAGCCACTGGATCCGGGCAATCGGCTCGGCGCCATTGTGTCGAAGGAGCAGTTCGACCGCATCTTGGGCTACATCAGGAAGGGGCGGGAGGAAGGCGCCAGGATCGTCACGGGCGGCAGCGCACACAAGTACGGCAAAGGCTATTTCATCGAGCCGACCATATTCGACGATGTCACGCCCGAAATGGCGATTGCGCGAGAGGAAATTTTCGGTCCAGTGCTGTCGGTAATCAAAGTCGCCAACGCTGACCAGGCGCTTCGAGTCGCCAACGACACGCAATACGGGCTTGCAGCATCGATCTTTACTGCCAATCTCGGCAAGGCGCATCGCATCGCGAGGGACATTCGCGCCGGGACGGTGACCATCAATTGCTACGGCGAAGGAGACGTCTCGACACCCTTCGGCGGCTTCAAGCTTTCGGGCTTCGGGGGACGAGACAAGTCTTTGCATGCCCACGACCAATATACTGAACTCAAGACCATCTGGGCGGACATCTCCGATCCTAAGGTCTCGCGTTCGGTAGACTAGCCTAGTCGCATCGATGAGCGATTATGAGGCTGTCCGCACGCCTGCGGACACATCCATGCCCGGCTGGTACGGTATTCTGCCGCCTCCCAAGGCACCTGAGGTGCTGCGCGGCCGTCACAAGGCGGACTGGCTCATTGTAGGAGCTGGGTTTGCTGGCTTGGCGGCCGCGCGGCGCCTCTCACAACTGGTGCCGAACGAGCGCATAGTGGTGATCGATGCTCAGCGCGTCGGCTGGGGTGCTGCCGGGCGCAACTCCGGCTTCATGATCGATCTGCCGCACGAGCTCGGTGGGGAGCATTACGGCGGAAGTCAGGACCGCGACCGCAAGCGCATCCGCATGAACCGCGCCGCGATCGAATTTTCGGCTTCGGCCGCGGACGAATATGCGTTGCAGAAATACTTCGTTCGGGCCGGCAAGTACCACGGAGCCGCAACCGATCACGGTGTTGCCGTCCTGCGCGAATTCGAAAAACACCTGACGGGGCTAGGCGAGCCATTCGAGCGGCTCGACGCGCTGCAGTTGAAGGAAATCACCGGAACCGAGTTCTTCGTCGGCGGTACGTTTACGCCTGGAACGGTAATGGCACAGCCGGCCGGCTTCATTCGTGGACTCGCCGAAGGTTTGTCGAGGCGTGTGCAGCTATTCGAGAATTCACCGGTGACTTCTCTGCAAACAGGCAAACTGCACACTGCCAAGACGGCCGAGGGCGAGATCACCGCGCCACGGTTGATCCTCACCGTTAACGGTCATCTCGAAAGCTTTGGCTTCTTCAAGAAACGCCTGCTGCATGTGTTCACTTACGCCAGCATGACGACGCCGCTTTCCAAGAGCGAACAGACAGCGCTGGGAGGTGAGCCGCATTGGGGCTTGATCCCGGCCGACCCGATGGGATCAACCATCCGGAGGATCGGCGATCGGATCGTCGTCCGCAACACCTTCACCCATAATCCGGACATGTCCACCAGTGAGAAGAGGATCCGTCGGATCGGCGCCGTGCACGAGCGATCATTCCAGGCGCGCTTCCCGATGCTGGGTGAAATACCTATGGAGTTTCGATGGGGAGGCCACCTTTGCCTTTCCCTCAACTCCGCTCCTGCATTCGGCGAAGTCGATGAGAGGGTGTTCGTAGCTGGATGCTGCAATGGTCTCGGAACGGTGCAAGGCACCCTCTACGGAATGCTGGCTGCCGATCTTGCCGTTGGCAGTAACGAGCCAATGGTTGCAGACGCCCTGAAAGAGCCAGCCCCGGCTCGGCTTTATCCAGAACCGCTGATGTCGATCGGCGCGCCGCTGAAGCTGTGGGCGATGCAGAAGCGCGCCGGCAGAGAGCTCTAGCTTTCTCGTTCTTGCGCGGCCGCTTCCCGGATCCAGCTACGGAGGCTCTGGGCGGCAGGGGAAAGCGTGCGATTTTGATACCAGGTGAGATAGTAGCTGCCAGGGGCTGGGAGCTCGAGATCGGTCAGTCTGACGAGTTTCCCTTCGTCAATCTGCGCCTTGACAAGGCGGTGCCAGCCAACAGCCACCCCTTGATCGGCTTGAGCAGCCTGAAGCGCCACAAAGAACTTGCCGAAGCGGCGACCGCGGGTCGGCCCATGCGACACCCCCGCGCGCCGTAAGACCTCGTCCCAGCCAGCCCAGTCGGGATCCACCCAGTCAACATGCAGCAAGGGGAGGTCGGCCAACGACTCAGCCGTTGCATCGCGATGCTTGCTTGCAAATCCCGGTCCGCATACCGGGTAGATTGTTTCATCGAAAAGGAGCTCAGCATCTTCATTCGACCACGATCCGAACCCGTAGCGAATGCGCAATTCGACCTCGGCTCGGCGGTAATCGCGAGGATTGTCCGAGATAAGGTGGTCAACGGCAATATCCTGGTACCGTGTCCAGAAGTCCGGCATCCGTGGAATCAGCCACGTCGACGCGAAGGCGTCCGTGCACGCCAGCGTGACGTTCTTGGAACGGTCGCCGCGTTTCACATTTCGGACGATGTCTGCGGCCCGCGAAAAACCGCTGGCCAACACGCCATAAAGATCTTCGCCGGCGCTTGTCAGCGCCACACCGGTTCCCAATCGGGTAAACAGCGGAACCCCCAGTTCGTCCTCGATCGCTTTTATCTGTCGGCTGACGGCGCCAGGAGTGACGTTCAGTTCCGCAGCAGCCAATTTGAATGACAGGTGCCGGGCAGACGCCTCGAAAACAGCTAAAGCAGTCAGGGACGGCAGGTCATAATAGCGGCGAACCATCTCAAGCTCCAAACACTTCGATAATCGCGCCGCGCGACAAATAGAGCAAGCCGGCTGAATATGTTGGGACAACCATTTACAAGGCGACGCGATAGCCTGCGTTTCGACCGACTATGGCTGCGATCCCCACCCATTTGCGGCGGAACATAGGAGATTTGTATGAACCATGCTTCGCGATCTGCGACTCTGCCAAATCCATGTCCGACGCGGCTGCAGCGGAACATGCCCGGGAATTGTCTGCGCTTGGCAACTAAACAAGGGGGTGAGACTTTTGCAGGGCTGCCCCACTGGTCTTCA
Organism: Mesorhizobium sp. M0208; assembly: GCF_040322015.1. Lineage (NCBI taxonomy): Bacteria > Pseudomonadati > Pseudomonadota > Alphaproteobacteria > Hyphomicrobiales > Phyllobacteriaceae > Mesorhizobium > Mesorhizobium sp. M0208. Next base: position 10,289 of record NZ_JAMYSP010000047.1, on the reverse strand, counting down.
GCAGCCTTTCAGAGACTATGAACCGAACTATCCCTTTAAAGATGGCTAGCCTGTGACTGGCGTTGAGAAGACGAAGACTGCGGTGATAACAGGCGCGGGGGGAGATACCGGGCAAGCGATCTCCAGAGAGTTGCGGGGGGGCGTGTGGTTGCCGGCGACGTAAGCGATCGATGTCCTTCACTGCTTCTAGAAGAAACGGAGGCCACGTCAAAACACGACAAGGAGATTGCTTCTGCACGCCACAAGGCAGTCATTCGGAAGAGGTTTGAGCAAATGAGTGAAATTGCCACCGAAATCAGGCATGTTACGAAGCCGGGAGCTAATCTGTTCGCGGAACTGGGCTTTTCGGAAAAATGAAGCCAAGCTTTATCACGGGGAGTCCAGAAAGCATATCGAGGAGCTCCTCTCTTGAAGGAGCAGCTCATGGGAGAGCTGGCTGTTTGTATCCAGGAGAACCACTTGAAACAGGAGGAGGCTGCCAAGATTTTTCATGTGACCAGACCGCGCATCTCCGATGTCGTGAACAGGAAGACCAGCAAATTCACGATGGATGCCTTGGTGAGCATGCTGGCCCGCGTAGGCAAACCAGTACGCCTGGTTGTCGGCTGAAGGCAGCGTCGGAAAGACACTGGCGTTTGAGGTTTATGCCGCGACTTCACTGGTGCGCGCAGCCGTCGACCATGCCTGCGCAGTGTACGGCGTTCGGGTTTTGCGATCTGGTCAAAAGCTCCTTACAGGCGGTTGCGATGTTAGCCGATCCTGCGTCGTCCTTGGCCATACCGAGCTTTCCAGCGAACCTGACCGCACATTCTGACGTCGACAACCGCCTAGCCACTTGCAATAACCCAACGCTGAACGGTTGCCCATGTTGTTTGAAGAGCCCAGACAACCGGTGGCGTTGCCATACAGACACATGAAGCAATGACGAGTCGGCCGGCTGCGTTGAAACTCTTAAATTTACGATTTGCGATGCGGGCCTGTACCGCAACCTGGAGAGCCATGTCGTCTAGATAGTCATCGGTTGCGGATTGCCCTTCCTCCGGAAAATATCGCTTCTTGGCGGCTTCACCGAATTCCCCGGCTTCCAGTTTTGCGATGTCGCCGAAATAGAGGAGGTTCGTCGAGCCATCTGCGGCCCGATGAAAGTGATGTAGGAATTTTGGCAGGAATGAAGTCAACGATATGACTGCCGCCACCGCCAAGAGCGGAAGAACGACGAGGAACGCTGCGCGGTAGCCCATGGCTGGTTCGTCCGGAGATCGGAGCATCGTGATGATCGATCCCATCCAAACCGAGCAAAACGTGAGCAGAGCCGCGTTCTTCGTTTCTGCAAATTTTACAAGGTCCAGCATCCGGCCGTGATTGGCCGAAAGCAGTTTCTCGTAAGTATCTTGCTGGTCGTTCTTGGCCATTGAAATCCTATGCTGCCTCATCCAACTGCACGGCCAGAAAGTCGGCGAGAGGGCAGTTGTCCATTGTCCCGCAGCATTTCAGCGTTGTGTTTTTGAAACTGTAGAAGAACGACTGCTCCGCCTCACGCCAGCCATCTAACGCCAGCGCGAAATCGGCGAGGACATCTGCGTGGTCCGAGCAGGCGGAAATCGGCCGGTTCCCATCGCCGCATTTGCATCTTTGCCGAAGCGTCATCACGCGACGATCGTTTCGAACTACCGACAGTATCCTCTTACCGTTCAGGAGCAGTCGGACCCGACGCTCGTTGTTTACTCGCTTCTCCACGGTCGAAAAACGCTCCTCTCGGAGAGAGGATATGAATGCTTTGCCGAGATTGGACGCATTGAATTCTGCGACCGCTTGAAATCTCGCTGCCTCTGGCCCATGGGCTCTAGCATCGGCCTTCCCTGGCCATGAGCGGAGCACCGCCGCAGTGCCCTGCCTAAGGAGAAAAATGAGCAACTTCCCCCACCATCCCGCCGCCGCCTCATGATTGTCGATGGTGTGACGCTCGAGCTCCGCCCAAAAAAGGCAGAAGCTTCCATCGAAGTTTATGTGACGTTCCGGGCAGAATGACGGAAGGCGGTCTGGCTTCACCTCGCGAGCTTTGACTGTCTCGCCGACCCGCGTGATCTCAATAAGAAATTTAGTCGCTGGGGCACCGGAAGCAAGCGCGGGCTGGACAGCAAAGATTGCGCTGTCGCCGTTCTCGCGCATGAGGACGGCATGGTTCAAGGTTGCAGTCTCAGTCAGAAGCCGCACGGCCGACATGGAGTTAGCGCTTCTCCAAGTAAGGTCGAAATGGCGCTTCGGCAGCTCTGGCTATTGAAGGACTCACCACCGCGTAAGCGGCACCGTGGATGGCTTTGGCCACCTTGTTTTCATCGGCAACGAGCGCTTCGAGCACCACATCATAGGTGAGGCCGGACTTTCGCCTCGACGTTCCGAAGAGCGTGCGCACCGATGCCGGGCCTCCGTCATATGCGGTTTGGCCGATTGCCGTCTGCTCGCCAGTGCAGCGTTTCTGTTCGTCCTCTGATCCCAAGACTGCTCGTCCAGTGGAGCAGCGAACACGATTGCCCTGCATGCCAAGTCGGGTGATGGCAGTTGGTCCAAACTCAAAACCAATCGCCAGTCCCAGATCGTCCGTATCCACGTCATTTGCGCGCAGCCGCTCAAGCGCCAGGTCGAAGCTGCTCCTGAGGGCGCCGGCGCAGAGTGTTCCAGTCGATACCGTGTCCTCAGTGTAGGTCTGAAAGGCGGTTCCCTCCATCAAATGGCCATGGATGCAGTCACCGATGAACCTGATACGACGTCCCGAGAAGTCGCAAGAAAGAACTCGATCAAGCTCTGAGCGGATGACATGGAGACAGCGAACAACGTCTTCCGGATCGTCGTCGATATGGGCATCCACGTAGGCCGTGAAATTGTCGACGTCAGCGTAGACCGAAATCGTCTCCATGCGCCTTGAGTTGCCCGGCGTCAGTAGCGAGATGTCGAGATCTCTCAGGGGTGGCGTGACTCGCGCGAAAACAAAGGAGCCGATCGGATTGTTCTTGTTGTCAGCGCGCCATTCGGACACCAGCGTGTCCTTGCTCAAGCCGAGCTGCGCTGCATCCTGGCACTCGGCGATCTCTTCCTCGGTCAATGGCGTAAGCGGGATGTCCTCGGCATCGAGCTCTTCAAGGCCGATTGCAGATCGTGCCTCATTGCTGAGAGAGATTCCGACGTCGGTTCCGTTCGACGCGATCTTTGCAGCCATATTGGCAGGGCGGCCAAGGAATAGTGGTTCCCGATTGCCGCCGCGACCGTTGTTGACGACCAGCGCGCGGCCGCTGTCTATGCCGATGCGAACCTGTGCTGCGGGAATGTTCTCATCGTCGTCGCCCGTTTCCTGCAGGACGTCGCTGATCAATCGTGCAATCGCCACCGCTCGGTTCACGCGATCGCCTTCCGAATCTTCGCCGTAGGGCTTGGCGACAACCGCGTGGAGGCGCTGGTTGTGAAAATCGACACGCAGGGCATCCGACGCCGCTAAGATTCTGCGTACGGCCCTGTAGTGAAGATTGAGAAAGCGGAGCGTCCTCTTGTGACAGGTCTCGCCCTCCACGTCGGTGCTTTCGAGCATGTCACGGAGGTTCAACATGTCCACATAGAGGTGAACCGCATCCATTCGGTAGGCTTTGTTCGTCGGTATGGACGTCAATGACGTGTCACGGGTGTAGTCGACAACCGTCACCGTTTCGACGTCTTTGAAACGGGCATCGATGGCGTTCTTGGCGCGTTGATATTTCCAGTTATTCGACAACTTCGTCTCCATGTCTTTCCGGGCGCTTGGTGCACCAACGATTTCGATCAAGTTCTGTCCGACGACTCCGTCATGAAATGCGAGCCGTCGTGGAGTCGTGCCTCGGGCGAGATGCCTCATTGCGATCATTCCCCGTTTGTTTGTTTGTTCTGATGGGGATTCTTCCGGTCGGTCCTTCGCCTAAAGAGTCGGAATCCACCCCTCGGAACGCCGGACAACGTGTTGAGGGGTACTGTTGTGTCTTTCGAGGCGGTTTAGCTGGAAATCATACCAAACTATGCGCGCACCGATATTCGGGGCGTGGGCCTTCTCAGGAGTTCGCGACGAATCTGCTACGGCGGCTGTCGCAGATCCCGCAAATCTCATTCCTTCCATCCCATGCTGCGAAATTCAGCTCCCAAGTTGGCTCCTAGAGTCACAACTTTGGGTCCCCCACCAATACCAAGCAAAAATCTGCTAGCACGGAGCCGCGGAAGCTCGTCGGCGCAAAAAAGTAGCCTCCCGATTGACTTTATTTCGGTGGCGTCTCGTCGATTGTACCTGCGCCGCTGCCTTGGCTGGTTTCTTCTTCCATCTAGTGGCTCTGGAATAAAGCCGAGTAAGTGCTGTCGGCGCCGCTACTGTCAGCCACGAAACTGAACTCCGACGCGAGCAACCTGATGGACGTGCCCGTCTGCCGCGGCGCTTTAATCAACAGACGCGTGAGAGTTTTGCAGTAGGTCAAACCTTCAGACTCCGGCAATAGTTCCGGCCGGCCCACACAGGCTGCATCGTTTTTCTTGGAGGCCGGCATGACTGCTCAACTACAACTTTCTCGTAGAGGAGGGCGGGAAGCGCGGCGGACGATCCGCACGGCGCCAAAGGTCGACATGTTGCCGACGCTGAAGCGGGGCCTGCCTGTGATAGAGCCGATGGATGTCGAGCAGGTTGAACGTATTCATGAGGCTTCTCTCGCCATCCTGGAAGAAGTGGGCGTGGTGTTTCGCGATCCGATCGCGATTGAGGACTGGAAGAGAGCCGGAGCGGACGTTCGCGCGGATGACCGCGTTCATCTCGATCGCGGCCTGGTCATGGAGCTGATCAAGACCATTCCCCCCAACGTCCAGTACTTCGCGCGAGATCCAGCGAAGAATGTCGAGCTCGGAGGCGACAAATCCATCTTCGTGCCGATGACCGGCGCGCCGTACATGCGCGACCTTGATGACGTCAGGCGTGGCCCGACGATCGCGGACCTTGGGACCTTCCATAAGCTGGCTCACATGATGCCGGCGTTGCATTCATCGGCGCACCACATCGTCGAGCCAATGGACATTGTTGTCGCGCATCGGCACCTGCACATCACCTATTCGTCAATGAAGCACTCCGACAAGATATTCATGGGCATGACCACCTCGCCCAAAAATGCCGAGGACGTGCTCGACATGTGCGAGATCCTTTTCGGCGAGGGCTTCCTCGAGAAGCACGCAGTGACTACCGGAAACTGCAATGGCAATTCGCCGCTGGTATGGGACCAGGTCATGCTGGGCGGCATGCGTGCTTTCTGCCGGCGCAACCAGCCCGTCTTGTGCTCGCCCTTCGTTCTCGGCGGCGCGAACACGCCAGCCTCCACCGCGGCGGCAGTGGCGCAGCTCAATGCGGAGGCGCTTTCGGCACTCGCCTACACGCAGGTGGTGCGCAAGGGCTGCCCTGCCATTTATGGGCATTACCTGTCGACCGTGTCGATGCAATCGGGAGCGCCGATGGCGGGAACGCCAGAGATATCGCTCATGAATTTCATGATCGGCCAGATGGCTCGTCGCTATAACGTGCCCTGGCGCACTTCGAACCTGCTCGGTGGAGCCAAGATCTTCGATGCGCAAGCTGGCTATGAAAGTGCGATGACGATGATGGCCGTGCTGATGTCTGGCGCAAACTACATCTGGCATTCGGCTGGCTGGAATGAAGCCGGCATGCACTGCTCGATCGCAAAGTTCGTTGTCGACGCCGAAGTCTGCGCCATGGGCTATCGCATGACGCAAGGCATCCAGTGGGACGATTTTGATGAAGCCCTGGCCGCGGTCCGCGATGTCGGCCCAGGCGGCCATTACTTTGGCCATCCGCATACACAGGCGAACTTCGAGAAGGCCTTCTTTATTCCGAAACTCTTCGACAATAACTCGATCGAGCAGTGGTACGCTAGTGGCTCCAAGGATATCAAGCAACGTGCCCTCGATCATGCGCGCCGCCTTCTGGCCGAATATGAAGAACCTAAGCTCGACGTCGCGAAGGACGAGGAATTGCGCGCTTATATCGATCGTCGCTCAAGGGAAATCCCCGCCGTCGAGGCACTCAACGAGGAATACTGAGCATCATGCGCATTGACCGGATCAACGTCTATAGTAGCAAGCTGCCTGTTAAAGGTGGCACCTATCGAATGGCAAGCACCGACGTCGACGCGCTTGACAGCACCCTTGTTGAGGTTGTGACAAATGACGGGTTGACTGGCTGGGGCGAAACCTGCCCGGTAGGGCCGGTTTATCAGCCGCATCATGCACTCGGCGCACGCGCGGCGATTGCCGAAATCGCGCCAGGTCTTATGGGCGCGGAGATTGCCTCGATCAGGCTTCTCGCCAATCGCATGGACGAGCGCTTGAACGGGCATGGCTATGCCAAGGCAGCGTTCGACATAGCGTTTCTCGACCTCCTTGGGCAACGGCTGGGAGTGCCGGTTTCAACGCTGTTGGGCGGCGCCCTGACCGATCGCGTCCCGTCCTACTACTCGCTGATTGTTGGCTCACCGGACGAAACGGCCAGGATTGCCAACGACAAGGTGAAGTCAGGTTATCCACGCCTGCAGGTCAAAATCTCGGGCCGAAATCTCGAAAAGGATGTCGCCACGGTTCACAAGGTTTGGGAGGTGGTCGGCCATAATGCGCGTATCGCAGTGGATGGCAACAGGGGCCTCACTGTCGCTGCAGCGATCCATCTCGATCGGCTTTGCCAGGCGATACCCTTTGTTTTCGAACAGCCCTGCAACACTATGGATGAGGTCGCCACTCTAAAGGGCAGGGTCACGCATCCGATCTATCTGGATGAGAACACCGAAGATCAGAATGCAGTGCTCCGGGCGATCTCCCTCGGCATCGCAGATGGCTTCGGCTTCAAGGTCACCCGTCTTGGCGGCCTCAGCAAAATGGCGACGATGCGTGACCTTTGCGCCATCCGCTCGTTACCGCACAGCTGTGATGACGCATGGGGTGGCGACATAATCGCGGCGGCTTGCGTGCATTTAGCTTCCACTGTGGAGCCGCGCCGTTTCGAGGGCGCCTGGATCGCGCAGGAATATATCGAAGGACATTTCGACGCGAAGAATCCCATCGTCATCGAAAATGGTCACATCGCCGTACCCCAGCTGCCAGGCCTCGGTGTCAAACCGGAACCCGGCATCTTCGGTGAGCCGGTAGTCACGTACGGATCCTAGTGAACGCGCCCGCCAACATCATCGCAATGACGTCGTTGGCCACGCCGAATATTTCGGCGGCGGCCGATCGACCGTTTGACTTGGTGGCTCTTTTGTTACCCGGGTTCTCGCACCTGGCGCTTCACGCCTATGTCGAACCTTTTCGCATCGCCAACACGGTATCGAGGCTCCCGCTGTTCCGGTGGCGAATCGCGGGGCTTGACGCTCGGCCAATCGAGGGCGCCAACGGCCTTTCGGTTGCCGTTGATGTCGTGATAGACGAGCTGCTTGCCGGTTCGGGCGATTGCAGACCGAACCAGCTCGCTATCGTGACGGGCGAGCTGGTAGAACAGCAACTGACGCCTGAACTCAACGGATTTCTGCGAACGATGGCGCGTCGCGGGGTGCCGATATCTGCGGTTGGGACAGCGACATGGCTGCTTGCTCGGACGGGCCTTCTGGCAGGCACACGCTGCACGATACACTGGTCGCGGCTCGCTGCTTTCGCCGAAGTGTTCAACCAGCCCCGCATAAGCGATTCCTTGTTTGTCAAAGACGGCCAGTATTCAACCTGCGCGGGAGAACTGGCAGCTTTCGACCTGGCGATCGATCTGATCGGCAGCCATGCCGGCGGGTATATTGCACAGGAGGTCTGCCGCCACGCGACTGTCCAAGGTCAGCGCTCAGGATCAAACCGCCAGACCGGGCCGTCGGGTCTAGCCTTTGCCGGTGTGAGCGACAAGCTCCTGATGGCAATGCGGATCATGGAAGAAAATGTGGAGTTCCCGCTGACAATGGAGGATGTCGCGCAACGGGCCGGAGTATCGCGGCGCCAGCTGGAACGCTTGTTCGCTTCCCATATCGGACTTCCGCCAGTGCGTCACTATCTCCGGATTCGCACAGACCATGCGAAGCGCCTGATCGAAGGCACACGGATGCCCATCATCGACATTGCCATGGCCTGCGGGTTTACGTCTGCTTCGCACTTCGCAAAGTGCTTCAGAGCCTTCAATCGAATGTCGCCGCAGCAGTGTCGAGCGATAGTGCCGGCTTGGGTTGGGCCCGGCTTAAGATGATAGATTGGTATTTGAATTTAGCGGAGAACAGCGGCACCTCTAGCCATGCTAAATGTTTGGAGTCGATCTGCCCACCAACAATCAGAAAGCGGCGCAACAATACGTCCGGATCATAGCGCTCAAAGCGGCGAGATGAGCCTATCAGTTGTGCTCTTCCGTGTCGACCGACGTTCACGCGGCAACCATTGGATTGATGACGGCTTTGATACGGCCCCGATCATGGTGGCGCAGGATGACTTCTCACCATTGCATGATGCGGGGGCGGCGAGGATTTCATTTCGCCCCAAGAACCTCTCTGATTGCACTATTGGGTTGGGAAGATGCTGTAGCTTCTCGGTGATGGCCGTTCAAACAGTCCAGCGCAGCTGCGGTTGGCGACGACCGGTGCGAAGATCATGCAAGCTCCGTCGCATTCTGTAACGACGGTCAGCCCGGCCATGCCTGCAAAACCCGGCCAGTTGTGCGGCCGGGTTGGCGGGGTCTCCAGATCTGGGTCGCGCGCAGTAGACGGATGGAGGGATCGAGTCAGGACAATGACGAAGAAGATGCCGCTTCTCTTCGAGACATTTGTGGAAAAGCTGTCGGAGAGTGTCGATGAAACAGATTTCCGGGATGCCATGGCCGGGGCGGCCACAGCACTTGATCTACTCACCTTTGCCTATTTGGCGTTGCCATTGCAATCTTGTGGCGAGCCCAAGCTGATCTCGAATTATCCGCCTCCCTGGACCGCGCACTATCTGCAAAACCAGTATCAGAAAGTCGATCCCGTCATCATGCGTGCGCGGTGTGGCGGCTGCCCGTTTCCATGGGGATCGGATTTGCGTGGCGTTGAGATGTCGCCGGCTCAACAGAAGCTTTTTGATGAGGCGGCCCAGTTCAGCATCCGCTGCGGTTTGACGATCCCGATTATCGATCGTAGAGGCTGTGTTGCAGCGATGACTTTTGCCGCTGATAAGCCCAATTCCGCATTCCTGCGCGTTGCTGAGCGATATGAACAGGCGCTCCAACTCATGGCGACATTTTTTCACATTTATGCTCGTCGAAAGCTGTCCGGCAACCGAACAGTGGACGGCGTTTCGTTGACACCTCGTGAATATGAATGTCTGCAATGGGCGGCGCGCGGAAAGTCTGCCTGGGCTATGGGCTGCATCTTGGGCATCAAACCGCGCACCGTCGCTTTCCACCTCGAGAATGCGAAGAAGAAGCTCGGCGTGCACACCAAGGATCAGGCCGTAGCCCTGCTGGCCTCCTCGCGATCTTCAATTCTTTGAGAAACTGAATTCGTCTTTGGTAGTCCTGAGCATGAGCACAGGCTGTTTCGGGTGGCCATTCGCCTCCAATGCAGGGCCATTCCTTCCCAGACGCCATCATGATGCAACTTATTGCACCCGATTGGTACGGTGACTTTGCCAACGAACTACATGCAATGCACCCTCTGCGAGACCGCGTTTTCAAGGAGCGTTTCCTTGCTTCAAAGGCGAAACGGAGCGCACAGCGGGATTGTTCACCCGGCGAACAATACCTTGTAGCCAGTTGTGACCATCCAGTTCGCACGGTCGAGATGACTACGAAGAGCCTTCCTGGCGCGCTCCGGTTCGCGTGCTGGATCGATGCCGAGGATGAGGTGGGCCATCTCTTCTTCGCTCGCATCATCGGCGGAGGCGTCTAGGAGCCGCATATAAGTCGTGAAATGCGCTTTATCGTATGCCGTGAGGCTGTCCGACCAGTGCACTTCGTCGGCAATTGGCGTGCTCGATCTAGGCTGTAACATCGCTGGTTATATCTCCGGAAAACGGCCTGCGCGAAGCCCTCATCAGAATTGTCGCGCCACACTTGAGCGCCGCGGTACAGGCTCCAATCTGGTCGGCCAGTGTGGAAAGGCTGAGGTCGATGCCCTCGCCGGCATAGTGCTCGCTCTGCCGGTTCAGCGTGCGGATTCCGACGTGAAGCCGGCCGCCATTCCGATCAAAGACCGGCCAGCATTCCGATATGAAGCCGGCCAGCGTTCCAATCA
>NZ_JAMYSP010000046.1:0-41232 GCF_040322015.1 Mesorhizobium sp. M0208 | reverse complement strand
CTTTCGACAGCGACGGGATCGGTGGCGCAGCTCAAATACAGTTCGCCACGCTCTCTCCAGGTCTGTCGCTTGCAGCAGGTTCGTTCCTTGTGATCTGAACGACCCGGAACGGCGGACCCTCTGCTCGAGCCGGTCCGCCGCTCCGTCTTTGTTCAGCACCGGATTTTTCCAAAGCGGGTGCCCATTCGGGCTGATACTCAACCTTCGTCACCAGCGGGTTCGCTAGCAGGGTATCATTGAAGGGTGGCTTGAATCTGCCCGCCACCGAGTTTACTCGGCGCGGTTCGCGGCCCGCTTCCGTGTCTTGAACGGACTTAGTGCATCTCAGTGAAATAGAGGCTCATCGCACGGTGCACGACGACGAAGCAAACGGCTTCGCGACCAATCCGGTTCTCGTCTCTTTACTCTTATTCGATTCTTGTCGGCAACGAACGGTCAGATCCCATCTGAGCCCGGTATCGACTATCAGATCCCTGGGCCGCTATCAGATCCGCTGCGCAATAGCGGCTATGGCTTCACAAACCGCCCCTTCGCAGATCACGATCTATAAATCGGGACTGCCAATTACTTGAGCGCGAGAGCAGGAACCAGGCACCGCGAACCCGGCAGTCATTCCGCAGTTGTCGCTCGCTTGTAAACGTGGGCCGAACCGCTTTAATGTCGCTTAAGTCTTCCTCATGGGCGAGTGCGGCAGGCGCTCCAGCTGGGAACCGCCCCTATTCTCACCTTGAGCGGCTTCCTACATTGACTTGATCTCGATCACGGAGATCTGCCGCCCGCTGAGCGCGCAGATCCCTACGAATTGTCCACAACTAATTGCTTGCGGCAGTGAGACCACGGGAGACCACGGAGCAGTTTGGCTCTTGTGGTTAACGTCTGTCTGATTTTCATCTCGTAAGGTAAATTGACAAATCAAAAGCAAACAAGAATGTAATTTCCCGTAATTTAAACGTCATAAGTTGCGAAGCTACAGCTATTTCAAAATAAAGTCGCGATTCCGCCGGAATTGTGACCTAAGAAAAGCGATAAGTTTCTTGTGTACAACCCGTTTTTATCAAAATAAGCCACAATGCATGCAGCATTCCAACAAACGCTCAATGATTTTATCAACGGGTGTCTTTATGTGATTTGGCGCTAATATACACCCTCTAGTAGGTAGGCCTCGGGCGCTATCGAACGAGAAAAAGGATTACTGGATGGCAACTCTGCACTACACCTCGGGTGGTTCCGCCACCGAAATCGCAAACGCTGGCTTCAATCTGGCCGACGTTCAATATGTTAGCCAGGTCAACGCATTGCCGGATGGCATGAAGGGTTTGGTTTACCTGAATGAGCACGAGGGCGTAACCTCATCCTTCATCGAGAAAATGACCCCCTTCCTCGGCAATCCGAATGTGTTTGGGTTCTATCTTGTTGACGAGCCCGATCCCACCGGCAGGTGGGGCACCTACGCAACCGCTGAGAACCTGAAGGCGGAATCCGACTGGATCCATGAGCATTTTCCAGGCGCCAAGACCTTCATCACCATGATGAACATGGGGTCCCCGACCAATCCGGATTTTACGAACACCTACAATCCGGCCAACACGCATATCGACTATTTCGGAATAGACCCCTATCCGGTGCGCACGGGAACGGACACGGTCGATTACGACATGATCGATCGAGCCGTGGCTGCAGCGGTGAAGTCGGGCATCCCGGCTAACAACATCGTTCCGGTATATCAGGCCTTTGGCGGCGGTAACTGGGAGACTTCCGATGGCGGAAGACATGTCATGCCCACCCCCGAACAGATGCAAACCATGATCGATCATTGGGCCGCACTGGTGCCGACGCCCGGCTTCGACTACACCTACAAATGGGGAACGCAGAACGGCGACACCGCGCTTGAAAGCTCCTCCGAATTGCAAGCCGTTTTCCGGGAGCACAACCTCGCTACCACCGGGGCCGAACCTTCCGACACCAGCGACGGCAGCGCTGCCGCGACACCCCCTTCCGATGCCGCCGCCAGCGATAGCAGTTCGACTGTGACTGCCCCATCCCATGACGCCACCGGCGACAACACTTCGACTGCGACTGCCCCTTCCCATGACGCCACCGGCGACAACACTTCGACTGCGACTGCCCCTTCCCATGACGCCACCGCCAGCGATAGCAGTTCGACTGCGACTGCCTCTTCCCATGACGCCACCGGCGATAGCAGTTCGACTGTAACTGCCGCTTCCGACGCCGCCACCGGCGATATCAGTTCGACTGCCACGGCCCCTTCCGACGCCACCGCCAGCGATAGCAGTTCGACTGCGACTGCCCCTTCCCATGACGCCACCGGCGATGGCAGTTCGACCGTAACTGCCGCTTCCGACGACGCCGGCAATACCAGTTCGACTGCCGCGGCCTCTTCCGAAGCCGCGACGGGCGATAGCAGTTCCACTGCAACTGTGCCTTCCACTGCCACCGCTGCCGATAATAGCTCTACTGTGGCCGCCTCCGACTCCAAGACCAGCCATGGCACTTCTACTGCGACTGCTACCGCCATCGCCCCTTCCGACGCCAGCACTAGCGATAGTAATTCTGCTGGAGCTGCGACTTCCCACCGCACGGCCAGTCACGGAAAAGCCACCAGTGATGCCTCCCATGCAAGTGCAAGCACCGACAAAATGGCGGGCCATAGCGGCAACGACACCTCCCATGTCGACACTGGCGGCAACAAGATGGAGGATTTGGGCAGCGGCGTTGACCGGGTGCTGGCTGTGTTGAGCCATGCTCTTTCTGCCGGCTCGGAGTTTCTCGCCCCCAACAATCACTCCGACAGAACCGCAACCAACCTGACCGGCCATGGGTTCGCCCAGACCGTCCAGAGCGGTGAAAATGTCGGGGCCCAGGCAAAGAACGGCGCCGCCGCCGAGATCATGTCGGGTCACGGAGGCAACGATGCCTTCGACTTCAGCAAGCTTCAGGACAAGCTCCACCTCGATCAAGCCGCTCTTACCGAGCTTAAGTCGAGCGGGCTTTCATTGCATGCGTCTCCTGCTGGTACGGCCACGGATGATGGTTCCCACCACATCATCTTTGACAGCTCAACCGGGTCGCTCTCTCTCGACAGCGACGCGGTCGGCGGCTCAGCTCAAGCGCAGCTCGCCACCCATCTCCCGTTGCAGCATCACTCTTTGATCTGAAAACCGGAGCGGCGGACCTTCAACTCGAGCGTGTCCGCCGCTCCTTCAATCGCGCCACGGAAGCTTGACTAAGAAAAATGCGATATCGGCAGACAGCAGAGAGATCGAAGTTGGTCGCGTTATCGCCAATGCGAATTTCGGATTCGCCACACCCTAAGCAGTCTCGGCAATTTTCAGCACGGCGTCGATCTCGGCCATCACCGCTGCCGGCAGCGGCCCTTTTTCCAGCGCACCGAGATTGTCCTCGACCTGCTCGGGCCGCGTGAAGCCGGGAACCGGCAGCGCGATTGCCGACTTGGCGAGGATCCAGCCGAGCGCGCCCTGCGCAAGCGTGCGTCCGCCCGACGTGAGCAGGTCGCGGATTGCCGAGAGCCTTGACAGATAGTGCGGGTTGGCGGCGCCATCCCTGAAAAATACCATCCATTCGGCATTGCCGCCGCGCACATCGTTGGTGGGCAGCCGCATGGCCGGCGTGTATTTGCCGGTGAGCAACCCCATTGCCAGCGGCAGCCGGCTGAACGAGACGAGGTTCTCGCGCGCCGCAACGGCCATCAGCCCGTTCGCCGGGGTAAACACATTGAAGTCGTTCTCTACGGCGACGAAGCCCTCGCGCGGCGCGTAGGCGGCAAGCCGTTCGCGGTGATCGGTGCTCCAGCCGAAGCCGCCGATCTTGCCCTCCTGGCGCAACAGGCCGAGCGTATCGAACACCTCGCCGGCGCGCTCGATCGGATACTCGTTGATATGTAGCAGCGCGACGTCGATACAATCGCGCTGCAGGCGCTGCCGCGAATTGTCGATCGATGTCCGGATCGCTGCGGCAGAGGCATCCTCGGGAGCAATCTTGCGCGTTTCGGGATCGCCGAAATAGCCGACCTTGGTGACGATGACGGCTTCGTCCTTACCCTTCAACGCTCGCCCGAGGATCAGTTCGGCATTGCCGGCGCCATAGGCGGCCGCCGTGTCGAACACCCGCGCGCCGATCTCATAGGCCATCGCCAGCGCGGCTTGCGACCTGATGTCATCGACCTCGCCATAGGTTGTCGCCGTGTCACGCCAACGCGCGGGGCCACCCGCCGCCCAGGTGCCGATGCCAATGCCCGGTACCGAGCGGCCATCCCAAAGCTCAATCATCTGCATGCCCGGTTCCTCAACGACGCACGCTGGCGTGGCGGGCATGCTCGCGGATCTCTTCGCGAGAAATGCCAGCATCCGCAAGTGTGCTGTCTGGGGCCCGCCTCAAGCTCGCAAGCGTCTGGCGATAGGCAAGCCAGCGGGCGAAACGGTGTCGAAGTTCATCCAACATGATCGTCTCCTTTGGCGTGCAGAATGCCCGCGCGCTTGGGTTGGTCGAAAGCGCAAAGCATCGGCGCGAAGCGCATGCGCGATCGAAAAGATTGCGCTGGCTTCTTAGCCAGCCGAGGCGCTTGTCACTGTCCCGCCAAGCAAGAATGTCCAACGCGTCCAACGCCTGCATACTTGCGCATGATGCCCCTTCGCGCTACAGCCACGGTCGCAAGGAGTTTTTCATTTCTGCAAAATGGATATCGGCTGGGACGATCTGAGGTTGTTTCTCGACGTTGCGCGGCTGGGTGGCTTGAGCGCAGCGACGGGAACCACGCGCCTCAGCGCAGCCACCCTTGGACGACGCGTCACCGCGCTGGAAAAGCAGATCGGCGAACCTCTGTTCGTGCGCCAGCAGACCGGCTACCGGCTGACCCCGGTCGGCGAAGAACTGCTGCGGCGCGCCGAAGACGTCGAGGCAGCAATGCAGTCGCTGACCCGCTGGCGCGAGGGAAACCTGCCCGACCGCATTGTCCGCGTCTCGGCCGGGCCATGGACCTCGGCTTTCATTTCCGCCCATATCGGCGAGATCTGGACGGTCGACGACGGCATAAGGGTGGAGCTTGTCACCACGACCGAGCGGGTCGACATCGGCCGCCGTGCCGCCGACATCGGCATCCGCAGCGAGCGTCCGACCGAGCAGTGGCTGGCCGGCCGTCAGAGCGGCAAAGTCGCTCACGCCATTTATTCCGGACGTCACCTGATCAACGGCATCGCCGCTGGATTGTTCGTCGGCGTCACCGGCGAAGGCGCAAACGTTGCATCGGCGCGCTGGCTGCAAGCCCATCACGGCGACCGCATCGCCGTACGCGGCAACAACACCCATGCGGTGCGTGAACTGGTGGCCGCCGGCGCCGGCCTTTCGGTCTTTCCGTGCTTCGTCGGTGACAGCGATCCGCGGCTGGTTCGCGTCGCTCAGCCTATCCCCGAGCTCGAAACCGACCAATGGATCGTCACCCATCACGAGGAACGTCACTCCCCGCCGGTACGAAAAGTCGCCGACCGGATTGCCGCCTTGATGCGGGCGCACCAGCCGCTGTTTCGCGGCGAGACGCCGATCCGGTAAGCCTCAGGCGTCGATCGGCCGCCAGTGGATCAAGAATCAGATATTTTGTGGGCCGGACGATGTGCCGCCGCCGTTGAGGACGGCGGAGTGAGGCGCGCTGCTCGTCGAGATCCTTGCCTTGGGCGAAGAGAGCGGTACCAATCAGTACCGGGCCGCCTATCCGGTCACTCGTCCTCCTGCCGGCTCATAGCCGTATGCTTCGCCCTTACGCACCACGCGACCGATGCCCGGCCAGCCAAGGTGCGCGCCGGCGATCCACGTCCCCGCCTTGGCCGCGTCACTGAAAACATTTAGGCGGGTTGCGCGCGCCGTCGGCTGATCGTCGTCATAGCCCCAACTGAACGCGGGATTGCCGAACTGCAAGGCCGGCACATGAACGACGTCCCCGAAGAATAGGAAACGGTCCTCGTCCGTGTCGAACGCGTAGCCGGTATGACCGGGAGCATGACCCGGCAGGGCGACCGCCCTCAATCGCTCACCCACCAGGTCGCCATTCTGGACAGGCTTCAGCAGGGGCCGGAACTGCGCAAGGTGCGCGTAAGCGAAAAAGCTCCCAACAGCCGCCTCGGGAATTACGATCGCCGTCAAGTTTGGAAAGAGCACTCGGCCGTCGGGGGTCAAAAGTCCGTGCACATGATCCTCAGCAGTTCGCCTTCACGTATTCTTCCTGAAGTTTGAATCGAAGCAGTATATGATTTCGGAAGCAGCTCTGCATTTCCACAAACGACCCAAACCCGAGACGCGATGCAAGTCGGGACACGGTCGCGGGTGATACATGGCATCGGCGCGCGATTGCGGTGGCATTTTCGAAAGCCACGTAATCCGGCTCCGCAAATATCACCCGGGCGACAGCCTCCGACTTCTCCGGAAGTGTCAGTTCCCTTTTGGCAATCAGCGCTTTGAGCTCGTCAAGCGATGGCGCTCGGCGGTTGTCAACTGATACGCGCTGTCGACCGCATGTCCGTGAGGGATAAGATGAGCCCACAGACATAGTTCTCAACCTTTAACTATCTTCATGAAGATATCGAACTCGGCATCCACAATCGGAACCGTGTGCTCGTAACCGGGATATCTGCCTGAATCGACGTCTGCCTTGTAGTCCTTGAAGGCAGCGACGCGCTCGTCCTGAATCTTCTCCAGCTCAGGGCCAAGGTTTCGATAAACTTTTCCGTGTCGCGGCTTATGGTTCTTGCCGTAACCGCAAACGTCTTCTGTGAAGAGGTACTGCGCATCGGCATATTTGCCAGCGCCCATGCCTAGCATGACAAGCGAGGAGTTTTCGGTGAGGAATTTCGCGACGCGATCTGGGACGACTTCCAGCTCCGCGCCGAAGACTCCTATTTGCTCCAGCTTTTGGGTGTGTCGCCAAATGCGCACTGCTTCGTCCGCGGTCTTGCCGACTGCGCGCCAACCCGTCCAGGTGATATAAGACGGCACTAGGCCGATATGGCCAACGACAGGAATGTAGTTGTCGCATAACGTCTTCTGGATGTCGTATGACGCCGCACAATAAAAGGCGTCGCCGCCTGTGCCGGCAAAGTGGAACGCTGCACGCAGATAGTCCTCCGCTGTTGCGAGCGGGCGGCCCGCGAAACTCCCATAGCTGCCATATGGCAAACCGACTTGTACGAAACAATCGCCGGCTGCTTGGCGCATTTCCGGATCGAAATATCGACCTTCGATGGAGAGCATATGGATGCCGGCAGCGGCTGCGGCAGCCGCCTCATCCGGGGTGCTGACGAAGAGCATGGAGATTTTCTGTCCGCTCTTCTTCATCTTGCGGATGTCCTCGACATGAGGACGGTTGTGATACATGCCCATAATCAGCCTCCGCAGGGGATCAGGCAGTCAAACAGCGCCTTGGCGATGAATGGCCAATTCATTTCGGCGCGCCAAGTAATCGGGCGGTCGCGCCAGAGCATCTCGGCGCAGGCTGCAAGCTGGAACGGCTGGTCCATATGGCTCAGATCTCGATCATGACGCGGCCATTTTCGACCTTCGTCTTGTACGTCTTGAGATTCTCGCAAGCGGGCGGGGTCTCTACGTCCCCAGTCGTGAAGTCGAAAACGGATGCGTGTTTAGGACACTCCACTGTATTCCCCATTACGAGACCGTCAGCGAGGTGAATACTCTCGTGCGTGCAAAGCCCGTCGGTGCAGAAATATTCGTCCGCATCATTTCGAAAGATCGCAAAGGTGCGACCGCCATGATCGAAGCGCTTGGCTTCCTCGGCTTCGATGTCGGCGGCGGCACAGGCGTCGATCCAAGGCATGGAACCTTCCTTCAGATGGCTTGCGGTTTGTAGTCGGCGGGGGCGGACGGCATGACCCCCTGCAGTAGCGCTACGGACTTTTCGAGTCCCTCCAGAGAGTTCAGGAGCACGTCCTCATGCTCGATGGAAAGCCAGCCGTCATAGCCGGCCATCTTGAGGCGATAGCAGAATTGCCGCCACCACTCCTCGCCATGGCCGAAGCCAAGCGTGATGTAGCTCCATGACCGGGCTGGAAGATTCATCAGGCTGCCATTCTCGAGCAGAGATGTCGTCGCCTGCACTGGTGCGTTGAGCATCGTGTCCTTGGCATGAACGTGATAAACCGCCTCGCCCAACGATTGAGCCGCCGCCAGCGGGTCGGCACCCATCCAGAACAGATGCGAAGGGTCCAGATTCGCCCCCACGACGGGTCCGACCGCCTGTCGCAACTTCAGAAGCGAGGGCACGTTGAAGACACACTGGTTGCCGTGGAGTTCAAGCGCGATGCGCTCCACGCCGTTCTCTTCAGCCAACGCCACGATCTCGGTCCAGAAGGGAATCAGCTTCTCTTCCCACTGGTATTTCAAAATGGCCTGTGTTTCCGGCGGCCAAGACGAGATGACCCAGTTGGGCATGATATCTGCAGCGTTGCCGGCCGGGAGGCCGCTCATGGTGCAGACCGTCCGGATGCCCATTTCGCCTGCGACGCGAATAGTGGTTTTCAGCCCTTCGCCCTGGGCCGGGTCGGTCGGGTGCAGCGGATTGCCGTTTGCGTTGAGGCTGATGATTTCTAGCCCGCGCGCCTCGAACGCGCCAACGAAGCGCTTCTGGCCTTCCCTGTTGCCCAGCATGGACGAAAGCCGAAAATGCGGCGCGGTGGACCAGCCACAGGTGTTCACCTCGACGCCGGAGACACCCATGCGCTTCGCATGATCCAGCATCGTTTCGAAGGGCAGGTTGCCGAGGCTGTCTGAAACGAAACCCAGCTTCACGCGTAAAACTCCGGCTTTGCGATCATTTGGACGGGTACGCGGCGGCCCTCGTGCAACGCCTTCACGCCCGCCTCGGCAACGACGGCGGCGCAATAACCGTCCCAGCAATTCGCAGCGGTTGCCGGGAACTCACCAGTCATGGCGAAGCGTAGGAAGTCGCGGTTCTGCCGACGGTACGCATCGGCATAGCGGGTCCGCCAGTCGGCGTCGTAGCTCGTGCTCTGTGCAAGCGCAGAATCGATGCGAGTGTAGGCGACGTTGTTCATCGCAACGGTGCCCCGCTCGCCGATCAGCTCGGCACGGACATCGTAACCATAGGCGGCATTGTTGTTGATCTCGATGTTGACGAGTTGGCCATCGACCGTCTCCAGCACCATGAAGACAGGCGCGACCCGGGCATCTGAGCGCTTCGGCTGGAAGGCCGAAATCGACGCATATTCCGTCGAGAGCACATAGCGCACGACATCGAACTCGTGTGGGGCCGAATTGGTGATAGCCATTGCGCCGGTGAAATCTGCCGCCGGCGTTTCGACATTGCGGTGAAAATTGTGCATCATCAGGGGCCGGCCAAGGCGGCCGTCTGTAAGCGCTCGCTTCATCTCTTCGTAGGAGCGATCGTAGCGCCGCATGAAACCAAGCTGGACGAATTTCGCGCCCGACTTCTGTTCGGCCTCCATCACCGCGATACAGTCAGCGGACGCTTGTGAGAGGGGCTTTTCGCACAACACACGCTTGCCGGCGGCAATACAGGCCTTCGACAGCGGCGCATGCGTGGTATCGGGACTCGCCACGATGATTGCGTCCACGTCCTTCCGCGCGGCAACATCTTCTGGATCGGTGGAGATGTCGGGCGCACCAAAGGTGTCGGCAACAGTGCGGGCACGCGCCTCATCCATGTCGCACACCAGCTGAAGGCTTGCTCCGGGAAGGTCTTCCGCCACTATCCTGGCGTGGTCGGCGCCCATCACACCGGCACCGATCACTGCGATCCGTATTGTCATATTTCTTCTGCTTTGTTCGACGTGAAGAGGCTGGTGGCGCCAAGGGTCATCAGGGCCGGTCGAAGGCAGAGGTTTCCCGAGGAAAACGATCGGGCCGCCCGCCCATCCAGCTCGAGAGGCGGCGCATTTTCATTGTGATCATGCATGCAATTCATGCTCGATTTCCGCCTCGAGGTCAGCCATGGTTTCACCGCCGGCCATCAGGTCGGTGATCTCCTCGCGGGTTTTCTCGCGCTTCCGGAAATCGGCGGCGATCGCACCGCGAATGAGGACGGCGAAATGGTCTCCCACCGCCATCGCGTGCATCACCTGGTGGGTGATGAAGATGACCGCGAGACCGCGCCGCTTGGCTTCATTGACGATGCGCAGCACGTGAGCTGCCTGCTTGACGCCGAGCGCTGCCGTCGGCTCATCGAGGATCAGAACGCGAGCGCCGAAATGCACGGCGCGGGCAATGGCCAAAGACTGGCGTTCCCCGCCTGACAGGCCACCAACAAGCCGGTCACCGTCGTCGATACGCGTGATGCCGAAATCCCGCACCGCTTTCACCGCGATCTCGTTGGCGCGCTTGCGGTCGTAGATCTTGAACGGACCCCAACCCTTTGTCGGCTCCAATCCAACGAAGAAGGAGCGGCCGATGCTCATTAAGGGGAACGTTCCGCCGAACTGGTGCACGGTGGCAATGCCCCGCTCCTGCGCAGCGCTCGGACGGTCGAAGCTGACCGCCTTTCCGTCCATCAGGATCTCGCCGCTGGTCGGCTTGTGGACGCCTGCCAACACCTTGATGAGAGTGGACTTTCCGGCGCCGTTGTCGCCGAGGAGACACAAGACCTCACCCCGGCGAATTTGCAGCGAGATCTTATGCAACACGTCGATCGGGCCGAAAGACTTGTTGACATTTTTCAGTTCGAGAATGGCAGGTTTTTCGCTCATAATTGTCGCATCTTTCGTTCTTCCAAGCAGTCGCTGATCGCAACTGCAGCCGCATCGCTTAGTGCTGTATGGGTGCCCTCGGCACGCTTTGTTTCGAACCTCGCCGGTAAGACAGAGCCAGTTCCCGGAATGCCTGATTCATCAGCACCGCCGTCAAAAGCATCACGCCGATGATCAGGTTCGACCAGTTCCGGTCGATCTGGGTGAAGTAGATGCCTTGGCTGACAATGGCGAACGTGATGGTGCCGACGAAGATGCCGATGACCGAGCCGAACCCTCCCGTGAGCAGTACGCCGCCGACCACCACGGACACGATTGCGTTGAAGATGAAGTTCATTCCGCCGGAAACCTGGGCCGAGTTGAACAGGATCGCCTGGCACATGCCAACGAATGTGGCGCTGACGGCGGACAGCACGAACAGTGCGATGGTCATGCGGTTTATCGGAATGCCTGCATTGCGGGCGCTGACGCGATCGCCGCCCATTGCAAACAGCCAGTTGCCAAAGCGGGTCTTGTGCAGCACGAAGCCAATGATGACAGCGAACACTACCCACCAGACGATGATGACCTGGTGGCTTCCACCGATAAGCTGTCCGAACAGGAATTTGGCCCATTCGGGCGCGGTGACGGCAACGCTAGCGTTGCCAGTTAGCAACACGGACCCACTGAGCACCAAGCCCTGCATCGCAACCAGGGTGGCGAGCGTAATGATCAACGAAGGCACCGAGGTGCGGATCGTCAGCAAACCATTGACAAGGCCGACCGCCACACCGACCGCCAGGGCGCCGGCCATGCCCACCGCGATGGGCAGGTCATAGTAGCCGCTAAGGATGGCGGTGGTCATAGAGCCCGCGGGAATCAATGCGCCGATGGAGATGTCGAGTTCACCCGAGATCATCAGCAGACCGACCGGAATGGCGACAATGCCGAGATTGGCGGCGAAATTCACCCAGCTCGCCGCCCCAAGGAGTGTACCCAGGTCCACGCCACCGAAAAATACGAAGAACAGCACCACCCCGATCAGGCTGAGGATCGAGCCTGCTTCCGGGCGGCGCAACAAGGATTTGATTGCCTCAGTCATGGCGGTCCCTCAAACCTTCTTCGATGAGTAGCTGAGCGCCAGCTGCCGAAAGGTGTCGTTGGTGAGTACGGCGATCAGGAGAAGCGCGCCGATGATGACGCTTCCCATGTTGGGATCGATACTCGTGAAGTAGATGCCCTGGTTTACGATAGAGAAGGTGATCGTGCCGAACACGATACCTACGACCGAGCCAAATCCGCCGGTAAGCAGAACGCCCCCGATGACCACGCACATGATCGAATTGAAGATGAAGGACTGCCCAGCCAGAACCTGAGCGCTCTGGTAGACCATCACCTGGCTGACTCCGACGAACGCGGCGGAAAACCCCGAAAGCATGAATAGACCGATGGTAAGCCGCTTGGTGGGGATGCCCGCGTTGCGCGCGCTCTCCTTGTCGCCCCCGAGTGCATAGATCCAGTTGCCCACGGGCGAGATGTGGAGGAGCCACAGAAGGGCGGCGATGTAGACGAGCCACCAGAGAATCGTCACTTGGAACATGCCCCCGAGATATTGGCCGAGAAGCGTCTTCGTGAGTTCGTCGGGCACCAGCGAGACACCGGTGCTGCCGGCGATCATCACCGTAAGGCCCAGCGTCAGGCCCATTGTGCCGAACATCGTTCCTATTGTAATTATCAAGGACGGGATCGTGGTTCGTGTGACGAACACGCCGTTGATCAAGCCGATGGCAAGACCGAGCCCAAGGGCGGCCGTGATGCCGAGCCAATCAGGCAGGCCATAGTAGCCGGATATGATCGCGGCCGTTAGAGAGGCCGCGGGAATCACGGCGCCGACCGAGATGTCCAGCTCACCAGCGATCATCAGCAGCCCTATCGGCAGAGCGATGATGCCGATCTCGGAGGCGATGCTCAGCCAACTGGCCGTACCGGCTGCTGACAAAAAGCCACTGCCTCCGAATATGGCGAAGAACAGAAAGACTGCGACCATGCCCAGGAACGAGCCCGTCTCGGGCCGCCGCGCCAGACGACCCAGGGCCAGTCCAGAACGGCCGCGATTTGCCATCGGCGTTGGGGTGGATGTCACGGGATGTGCCGTCATGGGTAATCCGCGAGTTATCGAGCGCCAAAAATTGCGGTCGCTATGGAAGTAGAATGCACTGGCCGCCCCCCTCACAAGGCGGGCGGCCGTAAGGACACCTATCGCGCGCCGGCCTTCACGCCGGCAATGGTCAGCTCGACAGTGTTCTTGTCGATGATCCCAGGACCGGTGAGGATCTCGCGCGTCGGCACAGTCAGCCCGTAGTTTACCTTGCCATTCAAGATTGAGACGGCGAGGTAGCCTTGCCAGTAGCCCTGCTGGTCGATCGCGCAGGCCTGTTTTCCATCCTTGATGTTGTTCAGGATGGTCTCGTCAAAGTTGATGCCGCAGAGTTGAACCTGCCCGGCCTTGCCGGCCTGGGTAATACCGTTCATGGCCGAATTGGCGTCGACATTGCCGATGGTGAACACCGCGGTCACGGCTTGATGCTGCAGCAGATAGGCCTTCACCGCCTGCGCCACTGCTGTTGCCGAGCCGAAGGAGGTAGCTGGCAACGGCAACACATCGGCCTCGCCGCCGCCATTCTTCATCCCTTCCCTAAAGCCACCACAGTAGGCCTCGATATTGGCCGCACCCGGCAGTGTGTTGATGCAGACGCCTTTCTTGTTGCCGGCCTTAGCGAGATACTCGCCGCCGGCGACGCCACCTTTGTAATCGTCCGAGCCGACATAGTTCATAGCGCCGAGGCGATCAGCCGCCTGCAAACCGCCGGCATTGTAGATAACAAGCGGAATGCCAGCGTCCACAACCGCCTTGAACGCCGGATCCATGGCTTCCGGCACCCAGTCCGGACCGACAATGGCGTCGGCCTTCTGGTCGATGGCTTGGCGGATCAGTTCGGCCGCGTCCACACCCAGATTGTCGTAGTTCTGCGGCCCGAGCCAGGTGACTTTACCACCTTGAGCTTCGACCACCTTACCGGCGTCTTCGGCACCACGCTTGACGATTGACCAGAATGGATCGTCCGGCTTGCCGCCGATAACGAAGATGTCGGCGGCGAGCGTGCTGCTGGTGCTGTACGCAGCCAGCACTGCTGTGGACACAAGTATCTTGAAAAGCTTCATAGTCTTCCTCCCGGTTTACCCGCCCCGCGGGGTTTCAACAAAAGCCTGGCTGCCCCGCACCCGCTCCTCTCGGGCTTAGTCGAGACAGCGTCTGATCGTCATTCCGCCGGCATTCCAGTGGCCGGGCCGCCGCGGGCTTCCTGCTGCGCGCGCAGCTTTTCTTTCTTTTTGCGGAAGCGCGCCTTCATAGCCTCGTCAGCTTCTTTGCTACCGTCGTGCCAAGTGCCAAAAAGCTTATCGAGAGGAACCAGACCGTCACCGCCGTAGTTCACCTCGAAATACTTGTGGTGCAGGTAGTGGACATAGGAATGGCTATCGAGCTTGATCTTGTCCGTGAGTTCGAAGGTCTCAAACCCAAGATGGCCATTCACCGCTCCGAAGCCGGCCCCATGCAGTGTGAAGTACGCGCAGACAGGGTTGGATGGGATCAGCAGGTGCAGCCAGGCTTCGGCATGGTAGAGGAACCCTTCCACCGGATGCATGGACAGCGACGACCACGGACTGGGGTTGATCGAGTTGTGGTGAACCGAGTGCACCCATTTGTAGAGCGGCGGCCAGTGGATCGCGCGGTGCAGGAAGAAGAAATACACTTCGTGCACAGCCGGAGCGATGATGACGAGGAACGACAGGTACAGCCAATGCGTCGTCCACGGCAGCCAGACGGCCCAGCTGTTCGCGTATGCCCATAGCATCACGATTTCGACCACGGTCCACAGCGGTATGGTGATGAAAAACGACCGGCTGAAATTGTCGATATTCTGGCTCTGAAACCAGAAGACGTCGGACGGCGCGTCGGAGGGGAATTTCGGATTATACTTGAAGCGCGTCTCTTGCTTGCGCTGGATGTAATAGCGCAGCTCAAAGAATCCGTAGAAGAGAAAAATGCCCCCCGCGTTCAGCCCGTAAAGCCAAAGGTAGTTGAGCAGGGAAAAGCTTGCCAGGCTGTCCCAGCTCGGGATGAGCAAGTTGACCCAGATGATTGCCGTGGCCATGTGGAACGCGTTCCAAGGCCAAAGAAACTCGGGAATCCAGGCTAGTACCTTCTTGGCGTTGAACGGGCGATGCCAGATCGGCACCGGCTCGGCGCGGCGGTGCGGGACCCAGTTTCCGCGCTTGTCGCGCATTCCATACTGAAGGTCATCCATCTTAACAGCCTCCCGACCGACCATCCAATCGGCCTTGAACCAGTTCGGGCTCTAGTGCGGAGGCGATTCATATCGGAGGCTTGATATCATCGGAATACAAAAATAGTATGGAGATCGCATTCGTATCATTTAGTGTCAATCATGATGATACAGCATTGGGAGGATTAATGAGGCGGCCTACGATTCGCGACCTCGCTCAAGCCGCCGGCGTATCCGTAGCGACCGTGAACAGAATCCTCAGCGGCACTGTCTCGGTTCGCCCAAAGACTGTTCAACGCGTACAAAGAGCAGCCGAAGAAATCGGCTTCTATGGGATCGGAGCGATCGACGACCGGGCCAAGAAAATATCGCCGCATCATCGATTGGGTTTCCTGTTGCAGCAATCGACCCGTGAACTCTACCAACTGTTCGGGAAGAAAATCATCGCAGCCTGTCGCGATCGTCGCGATGAGGTGGTCGAGGCCATCGTCGAGTTTGTGGATCTACTGACGCCGGAGACTATCTCTAGCCGCCTTATCGCGCTCGGCAACACCTGCGACGCAGTCGCGGTGATCGCACCAGATCACCCTATCATAGGACAGGCCATCCGTTCACTGAAGGAAATTGGGAAGCCCGTTGTTGCTTACATTACCGACCAATCCGCGCCGGAAAGAGCGGCCTACGTGGGAACGGACAACTGGAAGCTCGGGCGTACGGCGGCATTCTTGATTGCGCAAACCACCCAAGGTCCCGGTCGCATTGCGGTTTTCATAGGCAATCACCGGTATCAATGCCAAGACGTCTCAGATGCTAGCTTCCGTTCCTATTTGCGCGAACACGCGCCGCGACTCACAGTGGCGGAGAGTCGACCTACTCATGAGGAATCGAGCGAGGCTTACCGTATGCTGGCTGAGCTCCTAAAGACGACTGATGATCTTGTGGGAATTCTGATCGTGGGTGGTGGGATAACCGGAGTGCTCCGTGCGCTGAGGGAGGTCTCTGCCGAAAGGCGCGCGGGGATCAAGCTGGTTTGCCGTGACATAGGGCCCGAGACGCGAAAAGGCTTGTCTGAGGGATTAGTCACTGCAGCTCTTTGTCATCCACTCGAGGCGACCTCGGCCCTTCTAGTGCAGACAATGATCGACGTGATTGGGCCACAGACACCGTTGGCAACCCTTCAGCGGTCAATACCTTTTGAAATAGTCACGCCGGAAAATATCTGACGCATTTATCTCGGCGATGACTGAAGCGGTGCTTTGCGGATCGGGCTAGTCCGGCCAAGGCTGCCGATCGCTGGTTCCGAACCTCGTCGAGACTGCATGAACAATCTAAAGGCACCATTCATCATTGGTAGGACGGTCACTGTCGCGCACCGTTGGAGAACGTCCTCGAACTATTGATTTTATTGGCTTTTTCGTGGGCCTAAATCAGAGAGTTTCCCGTATTGTCTCGCATCGTTCCGCCCCCACCGGACGCTTTGAAATTGGCCACACCAAATGCCTGCTTCGCATCATCCACGAAGAGCTGCGCGCCATCTCCGGCGCCGAGCAATCCCGGCTGCAGCGCTTTGAACAACCAACGCTGTGGCCATCGATACAGCCCTTTGCGTGAGCCCTTCAGGAGTTGGCCAACCGCCAGCCGTCGGTGGTTCCTGGCCGACCTCAATGAATTGTACTCCTTTCGTATAAATCAGAAATCTTCCCGCATCGTTCCGTATGGTTCCGCGACCCCGGCGCCACTATTCCGCAGGTGCCGTCTGGCTTGGTTTCCCGAAAATACGCTTTTAGGAAAGTCCTGGAGCCGGATGACCGATCTTGCGACGCAGTTCCGAACCGATCCCTCGATGACGGGCTACCGGACATGGCCCGTCAAAGGCCTGTCGCTTACCAAGGAGCATCGGGACGGCAGCGACCGGTCTTGACCGGTCGGCGAGGATGACGAGCGTTCTTGTCGGCGAAAGATCCGCCCGCCTTTTCACGCCCTTAGCCACGTGATTGGATACGACGTATCTGTATATCAATTTCGTTGCTAAGGTCCTTCATGAACGAGCAAGATCGACGTTTTACGCGCGAGCGCATGACAATCCTCGGCGATGTCAAAGCGGCATCCTTTCTTCCATGGATCGAGCGTCATGCCGCCAAGCTCGGCCTCGCGCCGGCAATATTCGTTGCCGGTGCCGACCGGATCGAACTCGACGTTGCCGGTCCTGCGGAACTGGTCGATATGATGGAGATGGGGTGCTCTCTTGGACCAATCGATGTCTGGGTCGAGGCCATTCGTCGGACGCCGATAGAAAACGAATCAGGCTAGGTTGGGACCGGGTCTCTGCCTCTTTTTTGGGCATTGTTGCCAGTGCGAAAATATTGTGCAAACGTGATCGGACTGATCGTCATGTCTTGACCGCGAATCTGCATTTGGGAAGATGGGTCGATGTCGTTCGAAGGTTGATGCATGCTGCCCTATCCGTCCGGCTCATGGATGCCAGTTGCCCTCTCCGCGGACTTGCCAGCGGGAACCGTAATGCCGGCGCAAACCCCGGTCGGACCGATTGCCCTTTGGCGAAGCCGGTCCGGCCGCGCGGCGGCCTTCGCGGACAGATGCCCTCATCGCGGCATGCGCCTTTCCCGTGGTTTCGTGCGCGGTGAGGCCCTGTCCTGCATTTATCACGGTTGGAGCTATGCCCAGGCCGGAAACTGCTTGCGCATTCCGGCCCATCCGGGCCTGACGCCGCCGGAAACGATTGGTGTCGCAATACAGCCCGTCGAGGACAGCGGCGGAATCATATGGATTTCCGTAGGCGAACCCACCGCTCGGCCGCCGCGGTTCGACGGCCTGGCTCCTCTTCGCTCCATGATAGTAGAGGCGGGCACTGCCGCGCTGGAGGCGGCCGCCGGTACGAAGGCCGACGGAGGCCTGCTCGACTACGCGCAAGATGCCCAGACCTACGGCTGCTGCTGACCCCCCAGGGGAAAGCGCGGACGCTGATGCATGTTCTGGTCGACGAAGGCACTGGTCCGGCCAAGCGTATCGCTGCGTCGAGGGCAGCCGAGACGCTACGGCGGACGGCCGAGGATATTCTGCGCAGTGGCGTCGCCCAATGACCCGCAACGCGATGATCGACCAATGGTATCCGGTCGGCCTTGCCGGCCGGCTTGACACCCATGAGCGCCAGACGGCGCTCATGGGCGAGCCGATCGGGGTGAGGCTCGGCGCAAACGGAAACGCGAAGCTTACGGGCAGCAACGGGCGTGCCCTGCCGGTCTGCATCCGCTACGGTCATGTCTGGTCGTCGCTCGGCGACCCGCAAAAGGCGCTCTTTGCCATCCCCGAGGCTGATCAGCCCGGCCGCCGGCTCGTCGATGTCGGGGTTGTGCGCGTGCGCTGCTCGCCGCTGCGCGCGGTGGAGAACTTCCTGGACATTGCGCATTTCCCCTTCGTGCATACGGACATATTAGGGGCCGAACCGCACACGGAAGTCCCGAACTACAAGGTCGAGATACGGGAGGACGAAGACGAGGTTTGGGCGACCCAGGTGAAGTTCTACCAGCCGCAGGCCGCCAAGTCGGCGGAAGGCGGCATAACCATCGAATACATGTATCGCGTGCCTGCGCCGACCTGCTCGATCCTCTACAAGACCTGCCCGCCGCGGCCGGGTGAATGGGACGTCATCACGCTTTTCGTGCAGCCGCTTGCCGAAGACCTGTGCGACGTCTGGCCGTGGATGGCGTTGTTTGACGACGAAACATCGATGGCAGACCTGATCCATTTCCAGCAGACGATCTTCCTTCAGGACCGGTCGATTCTCGAAAACCAGATCCCGAGGCTGCTGCCGCTCGATCCGGGCATGGAGATCCCCACAAGGGCGGACCTGACATCGGTTGCCTACCGGCGCTGGCTGAAACGCCACGGCTACACCTACGGCGCGCAACTGGTGGCGCAATGAAGCTCTACGACTACGTGCTGTCCCCGAGTTGCTACAAGGCGCGCCTGATGGCGGCGCTGACCGGGGTGAAGCTTGACATCCGCCCCGTCGACTTCCATCCCGGCGCCGAGCATCGCGGTCCCGAACTCATGGCGCTCAATCCGGCGGGTTCGATCCCGATCCTGGAGGATGGCGACCTCGTCCTGACCGAATCCTCGGCCATGCTGGTCTATCTCGCCGCGAAGGCCGCACCGCAATGGCTGGGCAACGATACTGCTTTGCAGGCGGCACGCGTCCAGCAATGGCTTTCCTTCTCGCATCGGCTGACCGGCAGCCTGGGGGCGGCGCGCTTGCACGAGATGCTGCTGCGTCCGGGCGATATCGCCACCCTTCATGGGCAGGGGATAGCGGCCCTGCGGGAGCTGGAAGCCGGCCTTGTCGAACAGCATATCCGCGGCCAGCGCTTCCTCGCGTCGGACCGGCCGACGATCGCGGACGTCGCCTGCTTTCCCTATGTGGCGCTGGCGCCGGACGGCGGCGTTTCGCTCGACCCCTATCCCGCGATCCGGCTCTGGTCGCGGGCGATCCGCAGTCTCGAGGGCTTCATTGAGATGCCCGGCATCCACCGGCTGCACGAACTGAAGCCCGAGCCCGTCCTCGAAGCCGGCGAGGCGTGACTTGGCGGGCCACTTGCTGAAGAACTGCGCAGCGGTCATCGTGGACGAGGGCAACGGTCCGGACATCCGGCGCAATGTCGATGTCTTGACCGACGGCCCGGCGATACGGGCCATCGGCGAAGACCTCGACAAGGGAGAGTTGCCCGTCGGGACCGTCACGCAGGACGCCGCCGGCTGGTTCGTCTATCCCGGCCTCGTCAACACCCATCATCACTTCTTTCAATGCTTCGTGCGCAACCGCGCCGATCTGGACTGGACGAAGTTGTCGGTCATCGAATGGCTCGACCGCATCTATCCCATTTTCTCGCGGCTGACCGAGGAATGCTTCTACCACGCTTCGGTCACGGCGATGGCCGAGCTGATAAAGCACGGTTGCACGACCGCATTCGACCATCAGTATTGCTTTCCGTGGAAGGCCGGCAAGCGGCTGATCGACCGGCAGTTCGAAGCAGCCGAACTCCTCGGTATGCGCTTCCATGCCGGACGCGGCGGCAACACGCTGCCGAAATCGAAAGGCTCGACCATCCCCGATGCCATGCTGGAGACGACGGACGAGTTCATCGCCGATTGCGCCCGGCTGATCGACGCCTATCATGATGCCGGTCCTTTCAGCATGCGCCGGGTCGCCGTCGCGCCCTGCCAGCCAGTCAACTGCTATCGCGAGACCTTCGTGGAATCGGTGGCGCTAGCGCGTGATCGCGGGGTGCGTATGCATACCCATGTCGGCGAGGGCGAAAGCCCGGTCATCGAGGACCGTCACGGCATGCGGACGGTGGATTACTGCGCGGAGATCGGCTTCTGCGGGCCGGATGCCTTCTATGCCCATTGCTGGGAGCTAACCCACGACGAGCTGCGCAAGATGGCCGCAAGCGGTACCGGCGTCTCGCATTGCCCTGAGCCGGTCTATCTCGTCGGCGCCGAAATCACCGATATCCCGGCGATGTCGGCCTTCGGCCTCAGCATAGGACTAGGTTGCGACGGTGCCGCCTCGAACGACAATTCCAACCTGATGCACTGCATCCATTCCGCCTACATGCTGCAATGTCTGTCGGCATCGACACGCGACCATCCCGTTCCGCCGCCGGCCGATTTTCTCGGTTATGCGACGACCGGGGGCGCGGCGCTGCTCGGGCGCGGCGACATCGGCAGGCTGACGCCTGGCATGGCTGCCGACCTTTTCGCCATCGATACGCGGCGCATGGACTATGTCGGCACGCGGCACGATCCGCTGAGCCTGCTTGCCAAGGTGGGCATCGGCATGCCGACCGACATGACCATGATCAACGGCTGCATCGTCTGGGCCAAGGGCGAGTTCCCGGGGCTCGACGAGGCGCAGCTGTTCGCGGAAGCCGAGGCGGCGCTCGCGACCGTGGAATTCTAAACCGAAAACAAGGGGAACCGACATGCTGACAAATCTTACCCGCAGAACATTGATGAAGGGCGCGGCCGCCTCCGGCCTCGTCGCAGCGGCGGGCGGCCGCGCGCTTGCTGCCGACGAACCTCTGGGCATCGTGCTCGTGGTCCCGTCGCCGGTCGGCGATGTCGGCTGGGGCCGTGCGCTCGCCGACGGGCTCGAGCCGGTGAAGGCAGCCTACGGCGACAAGGTGAAGGTCACCATCATCGAGAATATACAGGAAGGACCCGATGCCGACCGCATCATGAACAAGGTGGTCGCCGACGGGAACAAGTTCCTGATCGCCGGCTCCTTCGGCTACCAGAACGGTGCCCTGCAGATCGCGCGCCGGAACCCCGACGTCACCGTGCTGCATGCTTCCGGTTTCCAGGTAGCACCGAACTTCTCGCCCTTCGCGGCCCAATATTTCCAGGGTACCTACCTGATGGGCATGGCGGCCGCCGCGCTGTCAAAGACCGGCAAGCTCGGCTCGGTCTCCGCCTTCGCCATCCCCGAACTGATCACCTCCATCAACGCCTTCACGCTGGGCGCGCAAGCGGTGAAACCCGATGTCGAGGTTTCGGTGGTATGGGTGAACTCCTGGTTCGATCCGGCCAAGGAGCAGGAAGCCGCCAAGGCGCTGCTGGCGCAGAAATGCGATGTGATCTTCTCCAACGCGCAGGACACGCCCTCCGTCGTCTCGGCCTGCGAGGAGGCCGGCGTCCCTGCCTTCAACCTCAATTCGTCGATGAAGAAATATGCGCCTGAAACCTATCTAGGCTGCGTGGCGACCGATTGGTCACCCTTCTTCAAAGCCTCGGTCGACGCCCACCTCGCCGGCAAGTTCAAGGGCGTCAACGCTTTCCTGGGTGTCGGTGACAAGGTTGTAGAGGTCGTTGACTGGAACCCGGGTATCCCGGCCGACATGATGAACAGGATCAAAGAGGTTGAAGCCAAGATCGCCGGCGGCAGCTTCTCGCCCTTTGCCGGTCCGTTCGCTAAGGCCGACGGCAGCGAGGGAGTCCCCGCCGGCAAAACGATGACCGATGCCGAGATCGTCGCAATGGACTGGCACGTCAAGGGTGTCACCACGCCGCTGCCCAAGTGACCATGACCACCCCGCTCCTGTCGCTGCGCGGCATCTCCAAGAGCTACGGCCAAATCCATGCCAATAGAGACATCGATCTGGATGTGGCTCCGTGCTCGATCCATGCGATCCTCGGGGAAAACGGAGCGGGCAAGTCGACGCTGATGAAGCTGATCTATGGCGTCGAGCAGCCGGACGCCGGAATGGCGACCTGGAAAGGGGAACCCCTGGCCCTTGCTTCCCCGGCGGATGCGAGGCGCAAGGGGATCGGCATGGTCTTCCAGCATTTCTCCTTGTTCGAGACGCTGACGGTGGTGGAGAACATCCGGCTGGTCGTGCCCAGGGGCAAATCGGATCTTGCGGATCGCATCCGCATGCTCGGCCGCGAGTTCGGACTCGAAGTCGATCCGCTCGCCCATGTGCACGCGCTCTCTGTCGGAGAGCGGCAGCGGGTGGAAATCATCCGCTGCCTGATGACCGAACCCCAACTCCTGATCCTCGATGAACCGACCTCCGTCCTGCCCCCGCAATCGGTGGACAAGCTATTCGAGACATTGCGGCGGCTGCGCGACCGCGGCGTGTCCATCCTGTTCATCTCGCACAAGCTGGAGGAGATCCGCGCGGGGTGCGACCGCGCGACCATCCTGCGCGGCGGGCGCGTCACCGGCCGCGTGGACCCGCGCGACCACGACGCGCACGACCTTGCCCGGATGATGATCGGCCGCGATATGCCGCAGCCCATGCCAGCGCTTGCGCATTCCGGCGGCGAAAAGCGCCTCGAAATCGTCGGCCTCGACCATCGGCCGGACGATCCCTTCGCCGTGGCGCTTTCCGACGTCAGCCTGACGGTCCGGGCCGGCGAGATCCTCGGCATCGCGGGCATATCGGGCAACGGGCAGAGTGAACTGGCAGCGTTGATTTCAGGCGAAACGGTGCTGCCGCGCGAACAGTCCGACCGTATCTACATGATGGGAAAGAATGTTGGCGCGCTCGACGCGGCCGCCCGCCGCCGACTGGGCTTCGCCTTCGTTCCGGAGGAACGGCTCGGCCGCGGCGCCGTGCCGGAAATGTCGCTCGTCCTCAACAGCCTTCTGACCGCCCATCCGTTCGGCCTGTTGAAACGCGGCCTCGTCGACACGAACCAGGTGAAGGCTTTCACCGAGGACTGCATCCGGCAATACGACGTGCGCACGCCCGGTTCGGAAGCGGAGGCCGGCGCGCTTTCGGGCGGCAATCTGCAAAAGTTCATCGTCGGCCGAGAGATCATGCTGTCCCCGCAATTGCTGTTCGTGGCGCAACCCACCTGGGGCGTCGACATCGGCGCCGCGTCCGCCATCCGCCGGCGCCTCATTGCCCTGCGCAACGAAGGCATGGGTATCCTCGTCATCTCAGAGGAACTGGAGGAGCTGTTCGAACTCTGCGATTCGATCCAGGTGATCCATCAAGGCCGGCTGAGCCCGCCGCTGGTGACGCGCGACACGAGACCCGAGGAGATCGGCCGCTACATGATCGGCGCGCATTCGACGGCTAAAAAGGTCCCTGCATGAGCGCTCTGTCCGCGCCGCTCCTTCCCGTTCTGGTTCGCCGGGAGCATGCCTCGCTTCCCGTCAAACTGATCGCCCCGCCCGTCGCGCTCGCCTTGGCGACGCTTCTCAATCTCGGGCTCTACCTCCTTATGGGCCGCGATCCGGTAGCCGTTTTCCACGCGATGCTTCTGGAGCCCTTCCTGTCTTGGACCTCTTTCTCGGAAGTCCTGCTTAAGACCGCGCCGCTACTGCTGATCGCGCAGGGGCTCGCGATCGGCTTTCGCGCAAAGGTCTTCAACATCGGCGCCGAGGGCCAGTTCATCCTCGGCGCGATTTTCGCATCGGCCATTCCCATCTGGTTCCCAGAGGCAACGGGCCAATGGATCTGGCCCTCCATGCTTGTCATCGGTGCGCTGGGCGGCGCTCTGTGGGCGTCGCTCACGGCCTTCTGGCGCGTGAAGCTCAATGCAAACGAGATTCTGGTATCGCTCATGCTGGCGCTCGTTGCCGCGCAACTGCTCAACTACCTGCTTCTCGGCCCCTGGAAGGACCCAAACGGCTTCAACTTCCCGCAGTCGGTGATGTTCCAGTCCGACGCGATGGTGCCGATCCTGATCCCCGGCACCCGCGTCAACGTCTCGCTGCTTATCGCCTGCGCGTTCTCCCTTGCGGCCTGGATCTTCATGCAGAGGAGTTTCGCCGGCTTCAAGCTGCAGGTCGGCGGCCTCGCGCCACGCGCGGCCGGATACGCCGGCTTCAACGAAGGACGGGCGATCTGGCTTTCCCTGCTCATCGGCGGTTTCGCGGCAGGCCTCGCCGGAGCGGCCGAGGTGGCCGGGCCGCTCGGCCAGCTGCAGCGCTCCATCTCGACCGGCTACGGCTATGCCGCCATCATCGTGGCCTATCTCGGTGGCCTTCACCCGGTCGGCATCACCTTTTCCGCGTTGCTCATGGCGGCCCTCTATATCGGCGGCGATAACGCCATGGTCTCGGCAAATCTGCCGGTCGCTGCGGTCAGGGTTTTCCAGGGCAGCCTGCTGCTCGCATATCTCGTCGCCATTGCCTTCGTCCGCTACCGGCTCGAATGGCGCCATGCCGCCCACGGAAGCACGTCATGAACGCCGTCGAGTTCATCATCGCCGGGATGTTGGCGGCGGCTACGCCGTTTCTCCTGGCGGCGCTCGGCGAACTGGTGGCCGAGCGGGCCGGCGTCCTCAATCTCGGGGTGGAGGGACTGATGGCCCTCGGCGCCGTCATCGCCTTCATTATCGTCTATCAAGGCGGCGGGCATCTCCTCGGTTTCCTCGCCGCGGGCCTCGCCAGCGCGGCTCTTTCCCTGGTCTTTGCCGTCATCGCGCTGGGATTTCGCGCAAACCAGGTTGCGGTAGGCCTTGCCATAGGCATCCTCGGCCAAGGCCTCTCGGCGCTGTTCGGCAAGAGCTATGAGAGCCTCACGGTTAAGGGGCTTCCGAAGCTTTCATTGCCCGGGCTTTCGGATATCCCGGTGATCGGCGGCTTGTTCGCCCAAGACGTTGTCGTGTGGCTTTCGCTTGCCGCGACCGTCGCCATCTGGGCGATGTTCGCCTACACCAAAACAGGCCTCGTCGTCCGCGCCGTCGGCGAGAACCCCAAGGCGGCCCGTGCGCTCGGCTATCCGGTGATCGCCGTGCGCTTCGCCGCGGTCGCCTTCGGCGGCGCGTTGGCAGGTTTCGCCGGTGCCTACGCATCCGTGGTCTACACTCCGCTCTGGGCCGATGGCATGATCGCAGGGCGCGGCTGGATTGCGATTGCGCTCGTCGTCTTCGGCACTTGGCTTGCCAGCCGTATCTTCCTCGGTGCGTGCCTCTTCGGCGCCGTGTCCCTCGCAAGCCTCGCGGCCCAGGCGACAGGGCTGGACGTTTCCTCGCAACTTCTATCGAGCTTGCCTTATCTCGTGACCGTGATCGTGCTCGGCATCATCTCTTCGAACCGCCGTCTGCTCAAGCTCAACGGCGTGGCTTCGCTGGGAGAACCTTTCGAACGATAGTGTCGCTTGGTACGGCCCATCAAGGATCCCGTGAAGAATGGTGGATTGCGCCCGCGCTCTCAAGCCATCCAGCGCGCCTACTCGGCCGCTCTCGTGGCGTGCGGCCGGCAACCAGCGCACCCTCACAGAATGTCAGCCCCGACTCGAAGCATTCAGGCGTGAGCTAAAAGCGATAACGCACTCCGACAGTATTCGCGTTGGAACCCTCTCCCATGTTTCCAAACGTGCCTCCGGCGCCGGATCTGTGATGGAGTTGATAGACAAGCTCGACGTTGGGAGCTTGCCTTAGTCTGAAAGAAAGCTCCGCGCCGATAAAACCAAGGAAGGATGCATCGCCATCGTAATGGATTTCGCGGGCGTGCTCGATCTCGGTGACGCCTGTAACGGCACTGACACCGGCCGTCAGCGCTGGCGCAATCGCCAGATCGCCGATGACAAGGCCCTGGTGGCGAAGCCGCATCCCGGCCCAAAGCTCTCCGGATGTATCGTCGTCCTCGCCAAACCTTATGGCAGCCCCAGTCACACCGCCAAGGACAAAACCGGCGCCAACATCGGCGAAATCACGGCCGTAAGCAGCTCCAATCATGTAATTGTTCGTATAGTCGGCCCCGAAGACGTTGATAGTATCCCCGAAGGACCCGGTCACAAAGACGCCCCCAAAAACATAGACGTCGTTCTTCGTCGGTTGACCGGCAGCGAAAGGATCTTCGGTTGCAAAATAGATGAAGGGAGAACTGTTGTCGGCGAGGGCGGAAGTGAAGGAACCGGTCAGAATCAGCGCAGCCAAAGCCGCTTGCACCCCGCGCATGCACAAGCTCCGAATCAATTCTCAGTTGATCATCATTCCTCCGGTGTTTCCCGTGAAGAAGCAAGTTCCCTGCTCCAGAAATTGGAGGGCTCTACCCCGTTGCTTGACCAAGGTTTTTCGGGACGCTGACCTTCGGCTATATGGGGCAGCCCAACATCCCCCGCGCGCTGGCGATCTGCCGCAAGGAGGCTGGAAGTTCGACATCACGAGATCCTTCTTCCTGTCGCGGCGCTCGCTCAAGACATCGCCCAATTCCGGCATGCCAGTCTGGCAGGACAAGCTGTTCACCGGGCTGGCGCGCACGGCGGCTGATGCGACTGAATATTGCAAGATTCCGACCGGACGTGTGGTCGAGATCGTAACCCAGGTGGCTGTCTAAGCTTCTGCATATACAGTAGGCGCTGGTCCGACTTGGCACCTGCCCATCCGTCAACCCAACGTGAGCCCACAGGCGCATTGGCTCGCGTCGACATCATATGGATTTATCCAACCCATGCGAGCATACTGCCTGAATGCGTTCCTTTAGCGAGGAACAAGCTGATGCGCGTCGGTACGAGAGGCGTTCCGATCGAATACTACACGCTAAGGATTGCCGAGCCGGCAGGCTCGCAATCTGGTGCTGGAGGCGACCCCAAAGCAGAACACCGCAACGAGATAGCCGACGAGACTGAAGCGCAGATCACGAACGGCCAGGCCGGCAATGATGGCCAGTTGCGCAACACCAATGTACCGTAGGATGAGTGTGAGCGAGTCCGTGAGTGCCATCGGATATCAGGCCGACCCCCGGTCGACTATCTGCGGGAAGGTTGGCGCGAACCTTTGGCGGCCTCCTGCATCGCGATGGCAACAATTGCGCCAGAGACAAACGTCAATGCGGCAATCGATGTTATCGCCCACGAGAGCCCGAAGCGATCGGCGATGAGACCTGCTGAGAGCGCGCCGATCGCGTAGCCGAGATCGCGCCAGAACCGATAGACGCTGAGCGAGCGGGCGCGCCAGCTGGGATGCGAGGCGTCGGAAACGGCAGCGATCAGACTTGGATAGACCATTGCCGTTCCAAGGCCGAGCAGAAGACTGCCGATGAGCCACCATTCGAACCGGCCCGTGGCGGCGGTAAGAAACAGACCGCCGGCCTGGGTCCACATCCCGGCGACGATCAGGCCCTTGCGGCCCCAGCGATCGCTCAAGGGGCCGGTGACGACCTGCAGGATTCCCCATGTTGCAGGATAGACCGCCTTCAGGATGCCGATGCGCTCGATGCCAAGTCCGAAGGACACGAAGAACAATGGGAAAATACCCCAGCTCATGCCGTCGTTGAGGTTGTTGACGAGGCCGGCTTGCGAAGCCGCGAACAGATTGCGATTCCGGAACGAGGTCAGCGCAAACACCTCCCGGAAACTGATCGGCACGGATTGCATTGCGTGAGCGGATGTTTCCAACCGGAGGTGGTCGCGCGTGTCACGGATTAGCAGCACCGACAATACGGTGCCGACGATGGCGTAGCCGATCCCGAGATAGATGGGCACCGGGCGCAGGCCGCATCGCGAAGCGAGATAGCCCGTGAGGAATGCCGTTACGCCGACGGCGAGATAGCCGGCAAATTCATTGAGGCCGACTGCAAGGCCACGTGATTTCGGACCGACGAGATCGACCTTCATGACCACAGTCATCGACCAGGCCAGTCCCTGATTGATGCCGAGCAGTGCATTGGCCGCAATCACCCATCCCCAGCTCGGAGCCCAGATGATCATGAACGGAACCGGCAAGCCGACAAGCCAGCCGAGGACGAGAACGCGCTTGCGTCCCCAGCTATCGGCGAGTTGGCCGGAGACGAGATTGGCAAGCGCCTTGACCACGCCGAAGCTCACGATGAAGGAGACGACAAGTGTCGTTGACGTGATGCCGAACTCTTCCGATCCGATGAGCGGCACGACCGTTCGCTCGATCCCGACCATGCCGCCGACAAAAGCATTCACCAGCATCAGGAGAGCAAACTGCCGCCAGTTTTCCCTAAGCCCAAGTCTGACAGTCGAGCCTGCTGACCGCGAAACGCCCATCGGTCAGGCCGCGGCGACCAACCCGGCATTGGTGGCTCGGTTGCGCGCCGCATCCGGCGGCGGGGGTGGTGTGTCGGCGACCATCGTGGCGACGAAGGTGCCCTCGTCCTCAATGCGGAATGCTCTGTTGAAGCGCTTCTCGAAGCCAATCGTCGATGTCGGCTTGCCGCTGAGCGAGCGCCCGCAGACCGAGCCGGAATATGCGCCGGGCAGCACCTCGACGTGATCCGGCAGTTGCTTGAAACGGCGCACGCTGGAAAACAGCGTCCGCGCCCCGGCCTCGGCGTCGGTTGCCAGTTCGGTTCGCCCGAGATCGCCAACCATCAGCGTGTGGCCTGTCAGCGCGAACCACGGCTCGCTCGCGCGTGTCCGATCGGTGACCAAAAGCGAAATGTGCTCCGGCGTATGCCCGGGCGTGTGCATGACGGCCATCGTCATATTGCCGAGCTCGAGCACGTCACCGTCCTTGGCGCGCAGAAACGGGAATCCGGCCTCCGCGCCTTCGAAGAGCAGGTATTCCGCGCCGGACGCTGCAGCGAGCGCCCGCCCGACGGAAATGTGGTCGGCA
Source organism: Mesorhizobium sp. M0208 (assembly GCF_040322015.1). Classification (NCBI taxonomy): domain Bacteria; kingdom Pseudomonadati; phylum Pseudomonadota; class Alphaproteobacteria; order Hyphomicrobiales; family Phyllobacteriaceae; genus Mesorhizobium; species Mesorhizobium sp. M0208. The sequence continues at coordinate 12,083 of NZ_JAMYSP010000046.1, read as the reverse complement.
TGGATGTGCGTGTCGACCACATAGAGGATGCGCATGCCCGTCGCCTCGGCGACCCTAAGGTAAGGCGCAATGTCACCGACCGGATCGACCACCGCAGCGGCCGATTTTCCACCACATCCGAACAGGTAGGATGCGGCGACGGGATCGGAATGGAGGAATTGACGGAGGATCATGGCTTGCGCTCCCTACCTCGCTGCGATAATATTCAACTATTCTGCTGAATGTTTCACCGAGGAACAGTCGTGTCAAGCATTGGACCAAAACAGGCGATTTTCGCCAGCCTTGCCGAGGTGGCTCAGGCGCTCGGGCATGCGCACCGGCTGGAATTGCTGGAGCACCTCGCACAGGGTGAACGCAGCGTCGAAGGACTTGCGGCTCGGGCCGGCCTCAACTTTGCCAACGCCTCGCGCCACCTTCAAATCCTTCGACGCGCGCGACTTGTCGAGGCCGAGCGGCGTGGCAAGCATATGCTCTATCGCCTTTCAGGAGATGTTCTGGTGGTTGAATTAATGAAGGCTCTGGGGCGCGTGGGCGAGCGGAACGTCGCCGAGGTCAACCGCGTCATGACCGACTATTTCCAGGCTCGCGACGCCTTGGAGGCTGTGTCGCGTGAAGAGCTTGTCTCAAGGTTGCGTGATGGCCTTGTCACGGTTCTCGATGTCCGGTCGGAGGACGAATTCGCGCTCGGACATCTACCGGGGGCGCTCAACATTCCGTTCGCTGAACTTGAAAACCGGCTGGCGGAACTTCCCGCGAACCGCGAGGTCATTGCCTATTGCCGCGGCCGTTATTGCGTTCTCTCGTTCGAGGCTGTCGCGGCACTGCGGGCGCGAGGGTATGTCGCTCACCGGCTCGAGGACGGGTATCCCGATTGGAAGGCCGCAGGCCTTCCAATTGAGGCAGCGGCCTGAGTGGTCCCGCAGCCAAAAGTTTTCGATCGAACAACATGACGCCACCAGTTCCGCGATCACCGCTGCTTGAGCTGAAGGACTATTCGGCCGAGTCCGTGTTTCAGGTTGAAACATGCTTCGCGAGGCGCGGCGGCAAAAAGGCCTGTCGCCGGAACGCATGCCTTCTGTGTGTGTCCTTGATCCGGACGGCGACATAGTGCGCCGGTTGCGCAAAGAAGGCCGCGCCCGCCCATCGTCGGGCTGGGCCTGCTATCATACCGTCCTTCACGAGTTCGAACTGGATGGCCAGACGCTTGGCATCATTTGGCTGTGCGGTCGGCTCCTCCTTCGCCGTGCCGGTCGCCGAGCAGCTTTTCGCGTCGGGGTGCCGCCTGCTGATCAGCATCACCTCGGCCGGCCAGATCACGGTGCTTGGACCACCGCCCTATTTCGTGCTGATCGACCGGGCCCTTCGCGATGAAGGAACTAGCCATCATTCGTTCCGCACGCTGAATCCACCGAAGCCAATCCGGAGCTTATCGCGTAAGTCTTGATGTCGCAGCATCGGGGACTTGCAAAAGCTGCATTTTGCGGCCAGCCTAGGCGGATGATGGCCCGGCTGTCGCCAAAGCATCTCCTCGTCATGCTAATAGCGGTCTTCCTGACCGCCGGGTTCAGCCTGTCTGCCGCTCAGGCCAGCGTCATGTCGGCCAAGATGGCGGACGCTATGGCGATGTCCACCGGTGCCAGCACAGGCACTTTGGCCGGTGCTTCCATGAACGGCGACTGCAGGGCGTGCCTCAAAGACATCGGCGACAGTGGCAACGCGATGCATTGTCCGCCGACCTGCATCGCACCGGTGCTGGCGGTGCTGCCGCAAGACCTCGCGGTGACGGCAGTTCTCCACGTGCAGCAGCCATCGACGCAAGCTGCCCCGTTCCTGCAGGGACGAAGTTCCCTACCCGACCCATACCCTCCCCGACTCAGCGCTTGACGCCGTTTCAGCCGTGACGCGGCTGATTCCCGGCGCCTGATCGCCTGTGTTGCGCATCGTTGCGCGCGCGGGCGCATACAGCATTCCAGTTCGATGCCGAGTGGCTCGCCATCGATCGAGATCGCAAAGGGCTAGCAGGGTGAAATACGATTTCAGTCATTCGATATCGCGCCGCGGGTTTTTTGCGGCGGCGGCGGGCGCTGCCGTGTCCTGCTCGCTGCGTCCTGCACGCGCCTCGACCGAGGACGAGCGCCGGATCAAGGTCGGCCCGGGCCAGGCGCTGCTCAATGGCGCCGACGGTCCGTCTACCGCAGTCTGGACCTATAGCGGCACCACCCCCGGCCCAACATTGCGCCTGCGGCAGGGCCAGCCGGTCCGCATCACTGTCTCGAACGGACTAGACGAAGACACGACCGTCCATTGGCATGGCATCCGTTTGCCGAACGCCATGGACGGCGTGCCGGGCCTGACCCAGAGGCCGATCGGACCGGGCGAGAACTTCGTCTATGAGTTCACGCCGCCAGATGCCGGCACCTTCTGGTACCATTCGCATGCCGACAGCCTGGTACAGATCGGCCGTGGACTCGCCGGCCCGCTGATCGTTGAGGAACGTGAGCCCGTCGCCGCCGACGCGATCTCCTCTGGCTGCTGCAGGACTGGCGGCTCACCAGCGACGGCCAGATCGCCGGCGGCTTCGGCAGCATGATGGATGCGTCGATGTCGGGCCGCGTCGGCAATGCCGTCACCATTAACGGCGCGGCGCCGGCCGACCTGAGCGTGACGGCAGGTGAGCGCGTCAGACTGCGGCTCGCCAATGCCTGCCTTGCCCGCATGGTGGCGCTGCGCTTCGAGGGTCACCGTCCGGTGATCGTCGCGGTCGACGGCCAGCCCTGCGACCCGCATGAACCGGAAGACGGCCGCCTGGTGCTGGCACCGGCCATGCGCATCGACATTATGCTCGACATGCAGGGCGGTCCCGGCAGCAGGCACGCCGTGGTCGACGACTTCTATGACGGCCTCGTCTACACGCTGACAACGCTTGCCTATGACAAGGCGCCGCCGCTGCGCCACCATCTTCTCGATGCGCCGCGTCGCCTGCCCGCCAATCCGCTGCCGGCCCCCGATCTGGCCAAGGCCGAACGGCATGAGATCGTCCTGCAAGGCGGCATGATGGGCGGCGGCAAGCTGGCCGGCGTCGGCGGTATGATGGGCATGGCGATGCCCGGCATGAACGGCGCCGCCGCCTGGGCAATCAACGGCATGTCGATGACCGGCGATGGCGATGCCGGCATGGCGCCGCAGTTTACGCTCAAACGCGGCGTGACTTGCCACCTCACTGTGCGCAACGAAACCGCCTGGTGGCACCCCATGCACGTTCACGGCTTCAGCCTGTCGGTGCTTTCGCGCAACGGCTTGCCGGTACCGCACCGGCAATGGCAGGACACGGTGCTGCTCGCCCCCAAGGACACGATCGAATGCGCCTTCGTTGCCGACAATCCCGGTGACTGGATGCTGCACTGCCATGTCGCCGATCACCAGATGGCCGGCCTGATGACAGTGTTCCGCGTGACCTGAAAGTTTTATCCAACCAAGGAGAACTGCAATGAAACTGACCTACCGCCTTGCCGCACTGTCCCTGCTGATCGCAACGCCGCTGCCCGCCTTCGCCGCAACGATCAACGCCGTCATGTACAAGAACCCGCAATGCAGCTGCTGTGAATCCTACGCCAACTATCTTGAGCACAATGGCTTCAAGGTCGATATCAAGCCGGTCAACAATCTCTCTCAAATCAGCAGCGATGCCGGCGTGCCGGCAGACCTTGAGGGCTGCCATACACTGATTGTCGACGGCTATGTCGTCGACGGCCTTGTGCCAGTCGAAATCGTCAAGAAGCTGTTGACCGAGCGGCCAGCCATCAGCGGCATCACGCTGGCCGGCATGCCGGCAGGCGCGCCCGGCATGGGCGGCGAGAAGTCCGAGACCTGGACGATCTACGCCTTCACCAAGGACGGCAAGGCGCCGACCGTCTATGCGACCGAGTGAGCGCACCGTGATCAAGTGCAAATGGGTTATCTTCCTTGTCTGTTCGCTGCTGGCGTTTCCGCCGCCCTCCGTGGCAGCGGGGGCATCTGAGAACTTCACATTGCTCGATACGCCCGCCGCCGTGCCGGAAATCAGCTTCGAGGACGGCACCGGCAAGCCGAAAACGCTCGCCGATTTCTCCGGTAAGGTGGTTCTGCTCAACATCTGGGCGACATGGTGCGCGCCCTGCCGCAAGGAAATGCCGACGCTTGACCGGCTGCAGGCCAAGCTAGGCGGACCGGATTTCGAGGTCGTCGCGCTGTCGATGGACCGGAAGGGGCCCGACGCCGTGAAGAAATTCTTCGCCGAGACCGGCGTTATACACCTTGCGCTGAACATCGATACCTCGGCCAAAGTCATGTTCACGCTCGGCGCGGTGGGCCTGCCGATGACCGTGCTTATCAACCGCGACGGCAAGGAGATCGGCCGGCTGATCGGGCCGGCTGAATGGGATTCTCCCGACATGGTCGATTTCATCCGCAGCCGTATTGCCGCTAGCCCGAAAGGAAAAGGCTGATGCTTGCCAGAAACCGGGACGAGCCGACGGTTCGGGACGTTTCATCCACCTGGAACGAATGGATGCGTCTGTTGTGCGGCCTGATCGTCTTCACCGCGCTGATCGCCGGCTTCACGCATGGAGCGCGGGCGCATTCAATGGACGAAGTCGACGCCATGCTGCAGAACGACGAGAAATATTTCCAGCAGATCGACAGGCCAACGCCCGATTTCACGCTGCGCACCGCCGACGGTCGCATCGTGCGGCCGGCCGACCTCATCGGCAAGGTCGTCGTCCTCCATTTCATCTACACATCGTGCCCGGACGTCTGCCCGCTGCATGCCGAGAAGATCGCCGAGATCCAGAAGATGGTGAATAGCACGCCGATGAAGGATCAGGTCACCTTCGTGACGATCACCACCGATCCCACAAAGGACAAGCCCGATGTGCTCAATGCCTATGGACCGGCGCATGGGCTCGACCCTGTCAACTGGCTGTTCCTGACCACTGCCCCGGGCCAGCCGGAGGATATGACCCGCAATCTGGCGGAAGCCTTCGGTCACAAATTCAGCCTGACCAATGATGGCTACCAGATGCACGGGATCGTCACGCATGTGATCGACAAGGAGGGCCGCTGGCGGGCGAATTTCCACGGCCTGAACTTCGCGCCCGTCAATCTCGTCACCTTCGTCAACGCGCTCACCAACAATGTCGAGCGCACGCACCACGAACGGGACGAAGGCTGGCTGGCAAAATTGAAGGGCCTCTTTTGACGGAGAGGCACCGACATTCTCGACGACAAGAAAGGGAGACGCGCATGTTCACCAAGCCAAGCGATGCAGCCAGGTATTGCAGCGGCATCGCCCGCGCCCTGCTCTTTGCCGGCCTGACAGGATGGTTCCTGATCGATCCGGGCTTTCAAGCCATACAGGCGAATGCTGCAGGCGAAATGTCCCAGGATCAGTTCGACCAGCGGATACACGACTATATCCTGGCGCATCCGGAGGTTCTCGTGCAGGCGCTGAAAAGCCTGGACCAGCGCCAGCGTGAAGCAGATGCAGCCCAGGCCAGGCAGGTGCTCAAGGCGCGCGCGGACGACATCTTCCGTGACAAGCAAAGTCCAGTCGGCGGCAACGCCGAGGGCAACGTTACCCTGGTCGAGTTCTTCGACTATAATTGTCCCTATTGCAGGCAGATGGCGCCGGTCATGGAACAGGCTGCGGCCGACGATCCGCAACTCAGGATCGTCTACAAGGAATTCCCCATCCTCGGCCCAGATTCGGTGTTCGCGGCCAAGGCGGCGCTCGCCGCCGACAAGCAGGGCAAATACACAGCGTTTCACAAGGCGCTCTATGGGTCCAAGACAAGGGTGACCGAGGCGGCCGTCCTCAAGATCGCCGCCGAGGCCGGGCTGGACGTCGAGCGCATGAAGGGCGATATGCGGCAGCCGGACATCCAGGCGCTGATCGACCGCAACATGGAACTGGCCCAGGCGCTGAGAATAACGGGAACGCCGGGATTTATCGCCGGCGACCAGATTTTTCCCGGCGCCACCGATCTTGCGACGCTGAAGAAGCTCATCGAGCAGGCGAGGAGCGGCAAATGACAAGGACCCCAAATCGACGCACGGTCATTCTCGGCGTCTTCGGCGCCGCCGCGGCTGCAGGCTTTCTCGCACCGGATTTGGCAATCGCTGCCGACGATCCCGAATTGACCAAACGGTTCAAAGATCTTAGCGAGAGCGGCAACAGCACCTGCTCGGCCAAGTTTACCGAGTCGATCGCGACCATGCCCGCGATGGCGCGCATCAAGGGCTCGTGCTGCAGCCCGATGGAATTGAAACGCTATCGCGAGCAGGTAAATGGGCTTACCCAATATCGCGCCATCCCGATGATCCCCAGCGACCCGTACGACATACCGGCGGCGACCGCGCAGCAGATGCTGCCTTACTACGATCTGAAGCTCACCGGGGACGAGCAGAAGGCCTACGATTACGCGATGGCCAATTCCGAGGAGAAGGGCCCCTGCTGCTGCCCATGCTGGCGCTGGAGAGTGTATGGTGGACTGGCGAAATACCTGATCCACGAACACGGCTTTGACGGCACGCAAATTGTGAATGTATGGGACCTGTCCGACGGCTGCGGCGGGGGAATGTAGAATTGCCGGAGTATGCATCTTTCCCCGTTCTGTAACCGGAATCACCGTTGTCTTGGCGGAGGTTGCCGGCGACTTAACTTAGCTTGCACTCGCCAATCGTGGGCGGCGAACTCAGCCTTCGCGCTAGAGGATCATTTCCATGATGGATGGGTCAGAGGGCATGTGGTTGATGGGTGGGATGGGCCTCATCTGGATCCTGGTGTTGGTCGCCCTCGTGCTCGCGATCGCGGCGCTCGTCAAATATCTACAACGCTGATCGATTGAAGGGCCGAGGCGTTGGCCGCCGCGGCGGGCTTCGGCCGAGATCAGCAACGACATGCGGATCAGGGGCTTGCCGTCACGACCCACGTCGACGACCCTGCCACGAGTCGGCAAGGCCGGCGCTCAGTTCGCACGACCCGCCAGACTGCTACGCCTTCGAGGCCCGGGCTCCATGTCGCGTGACTTTTCGGGGCGACGCTTAAGTCTGGCGGCTGTCGCATGCCTCGGTCACGCTGATCGGACCTTGTCCGTCGTCGCGCGAACATAGTTCAGGTTCTTGGTTCCGACGGCGCCGATGTCGCCGACCTTGAATCCGCTCTCGGTCAACAACGAGGCGATCCCATTCATGTCCACGTGACCATGTCGATGAAGTCTCGGCAATCTGGACTTGCGTACCGGCCTGCCGAAATCGATAAGCAACAGCCGGCCAGTGGGCTTCAAGACGCGTGCTGCCTCGCGGACGAAGGCCGATCGAACGGGCTTCGACAGATGATGCAGCATCAGCGTGCCGATCACAATGTCGAACCGTGCGTCCTTGAAGGGAAGCTTCTGCGCCGTCCCGTTGACGAAAGTCAGATCGAGGCCAGACCTTTTGGCCTTGGCGCGCGCCCTCTCGATCATTTCAGCCGATGCATCGACGCCTGTGACGCTTCCATCAGAACCCACTAGCCGCTTCGCGGCAATCGCAAGGGTTCCCGTTCCGCAGGCGACATCAAGCACCGCTTCGCCCGGCCGGAGTTTCGCCAAGCGAAGCATGTGCTCGCGAAACCGCCCCTCGCCGCCGAAGGTCAGAACGTGCGCAAGCCAGTCATAGCCCGCCGCCCGGTGCAGGACGATGCCGATCCCCCTGTCGCTCGTGCTGTGCGTGCCTTTTCCGCCGAGGCCTATGCGAGAAAGGAAGCCCCACAGCAATACGATCGCGATTGCCGCTAGGATAAGGCCGTGGAACGCCGCCACCCAGGCGCCGGCGCCGATGTAGCCCATGCCAAAATTGCCCAGAAAGAGGAAGCCGGCGACGAGCGACAGTTTGGCAAGCAGGGCCATCGCGATCACGCCCTTGCGCGAATGCCGTCCGTTGCCGGCGCGGTGACCAGATAAGTGCATGTCGGCGACCTTCCGTTGCGGCCTGTCCAATATACGATTTGAGCTTCTGGACTTGGCGTATCATACTGGACACAATGTCCAGCATGAGATTCCGGACACCAGACCTTTGAATGTCCAGAAGCAGGCGCCGAACGTGGCGATGACCATAAAAAATCGACCGAACGAGCGACTCAAACACCATCGATCGCCGCGTCGCGCGGACGCGCGCGCTGCTGCAGGATGCGCTTATTGCCCTGATCCCGGAGCACGCATATGCGGCCATCACGGTCGACGACATTTGTCAGAGAGCAAATGTCGGCAGGTCGACCTTCTATACCCACTACGCAGACAAGGATGCTCTACGCAGCGCGACCATCGAGGCGCATCTGGGGTCGCTAAGCCGTGGGCGCATGTCGGCAAGTCAGGAGATTGGTGCTCGCCTGTTTGCGTTTAGCCTTCCCATGTTCGAACACGCACTTGCGTTCCGGTCGCTTCACCACGCGCTGCTTGCGAGCAGCGGCGACACGATCCATGACGAATTGCGCGAGCGTATCCGGCGCGCCGTCCGAGCAGAACTTGTCGGAAAGCGGGTCGGTGGAGGTGGAGTGCCCGTCGAATTCGCCGTCCAGTTCATCGCCGGCGCATTTCTTGCGGTCCTCACCTGGTGGGTCGCCACCGACACGAACCTTTCACCGGCGCAAGCGGATGATCTGTTCCAGGGAATGGCGGGAAACGGTGTCGGCGCCTGGGATATATCAGGCTCCGATTCGTAAAACGGGATTGGCCTTGGCGGCGGCAGACGTGGCGCCTGATAGCGGTCGCCAGGAGGACTTATCGGGCTGGACTTGCCGAAGTGCCGATGGCGAGAAAGCTCCACTCCAGCGGCTCGCGCCAGAGACGATCCGCGTGAAGGTCGGCGAGACCCTGAAAGTGCGTTTCATCGGCACCAACAACGGCTTCATCCCACGCCATGCACATCCATGGCGGGCTCTTCGAGGTGGTCACCCGCGACGGAGAGACGATTTTCCCTTCGGCCCGCTTCCTTGCCGACACCGTTAATGTCGGGTCGAGCCGTCGTCGGCGCTACCCTGCCATCCATGGCATCGCCACCGCGCCGCTCGCCACCGCGATGCCGAGTGCGAGCAACGCGATCCCCACCGTCGCCTCGAAGCGGCGGCCGCGCGGCAACAGCTTCTCGACGAAGACGACCAGCGTCAAAAGCAGCATCCAGGCGAGGCTCATGACACCGGCCGCGACCAGAACGGCAAACAACGCCCAGCAGCAGCCGAGGCAGTACAGGCCGTGCCGCAGCCCCATGCGAAGGGCGCCGATCCGCCCGTCGCGCCAGTGCTCGGCAATGAAGGCCAGTGGCGAGCGGCAGTGCCCGAGGCAGATGTGCTTGGCCGCCGTGAACTGGTAGAGCCCAGCCGCTGCGAGCGTGGCGCCGAGCGCGAGCTGCGCCCAACGCGAACGCTGAGGCGGATCGAAGCTCATCGCGATATCGCTGCCGAGCTGGACCAGCGCATACACTAGAAAGCCGGCTCCAGCCCAGACGAGGATATAGCCGGCGACGAAGATCCAGGTCGGAACTGCAACGCGGCGTTCGCGCCTTGACTGTGCCGACGCGAACATGAAGATCATCGGCGCAGCAGCAGGCAGCATCATCGCCGCCATCATCACGGTCCATACCGCGAGAAACACGGCGGCGTTGCCGATCGACCAAGGCTCGGCGGCGATGCCGCCCATCGCCATGCCGGCCATACCCTCCACGCCTCCCATCCGGCCGCGCACGGCAATGCCCATCGGCATGTTCATGCTGAGGGTTTGGTAGAGCGTCACCGCCCAGGCTGCCGCCGTCAGCAGCGCGAGGGAAGCAAGCAGGCCGAGTGGCACGCCGCCCAGCCTTCTGACAAGCGGCGGCAAGGAGAACCGGCCGATGGCGCGTGGGTCTGCCACCGCCTTAGCTCGGGCCGGTCCACTCGAACGGTATGTGCTTGCTCGAGCGGGCAGTGCCCGTCCAGTCGAGGCCGAAGCCCTTGGTGCTGACCTCGACGGAACGGCCCCAGGTGGCAACCTGGCCGGGACCGACCTCGGAGCCCGGTGGGTTGATCGTCTGCACGCGTTTGCCGGGTGGGGTAGTCGGCCCCGAAAGCGCTTCCGCACGCCCGACGACGCGGCCAGGGATCTCGACCCGCCAGGTGGCGAGGTCGCCCGCCACCTCGAAGGCGATCGGCACAAACTCCGTGCCGCGCATTTCGCCAATGTTGGCGGCAAAGCCCGCCGGCCAGCCGCCGGCCTGCCCGCCGAAGATGGTCTGCAGCGCCTCGCGCTGCTTCTCGTTGGCCTTCTCATCAAGGTACATGCCCATGACGGCCTTTGCGTCGCCGGCCCAGAGATTGCCTTCGAACTCTCCGAGCGCCACCAGCGTCAGGCCGTCGAGCTTCACGTCACCGTATTGGCCCTCACGCACGTGCCAGGCGAGCACGCCCTGGCAGTGATTGCCGGTCGGCCGCTGTGCAAATTCGCAAGGACAAGGGATGTCGCAGCTGCAGATGTCGAACCAGTCGCCTGCGAGCCGCCATCGAGGAACTGCGTTCATGGCTCTTACTCCCGAGAACTGATGGGGCAAGATTACTCCATCGGCGCTCGCGGCGCCACGTCTTACCTAGGCGGGGTAATGGGCCGCTAAGCGGGCGGCTCACTTTGCTACGGCGCTTGGGTGGCGCGCTCCGCTCGCGGCTTTTTGGCGGTCCGTTACCCCATCTAGTCAGCGAAACAGGCGCAACGTCTGACAGCTTGTGACCTTAACCTTGCTCACCGCCCAACCCAGTGGAGTGCGGTGCACATAGAAACCGCCAGCAAACTCTGCCGGCGCATCGACGCGCGCGTTTTCGCACGGCGCACCTTTTGGGCGGCGGCCCGATGGCCACCGCCTCTGAAACCGCCCGCGGATCAAGCTTGCAGAACCTGCCCGGTAGTGGTGACCGGCGGCATCATTCCGTCTTCGACCAGGATGTCTTTCTTCCTGGCGAACTGCACGAGAACGCCGCGCGCCGTCTCCGCGTCGATCTCGCCGGCCAATGCGGCTTTACAGGCGCGGATCGCAGCCCTTTGTTCAGGGCTGTTCCCGCACCAGTCGGTGACGAACTGGTAGGCATCCACGACCGAATTCAGCTGCCTCGGGAACCCGAGTCCGACCCAGACGCGAACGGGCTTTTCGAAGGGCTGAGAAAGCATGATTTCCTCCCTCCGAAACGGTCAGGCGGCAACGCCGCCCGTCTCGCCCGACTTTGCGGCCGCCACCCAAGGCATCGCCGTTGCGACGTCCTCGAGGATCTTCACGGAGCGGGCAAAGCCGGCGAACGCATCCCGCGCGACTTTTAACGGTATGAGACCGTCGTAGGCGCGGTGACACGCGCGCTTTGCCGTTTCGTAGATCACGCCTCGCCGATGCTTCGGCCATTCGTCGAGAAAATCGAAAGCATCCTCAAGACAGGCGATCTCTTGAATGAGACCTTCCGCGGCTCTCACGAACACGGGACTCTCAAATGTTCTCTCGCTCATCGAAACCTCCAATCTTTGAACGATTTCAGGTGGTTGAGGATGGTCGCCCCAGCAATCGGCAGCAACCTGCGGAAAATATGTGAAGGCCGATTTTCGACGTCAAGACCGCATGAAGCCGGTGCACTATCAGACAAAAGTCGTCCGTTACGACGGATACGGTGAGTGCTACTCAGGCGACGGCCCGCTCGGTCCAGCCGGTGGGTTGAACGAACGTCACTCGCTTGGTCTATGGCACACGCTCACCCTCTGCGCAGAACGCGGACGAGATCGGCCTCTTCTCCTGTCCTATTTTCACGCCGCAGCCGCCCTTTTGCCGCACTGGGCAGTCCGACCCGTGGAGAAGTGGATCCGGATCAAGCCGTGCAAGACAGACAAAAGCAAGGTGTCCAGCCAGCCGGTTGTGGTCGAATTGCCGCCGCTGCCGGAGCTCGAGGCCGAGCTTTCCTGCGCACCGGCGGGCAATGGCAGCAGTGAGCGGCCCGAGACATAGGTGACGATTTGTACCGGACACATAGGTAACACTTTTCGGTTTTTGCCGGGAGGTGTTGATGCCGT
>NZ_JAMYSP010000045.1:0-44838 GCF_040322015.1 Mesorhizobium sp. M0208 | reverse complement strand
GCCGACCTCTCATGAATCACGCAAAACCGCTCTTGGGAATCCTCAAAACGCTCCCAGAACTAAAAAACTGCCAAAGTAGTGCTAGGGTCAGGACTCATTGATCCAGAAGATGAAGGCTGCTGCGAAGGCGATCGCGGACAGGAAGGTATGAGCACATCGGTCGTACCTGGTGTGGATGCGCCGCCAGTCTTTGAGGCGTGCGAACATGTTCTCGATCCTGTGGCGTTGTCGGTATAGGACAGGATCGTAGCTGTGCTGAACACGATGCTTGGCATGGGGCGGGATGCATGGCGTGATACCGCGCTCGACGAGCGCCTGGCGGAAGGCTGCGGAACTGTAGGCCCGATCGGCCAGCAGGGCGTTGGCGGCGGGCAAATCCTCGATCACTGCCGCAGCAGTCTTGTGATCATTGGCCTGCCCTTCGCTCAGATGCAGCAGCCGCGGGCGTCCCTTGCCGTCACAGACCACTTGCAGCTTTGTGGTCAGTCCGCCTCGGCTGCGTCCGATACATCGGGGTAGAGCCCCTTTTTAAGTAGGCTGGCGGCAGTGCGATGCGCTTTGAGATGGGTGGCATCGATCATCAGATTGTCCGTTTCGCCGCCCTGCGCGGCCAGTTCCGCCAGGATGCGGTTGAACACACCCAGCCGACTCCAGCGGATGAAGCGGTTGTAGATAGTCTTGTGCGGACCGTAGTCGGAAGGGACATCTCGCCAGCGAAGACCATTGCGGATCACGAACAGGATGCCGCTCAGCACCCGGCGGTCATCTACACGCGGCACACCATGCGACAAAGGAAAATAGGGCTCGATCCGGCGCATCTGCTCCGGCGTCAACATCAGCAAATCACTCAAGGCGGCACCTCCTGCCACCTTGAATCACCAAACAGACATCAACTCAACAAATTAATGGGTCCTGACCCTAGCTGTGGAGCCTCAACAGGTTGTCCTCGGTAAGGCCGAGTCGACTGATAGGTGTCCTGGATTTTAGGCTGCCATGTGGCCGGTGCCAATTGTACCGATGCAACCAAATGGACAAGTCTTCGGCGCGGCATCGGGATGTCGGATAGGCGATGGCGTAAGCCCATTCCCTGAGCGCGGTCTGAATGAAGCGCTCGGCCTTGCCGTTGGTCTTGGGCGTGTATGGTTTCGTGCGGACGTGCTTGAGGCCGAGATCGCGGCAGGCCTTGGCGAAAGCTTCCGATCTGTAGCAAGGGCCGTTGTCGGTCATGACCCGGGCGACGGGGATACCGAGGCTTTCGTAGTAAGCGACCGCCGCCTTGAGAAAGGCGACGGCGCTCTCTTTGCGCTCGTTGGGCAGGATTTGCGAGAAGGCAATGCGCGAGGCGTCGTCGATGCAGACATGAACGAACTCCCAGCCGACGCCGCGCGACTTGCCTTGTTGAGGATCGCCGGTGATGCGGTGCCCAACCCGTTCAAATCGCCCGAGTTTCTTGATGTCGATATGGATCATGTCGCCGGGATGCTCGCGCTCATAACGGCGAACCGGCTCGGCCGGCTTGATATCTTTCAGCCGTGATAATCCAGCTCGCTTGAGAACTCGGCTGACAGTGGCCGGCGAGACGCCAACCTCCATGGCGATATGCTTGCCGGTTAGCCGCCTTCGAGGCAAGGCTGCAATGCGATCGGCCACGGCCTGGTCGGTCATGCCGGGAATGACGGTAGGCCGCGATGAGCGGTCAACCATACCAGCGCGGCCCTCGGCTTCGTAGCGCTCGACCCAGCGCGCCACGATCTTGGCCGAGACGCCATATGTCTGCGCGGCATCGGCTTTGGAAGAACCGCCTTCTATTACCAAAAGCGCCATCTCCTCTCGACGTAGCGGTGTGAGACGGGCATTCTTGTGGATGTTCATTCGGACCCTCCGGTGAGTGCTGAAGCGTGGTAACTCCAGTCTCCTCGGTCCGGTCCGAATGGACAACCTCCTGAAAGCTCACACCTAGCCCACTCTGGCTGCTCCAGTCTAAGTGTTCTAACTCGAGGGTGACCCTCTGGCCACTGCTGTCGCGACGTCTGAAGGAGCAGGGTCGGCCGTTCGCATTCTCAGTGTGCTCATTTTAACGGGGGGCTCTGCGGTGCCGATGGATGGGCTCCCTTGACGGGTCCTGTGGACGGCAGTTGATTCTCGCCACTTGCAAGTGGATATTGATTTCCGCATTTCAATCTCTACGGCAAAATGCAATGAATGGAGCGCAGCTCACGACGATAATTGAAATTGCAATCACTGCAGACATGATTCTATGGATGACCTAGATCGAAGGATCCTGACGGCTCTACAGAAGAACAATCGGCTTTCCTTTGCCGAACTGGCGGAATTGGTTGGTTCTTCGGCTGCGTCGTGCATGCGACGAGTGAACAAGCTGCGTAACGATGGCGTGATTGTTGCGGACATCTCGCTGGTGGATCCCAAGGCTCTTGGCAAATCGCTTACCGTTGTGGTCACGGTAGAGCTTGATCGTGAGCGTCTTGACCTTGTCGATGAATTCAAGCGCGCGATGCGCGCGGCCAAAGAGGTTACCCAGTGCTACATGGTTACGGGCGACGCCGATTTTGTGCTGATTGTCGCCGTTGAGGACGTCGAAGCCTTTGACGTTTTCGTCAAGACGAAGCTCTACACTAACCCCAATGTCCGAAAATTCCGGAGCATGATTTCGCTTGATCGTGTCAAGTTCGAACCTCGGGTTATGATCTAGTGTCGGGTGGGTCGCGGTTAAACCGTCAATCCAAGCGGTTTTTTGAAACCACCATTGCGCGTCCAGCATCAAATTGAGCTTTTTTGCCTGATTAACTGTGCAATCTAGAGGGACCCAATCGATCCCGCGTCAGACGGGCGTGAGTAGCCAACCCTTCGACGCGGGGAAAGCAAAGTATATCAGTTTAAAGAAAAAGAATGGCGCCCACTATGACACAGCTTTCATCTGCGCTTCCAACTATCGACCCGCATTACGTTGATCGACGGCGCTATCCGCACGGGATTGCGTTCATGGACGGGCAATACCTGCCGATGTCCGAGGCCAAGATCTCCGTACTTGATTGGGGTTTCCTGCACTCCGACGCAACCTACGACACGGTGCATGTCTGGAATGGCAGGTTCTTCCGGTTGGATTTGCATCTTGACCGTTTTTTTGGGGGCATTGAACGGCTGCGAATGAAGCTTCCCTACGATCGCGAGAAGATCGCTTCGATCCTTGACGATTGCGTCGTTCTGTCGGGCCACAAATCGGCGTACGTCGAGATGATTTGCACGCGCGGTTCCTCCCCGACCTTCAGCCGCGATCCCCGCCAGGCTGAGAACCGCTTCATCGCGTTTGCTGTCCCATTTGGATCGGTTGCCAACAAGGAACAGCTGGAAAGAGGCTTGCACGTCGCGATCAGCGAGACTGTTCGCATTCCGCCCAAATCGATCGATCCCGCGATCAAGAACTATCATTGGCTCGATCTTGTGAAGGGCCTGTTTGACGCCTATGACGTCGGAGCGGAGACGGCGCTGATCCTGGATACCAACGGGCACATCGCGGAGGGCCCTGGCTTCAATGTGTTCGTTGTCAAGGACGGTTCCTTGAGGACGCCCGCTTTTGGGATATTGCCAGGCATCACCCGGCGCACTGTCTTCGATCTTTGCGCCGAGATTGGGCTGTCCGCTACGGCCGCTGACATCAGCCGTGCTGAGATCAAAGCGGCTTGCGAGGTGTTCATCACGTCGACTGCCGGCGGCATCATGCCCGTGACGCGTATCGATGACGCCGCAATCGCTAGCGGGCAGGTCGGACCCATCACCCGCCGGCTGATGGATCTCTATTGGCAAAAGCACGATGATCCCGCATGGTCGACTGCTGTCATTTATCCGTGATCAGAAGCCATGCGCAGCAGCTTGGCGGACTCGTTCGCGGAGCTCTCACTGAGCTTTGTCATACAAGCTCCCGAATGAAGTGGGCCGTTCGGCGGATGTCCTCCTCGATTTGGCGGACTTCCGACCCACATACCCGACTCCTTCCACCGCTTCACCGCCGCCAGCTGTCGGAAAAAGAGCGCCCGGTCCGCGATGGTACGGCGAACGTTGCGGTACCAGGATGCCTACCTGAAAAGGTGACTGGACCGTCGCTTTTTCCTGAGATGATGCTGCCGGTTTGCTCGTGGTCACAAATCTCTGTTGGGTTGAGACGGCCTCGGATCTGGCTACGTTCGCGACGACCTACTGTTGAAGGAATCGGCAGCGGTTACAACTCGAATTGAGCATGTGGTTGCGTAGGCCGTCTTCCATACCATTCCTGCGGAGGTGCCGATGAAGAATGCATTCATTGCCCATTTGTCGGCGGAAACGGCTGTTTTGAAGTCCGCGGGACTCTACAAGTCCGAGCGGGTGATCACCTCGATGCAGTCTGCCGAAATCCAGGTTGCCGGTCAGAGAGTGTTGAATTTCTGCGCCAACAACTATCTCGGCCTCGCCGACAGCGAGGAACTTCGCGAGGCAGCCAAGGTCGCGCTCGATCGCTACGGTTACGGTATGGCTTCGGTGCGCTTCATCTGCGGCACGCAGGAGGAGCACAAGCAGCTCGAGACGCGGATCTCATCCTTCCTCGGCATGGAGGAGACGATCCTCTACGGCTCTTGTTTCGACGCCAATGGCGGGCTGTTCGAGACGCTGCTTTCCGAAGAGGACGCCGTCATTTCCGATGCGCTCAACCATGCCTCAATCATCGACGGCGTCCGGCTGTCGAAGGCAAAGCGCTTCCGCTACGCCAACAACGACATGACGGCGTTGGAAGAAGAATTGAAGAAGGCGGAAGGCAGCCGCTTCAAGCTGATCGCCACCGACGGCGTGTTCTCCATGGACGGCATCATCGCCAACCTGCGGGGCATCTGCGATCTGGCGGAAAAATACGATGCCATGGTGATGGTCGACGATAGCCACGCGGTGGGCTTCGTCGGCAAAAACGGCCGCGGTTCGGCCGAGCATTGTGGCGTCGAGGGCAGGGTGGACATCATCACCGGAACGCTTGGCAAGGCACTCGGCGGCGCCTCTGGCGGCTATACCAGCGGCAAGAGACAGGTGGTGGACTGGCTGCGACAGCGCTCGCGCCCCTATCTGTTCTCCAACACGCTCATGCCGGCGATCGCCGCTGCCTCACTCAAGGTATTGGAGCTGATCGCCGATGGCGACGAGTTGCGTCGGCGCCTATTTGGCAATGCAGAGCGTTTCCGGTCGAAAATGGGCCAACTCGGCTTTACGCTGGCCGGCGCCGACCACCCGATCATCCCGGTGATGCTGGGCGACGCGGCATCAGCGCAGGAGATGGCAACCCGCATGCTGAAGCGCGGCATCTACGTAATCGGTTTTTCCTTCCCCGTGGTGCCGAAAGGCCAGGCGCGCATCCGTACGCAGATGTCGGCCGCGCATTCGACCGAGGATATCGACCGTGCGGTGGAGGCCTTTAGGCAGGTAGGCAGGGAATTGGGGACCATCTGATGTTGAATATGGCTGAGCGCGTTTATGGCGCGCAAGGCTCATATTTTGGACTCCGCGGGGGAAAGAATATTTTCGATCATGTCTGTCGCCGCATTCTTCATCCATGGTGGGCAAGGCCATTTTGGCTCAAGATCGTCCCGGCCAAGTGATAGCCTAACTTCGAGATGCGACGGAGATCACTTCGGATGGCCTGTGTGCCGCAATACGCAAAGGCAGATCGAATAGGGATAGTGGCACTCCCGTAAAGGTGCATTGTGCCTGCTCTTCGGCCTGGACCACGCCCGTAGCGCCTTTGCCGAATGGCGGGAGGACTTCAATCCTTTCATAACACCCTTTGCGCTCCAGATGATGCGGCCCAATCTTCTCATGCATCATGATCCACGCCCTCCCGTTTTGCGGCACCCTCGCCGTCGACGTGGCCAAGCATCAGGCTGACCATCAGCATCGTCACTGATCGGCGCGCCTCGGCCGGCTTGCCATTGCGGCGTCTGCACCGTGTCGGCGCCGTTCGGCTTCGAGAACAGATCGAACTGGTATGTCGTGGGTTGGCGCGGCATGGACATCTCCCCGATTCGCGTGACAGCCCAATGCTGCGCCCATCTCCGGCGTTGCGATGGGCCCCCCGTGTCGTGGAGCAGTTTCGCTAGGGTGCCCAGCGCGGCAGGGTAGACGTGCGGAGCAGTCGTGATGCGCCAGCTCGCGCTGAGGGCTCCTATCGACCGGGAACCTCCAGCCAGCGACCTGATACCCGGCCACAAAGACTGCAGCGGAAAGCCTCGGCTTCGTTCTTGTCGATCATTTCATGAACACGGACCTCGCGACCCGCCCAAGGATGCCATGGATAGAGAAGCTCGCGCTCCGGGCTGGTTCCGTGGGTGTTCGCCTATGAGGTCATTACCGCAACGGGCTCCGACGCTGTGCTGATGGAAGGCTCCGCGCCTCCGCCGGTTGCTCAACCCGCGCCAAGAGGCGTAACAAAGCGGCCAAGGCTCTAATCGCCGCTTGATGACAGTTCAGTGGCAGGTCAACTACGGCCAGAAAAGTGCAGGGGAATACAATCGACGCAGAAGAAATCCGTTGCGGCATCGGCCTTCTTTCTGGGCGAGAACCTGCAGCCTGGCCGGAAGCGTGATCTCCGTGACAGCTTCATACCACCGTCTGCGCCCGGAAGATAAGCTTCCGCGCCAGGGAGCCGGAGATATTTCATATCCCGCCGCTCTGTGGCGTCTCTATTTCAGCAGTCGCTGCATTTTGGCGAAAATTATGCTTGGCCCGGTGCTACCAATTTCAAATTGCACCACCCGATCAGGCGCTTGTTGAAAACGACAAGAAGTCCCTGGCTGATGGCACCCGCAAAAGCTCAAAAAACCGCGCGACTCAATCGCGTCTAGAACTCGAAAGGGGAACAGGAACATGGCAATCTCTCGACGCAATCTCATCAAAATGAGCATGGCCGCCGGAGCGGCGTTATCAAGCCCGTCTATCCTGCGGGCGCAGACAACCCCGCGCGACGCGCAAACAGTCCGTTTTGCCACGGGTGATCTCACCGTTTTCGATCCGATCTTTACGACGACTGACGGCACCCAAGCTCATGGCCTTGCCATCTACGACACCCTGTTCGCGCTTGACTCTGCGCTGAAGCCCCAGCCGCAAATGGTGGCGAAATGGGAAGTTTCCGCCGATAAGAAAACCTATACTTTTGAGCTTCGCGATGGACTGGGCTGGCACGATGGCACGCCTGTTACCGCAGCCGACTGCGTGGCCTCGATCCGCCGCTGGGGACAGGCAGCTACCGGCGGACAAGTGCTCATGGAGCGTGCCAAGGATATTTCAAAGAAAGACGACAAGAGCTTCACAATTATACTCAAGGAACCCTTAGGGATATTGATTGATATGCTGGGGGGAGTCGCTGCTCCGGTTCCGTTCATTATGCGTGAAAAGGATGCGGGCCACCCCGCAACCGAGCAGGTGACCACGAACATTGGGTCGGGACCGTTCAAGTTTAATGAAGCCCTTGCCAGACCGGGCGCGAGCTTCACCTATGATAGAAATGAAAAGTACGTACCGCGCAACGAGCCGTCGGACCGACTCGCCGGCGGAAAAATTGTCAAGGTCGATCGCGTCATTTGGAACAATATCGCCGATCAGCAGACTGCCTTAGCGGCGTTGCAAGCAGGCGAGGTTGATCTACAAACATACGCGCCTGCTGATCTTTACGGTGTAATTGAGAGTGACCCCAATCTGGTGCTGCAGGTTTTAAATAAGTCGGGCAACGACCTGGGTCTACGCATGAATCATCTGCAGAAGCCCTTCGACAACGTGAAGGCACGCCAAGCCATGCTTCACCTCATCGACCAGGACGCTTTCTTGGGCGTTATGGCTCCCGATCCGAGGTTCGGCCGACCGGTCACTTCAATATTCGGGAACAGCACGCCCTATTCCAACGACGAAAACACCGGCTGGTTCAAGAAGGGCGGCGACCCGGAAAAAGCCAAGCAACTGTTCAAGGAGGCGGGATACGCCGGTGAGAAGGTCGTCATTCTCGATCCCACGAGCTGGGCGCAAGGCCACGCCGCGTCCCAGCTTTTGGCGATCACGCTGCAGAAGATCGGTATCAATGCCGAACTTGCACCGAGCGACTGGGGCGGGGTTGTCGCCCGCCGGGCCAACAAAGGTCCGGTTGAAAGCGGCGGCTGGAACATTTTCATCACGGACGATCCTGACTACGTCCAAGGCGACCCGATTACGGCGGTCTTCCCCAACGCGGGCGATCATGCCTGGTTCGGATGGCCGAAGAGCGACGAATATGAAGCACTTAGAGCCAAGTGGCCGGATGTGACGACCCTGGAGGAACGGAAGGCCTTGGCGCGCCAAATGCAACGTGTTTGGTGGGATTTCGTCGGCGATGTCAGACTAGGCCAGATTGTGAGCCCAATTGCGCGTCGCAAGACGCTAACTGGCCTCATCGAGGTACCGACGATATATTTCCCGATGTGGAACATGCAGAAAGCCTCCGCTTAATGGTAGAGTACATCCTGCGTAGAATGGTTTCGACCATCGCCGTCATGGCGATGGTCGGGATCTTTGTTTTCATGCTTCTCAGGTTGGCGCCCGGAGACCCGGCGGCAATCATGGCCGGCAAGTCGGCCACGGCGGAGATGATCGCCGGCATTCGGGAAAAGCTGGGCCTAAACGATCCTCTGCCAGTACAGTTCATACGCTGGGTGCGCGACATGCTTCGTGGTGATTTCGGCAATTCGATCTTTGCCGGGCGACCGGTTCTCGATCTCATCTCGCAGCGGCTGGAGCCGACGCTTTCTCTGTCGAGCCTGACGATGATCCTTGCAGTGACGGTCGGGGTCTCCTTCGGCATCCTTGCCGCGTGGCGAACTGGTGGGCTCGTTGACCGCCTCCTCGCGGCCTTTTCGGCACTCGGTTATTCCGTCCCCGTCTTTGTTATCGGCTATTTCCTGATATATTTCTTCGCCGTCAGGACACACTGGCTACCGGTCCAGGGCTATGCGCCGATCAATGGCGGCCTCGGGCCTTGGTTTGTGCACCTGATCCTTCCCACCGTGGCTCTTAGTCTTGCCTACATTGCATTCATTGCCCGAGTTACGCGGGCGAGCATGATCGAGGTGCTGTCGGAAGACTATATGCGAACGGCCGCTGCCAAGGGCGCTTCGTCCTATGCCATGCTTTTCCACCATGCCTTGAAGAATGCCGGCGTCCCCATCCTGACCGTCATTGGCATAAGCTTCGCCTATCTGATCGGCGGCGTCGTCCTCACTGAAACGGTGTTCAACATCCCCGGTATCGGTCGTCTGGTCGTCGATGCGATCAACAATCGCGACTATCCCATCATCCAGAGCGTGCTCATCCTGACTTCAGGTCTGTACGTCTTGATCAACCTCGCGGTCGATCTGGCCTATACGCTGATCGATCCCCGGATCCGGTACTGATATGACGCTCATCTCCGCACCAGTTGAAGCCGTGCCGATGGGTCGGCTGCTGCTATCCGATCTTCCCCGTCTCGCAAGGCGGAACCCCCTGGTCCTGGCCGGCGGCGGCCTGTTGGCGCTCCTGATCATCCTGGCGCTCGCCGCCCCGCTTTACGCCGGCGATCCGGTGAACATGGATCCATTCAAGCGCCTCCAGCCGCCTTCCGCCGCGATGTGGTTCGGGAGCGACAATCTGGGCCGGGATGTGTTTGCGCGAACCATCTTCGGCGCCCGGATCTCCCTCATGGTCGGATTGCTGTCGGCGGCGTGCGCGGCTCTTGCTGGGCTTTTGATCGGTGTCATCGCCGGCTACAGCCGCAGCTTCGACAACGTCGTCATGCGGGTCATGGATGGCCTGATGTCGATCCCGACGATCCTGCTGGCGATTGCCCTCATCTCGCTGACCGGGCCAGGCATTGGCATCCTCATCGTTGCCATCGCAATCCCAGAGACGCCGGCCGTCGCGCGGCTGGTTCGCTCGGTGGTTCTGGGTGTTCGCGAGCGTCCCTACGTGGAGGCCGCGCTCTGCGGCGGCGCGCGCCTACCGAAAGTACTGTGGCGACATATTCTGCCGAGCACCGTTCCGGCGCTCATGGTGCAGGGCGCTACCGTCTGCGCCAGCGCGATACTGACAGAGGCGGGGCTGAGCTTCCTCGGCGTGGGCGTGCCCCCCGAGATTCCGAGCTGGGGCAACATGATCGCCAGTTCCCGCCTGTACCTTGCCATCGCCCCATTGACGATCTTCGCCCCCGGTGTCTGCCTTGCCGTCACCGTCCTTGCCGTCAACCTGCTCGGGGACGGCCTTCGCGACATGTTCGATCCCCGCTCAAAGCGGAGACGCTGACATGCTGATGCGAGAATCTGCAGACGATGATGTGCTTCTCGACGTTCGCGACCTTGAGACGCACTTTTACGGCGAAGAAAGCGTCACCCGTGCCTTGGGCGGCATCAGCTTCCAGGTGAAAAAAGGCGAGACGCTCGGCGTCGTTGGCGAATCGGGATGCGGCAAGAGCGTCACCGCCCTCTCCATTCTTCGCCTGCTGCCGAAGCTGAACGCCAGGACCGTCGGCGGCGAGGTCCGCTTTCACGGACGCGACCTCCTTGAGGTGTCCGATCGGGAGATGCGCCATATCCGCGGTGACCAAATTGCTATGATCTTCCAGGAGCCGATGACGAGCCTGAACCCGGTCTATACGGTCGGCCACCAGATCGCAGAGGCGGTGCAGATCCATACGAAAGCGTCCCGCTCGGTGGCCATGGCAAAGGCCGAAGAGATGCTTCGTCTCGTTCGCATCGCGGACCCCGAGCGTCGCGTTTACAACTATCCTCATGAAATGTCGGGCGGGATGCGTCAGCGTGCCATGATCGCCATGGCCCTGGCCTGCTCGCCGGAATTATTGATCGCCGACGAGCCGACGACCGCGCTTGACGTTACTATCCAGGCGCAGATCCTGCGGCTCATCGTTGACCTGAAAGAGCGCACAGGAACGGCCGTCATGTTCATCACGCATGATCTGGGCGTTGTAGCCGAGACATGCCAACGCGTGATTGTGATGTATGCTGGCCGGATCGTCGAGCAGGCGAACGTAATAGATCTTTTTGCGCGTCCGGCCCATCCCTATACCCAGGGCCTCATGCGATCAGTGCCTGATCCGCAACGCGGCCGCCAGCGCCGCCTTCCGGAAATCCCCGGCATCGTGCCAAGTCTGCGCGAGCCCATTGTGGGCTGCAGTTTTGCGCCGCGCTGCCCGTTCGCTATCGACATTTGTCGCGAAAAGACGCCCGTCCTGCGTGATGTCGGGTCCAGCCACGCCGCAGCTTGCTGGCGCGCCGAAGAGGTGATGGGCGCATGAGTGGTCCTCTGCTGAAAGTCGAGAACCTGACCAAGCACTACCCGCTTGGTTCGGGAATCTTCAAGAAAAGTATTTCGGTGATCCGGGCGGTGGAGGATGTATCCTTTTCCGTCGAGGCGGGCGAGACGCTTTGCATCGTCGGCGAATCCGGTTGCGGCAAGTCCACCGTCGCGCGGCTCCTGATGCGGCTCGTCGAGCCGACGGGCGGACGCGTGCTGATCGACGGGACCGATATTGCGGGCCTCAAGAAGGACGCGCTTCACGCCTGGCGCCGTCGGATGCAGATGGTCTTTCAGGATCCTTACTCATCGCTGAATCCGCGCCTCACTGCCGGACAAATTATTACTGAGCCGGTCGAGAACTTTGAACGTCTCAGCCGAAGGCAGCGTCAGGCACTTGCCGGGGACCTTCTTCGAAAAGTCGGAATGTCGCCCGAGATGATGCACAGGCTCCCGTCCGAATTGTCAGGCGGTCAGCGCCAGCGGCTCGGCATTGCACGCGCCCTGTCGCTCAACCCCTCTCTTATCATCGCCGACGAAGCGGTTTCAGCCCTTGATGTCTCCGTGCAGGCGCAGATTCTGAATCTGCTTCTGGACCTCCAGCAGCAGATGGGCATCGCTTTCGTCTTCATCTCGCACGACCTTGGCGTCGTGGAGCATATCGCGCATCGCGTTGCCGTCATGTACCTGGGGCGGATCGTGGAGCTCGCCCCGAGCGAGGCGCTATTCGCGAAACCGGTCCATCCCTACACCGAGGCGCTGATCGCGGCAGCTCCGGTGCCGGACCCGACGCGAGTGCGGCTGGAGGTACCCGTCGAAGGCGAGGTGCCGAGCCCGATCAATCCGCCGACCGGATGCGCATTTCACCCGCGCTGCCCGCTTGCAGTCGAGCGTTGCCGCATCGAGGTCCCGCCCTTGGTGCCGATGAAGGACGGGCGGGTGGTGGCCTGTCATGTGCGCGCTCCGGCCGCGGGCATTCCGGGACAGCCGGATATGGTGGGCAGCGCTCGACTCGCACAAGTGGTAGAGCCACACGGTTCGGCGTTCTAGGCATCGGAAAAACGCAGATACGGCGACAGCCAAAATCGCAGTTGTGAAAAGTAGGGGATCATGGAGAGAGAGGCGCACCAGAACAGACACCATCCAATCCATCAGGATGGAGGCTTTGATACCATCGGTTCAATTGCCACAAACGTCGAAGACGGCTTTACGATCGCTGCAGTTGGCGACCTTCTGTACGCGCGGCCAGTAACTAACGGCCATTATCCGGGCTTGGCCGATGTTCTCAAGATATTTCAGGGATCCGATGTTACTTTTGGCAACTTGGAAACCAACATCTTAGATGTTCAATCCAAAGGATGCCCGCAGGCGGAGTACGGCGGGGCCTATTGCATCAGCCACCCGGAGCTGGGATTTGACTTGAGGGCCATGGGCTTCAACATGGTCAGTCGTGCAAACAACCATACGCTCGACTGGGGCGTTGAAGGCATGCGTGAGACGAGCCGCGCGCTTGATAGGAACGGGATCATCCATGCGGGCGCCGGCGAGAATCTCGCACAAGCCGGCGCCGCTCGCTTCATGGAGACGCCACGCGGGCGTGTGGCGATGATGTCATTTGCCTCGACGTTCGGACGCATCGCTCGTGCATGCGATCCGGCAGGCGAGGCACACGGCAGGCCAGGTCTAAACCCCCTTCGTCTCACGAAGAGCATCATAGTTCCGCCGGAGATGCTCGAGACCTTGAGACAGGTGCGCGAAATGCTACCAGGCGACAAACCCGCCGTGATGGATCCAAGCCGGGTGGTACTCGGCGGCGTCACCTACAAAGCAGGTAACAAAGCCCACTACAGCTTCGAACCTAATCCGCTTGATGTCGCCAACATCCTGCGGAACGTTCGTCAGGGTAAGCAGTTCTCCGACTTCTGCATCGCCACGAACCACGGACACGAACCGGGGGAATGGAGCTTGGAGCCAGCTGACTACGAACAATCTTTTGCCCGCAACCTTATTGATGCCGGAGCGGACTCATACATCGTGCACGGACCGCATGTATTGCGAGGCATCGAGATCTACAAAGGACGACCTATTTTTTACAGCCTGGGGAATTTTTTCTGTCAGGACCTACGGACGCCAGTAGGCGCTGACATGTATGAGGTTTACGGCAAGGATCCGCGGGTCGATACGGACGCCGAGGTGACGGTCGACGAGGTGGCAAAAGGATACCCGACGGCAGAAGGATTAGTCGGACCCCAATCTGGCCAAGAATTTTATGAAAGCATTGTTGCCGTCAGCCGCTTTGAGCAGAATCAGCTTGCTGAATTGAAGTTGATTCCGATCGAGCTCCGTCACTCGATGCGGTTTGCCAACCGGGGAGTACCGCGCCTCGCTTCCCCTGCGCTGGCAGTGACCATCCTGGAGCGCCTACGGAAGCTCTCGAAGCCATTTGGGACCCAGATCGAGATTGAGAACGGCGTTGGATTCATCCGACCGCCGCTCGGCTAGATTTGGTCAAGGGACGGAACGGTCAATTTTTTCGGCCGTCCCTGAGCACTGGTTGCCAGACTAACCGCGCGCTTCAGGGCTCGCGACCTTAACGTGGCGCGGGTTCTACGAATAAATCGTCAGTGGATGGAAAACAAGTCATGAGTCGTCGTATCGTGGTTGTCGGGGGCGGAGTGGTCGGTTGCAGCGTCGCCTGGCACCTGGCGGATGCGGGCGCGGGCGACATTGTATTGCTGGAGCGCGAACAACTGGGCTCCGGCACAACCTGGCATTCGGCTGGTAACATTACTTGGAGTCCGGTACCCAGTCATGACTCCAGTGTGCTCTACGCCTTTGATACAATAGAGAGACTTGAGCGAGAAACCGGGCAAAGCACCGGGTGGCTAAAGACCGGGCGCTTGTATCTCGCTCAAGACGCCGAGGCCATACGCAAGTATGAATCTTATCATCGTAAAGCAACAATGCGGGGCATCGAGGCGCGCATGCTATCGCGCGAGGAAGCCGGTCGCCTGCATCCTCTGCTCGATCCCGCATCCGCTGCGCTCTTCTGGCTCAATCCTCTTTCCGGCCGCGTCAATCCTGCCGATCTTACCGCTGCTTATGCGCGCGGCGCTCGGCAACGCGGAGCTCGTATCGTTGAGAATTGTAGGGCAACCGGACTTGAAATCAGAAGCGGCCGCATTGTCGGTGTTAGCACATCGACCGGCCCGATCGCCGCAGATGCCGTCGTTGTCGCGGGTGGGCTGTGGTCCCGCCTACTGCTGGCGTCCAGCGGTATCGCCCTACCTCAATGGTCCGTCGAGCATTTCTACGTCATCGCAGACGTAACACCGCGATTAGCCGCATCAACTCCATCCATCTTGATGTCCGAGCGCCGGATGTACGGTCGCGAGGAGGCGGGCGGCATGCTTGTCGGTTTCTTCGATGAGAACGCCAAGACGATTGATGCAGCCACCCTACCCGATCCTTTCGCCTTCACCCTGTTCAATCCCGACTGGGACAAGTTAGCCCCGTATTTCGAGAGTGCGATGGAGATTTTCCCAGTTTTGGCAGACGCACCCATCCGCCGTTTCATCAATGGTCCCGAATCATTCACCCCAGATGGTTCACCGTTGATCGGGCCCTGGCCGGATGTCGAAAGACTCTTCATTTGCACGGCTATGCATTCCGAAGGCGTCACTTGGTCGGCAATGGCAGGGCGCCTCACCGCCGAGCTCGTCACGGAGGCGAAGCCGAGCTTTGACACATCTCACTGCGCCCCCGCTCGCTTCGGCAGCAAGGCCGCCGACACTGCTTGGCTTGAGCGACAGATCTCGCAACATGCTACGGATCCTGCTCAGCGCTTAGACTGATCTGCCAATCTGGAGTGGCTCGCAATCCACATGGGTTGCTCAATGAGCGAGCCATTGGAGTTTGGTGACTTAGGAAGGCAACAACGGTCGAAGGAGTCTCCCATCACATGGAGCCGCAAGGGACGCACGAGCTATACGCGCAATCGCTCCAAAATGATAAAATACTGCGGAAAATGTGTTTACATTTGTATCGGTTTTCGGGACTGGACAACAATGGCGGTTGAACGAATTTCATGAAACATGTTGGAATACTCGCACACAGTGCAGAAGGCTCATCACTCTGCTACTTGACACTTTGCCACGCTGGGTCCTCGAAGCTCGGTGATCATATGCACCCCGATATTACCATGAGCACAATCCCCATGGGGCTCAGTATGTCGGATTGGGAGCAGGAGAATTTGGTCCCCATACGGGCAAGGCTTGTTAAGTCTGCCGAGCGCTTAAGTGCGGCAGGATGTGATTTCTTCGTATGTCCTGACAATACTGCCCATCTCGCTCTTGAATCGAACGGTCCAGAATTACAGCTGCCAGGACTTCACATCGCCGATGTTGTCACCACAGAGGCAAGAAGACAGGGATATCGGAAGCTTGGGATTTTGGGTACGAAATGGACGATGACTAAGCCAATGTATTTCGAGGCTGCACAGAGAAAGGGACTTCAGGCTGTAGCTCCCAATGAGATGGATAGGCGTTATATCAACGAGGTTATCTTTTCCGAACTTTGTAAGGGAGTGTTCACAGACGTGGCCCGAGCGAAGCATGTACGGATCATCGACAGTCTCAAGGCGTCCGGATGTGAGGCAATCGTCCTAGGATGCACTGAAATTCCATTACTTATATCGTCTGAGTCGTCGCCACTTCCAACGCTAGACTCTACGCGTCTGCTTGCCCATTACGCACTTGAGGTCGCGCTAGGCGCACAAGATCTTCCGAATTGGCGCGGCGGTCCGGCGAACTGATGTTTTTGGGCGTTTACCCTTCGCTCACCCCCGGCGGGGGGATCGGCTTTGGCCCATGCGCAGAGATGTTCGGGAAGCGCTCAATGTTCAAAGGAAGGCACTTCGATCGATTCGTGGCCGGCGCTGACATGTTCGATGTGTACGACAAGGATCCAAGAGTTCACACGGACGCCGAGGTGACGTCGATGAGGTGGCAAAAGGGTATCCCACAGCAGAGGGACTCGTTGGCTCTCAATCCGATGCGGTTTTCTATGAGAGCGTTGTCGCCGTCAGCCGCTATGAAGACAATCAGCCTGCTGAGTTGCGGCTCTATCCTATCGAGCTCGGACGCTCGAAAAGATTTGCCAACCGAGGCGTGCCGCGGCTCGCCCCCCAACCGCAAGCAAAAGCTATCCTCGAGCGCTTGCAGACGCTTTCCAAGCCCTTTGGGACCCAAATCGAGATTGACAACTGTGTTGGGTTCATCCGGCTGCAGCCGGGCTCGGCCTAACGGGACATGGAGCATTTATGCCCGTGGCTTGCTGGCGCCTCCCGGAACTCCGCGTCCCCTGATCCTGCTCCGGCTCGCCCGGGTAGCTTCATGATAACGTCACAGAGAACGAAGGCCAAATATGTCCAGAAACACGATTTCCCGCGTCCACGCTAAGGGCGACGCCTTCTCCATAGGCTTCGCGGTCGGGCGCGCCTGCGCCGCCGCTGGCTCCCTTGAACGCACTTTTGGCAGCGAGCTGTACCGCGCCCTGGACGCCCGCTGGCGCGGATCGGAATATCTGAAGACGCTAGAATCCGCCGCCCGTGGAGTATATCC
The DNA here is from genome assembly GCF_040322015.1 of Mesorhizobium sp. M0208. Taxonomy (NCBI): domain Bacteria; kingdom Pseudomonadati; phylum Pseudomonadota; class Alphaproteobacteria; order Hyphomicrobiales; family Phyllobacteriaceae; genus Mesorhizobium; species Mesorhizobium sp. M0208. Next base: position 27,880 of record NZ_JAMYSP010000045.1, on the reverse strand, counting down.
CCGCTATGTGCGCGAGATCGAGGGAATCGCTGCAGGCCTTCATCAGGATTTTGAAACTGTCTTCCTCTGGAACTGCATGGGCGACCTGCGGCTTCCGGAGGGTGTCTCGCCGGCGACGAAAATCATCGCGGAGACGGGCTGCACCTCGCTCCTGATTCCGGCGAAAGGGGACGGCCCGGCGATACTCGCGCATAACGAGGATGGCGAGGCGGAGTTTCTCGGCGCCTGTCTCTGGGTCGAGGCCGAGCCCGACGAGGGCCCGGCTTGGAGCAGCTTCACGTATCCCGGCATGCTGTCGGGCGATTTCGGCCTGAACCAAGCCGGCATAGTCCAGGCTATGAACAACATCACACCTAACGATCTTCAGCCAGGCGTGCCGCGGCACATCATAATCCGCGCGACGATGGATGCGAAAGGGTTGGACGAAGCGATCGAAATCTTGAAACGTAAGGACCGCGCCAGCGGCTACCATCACAATCTCGGTGAGGCGAAAACGCGTCGGCTTGTATCTGTTGAGGCTCCGGCTTCAGGCTGCGCCGTTCGAGAGGTCTGGTTGCCCCGAGCCCACGCGAATCACATGCTTTACGGGGAATTCGACGGCCTGAAGCAGACGATCAACCCTTCTTCGCGTAACCGCCAGGAGGCGGCGGACCGAATGATCGCGGAAGGCGCGCTCGCGAACGGCGCGGAGGCTGTGCTCTTCGATGAGACCGCCCCGATCTATAAGAACCGACAAGACGAAGACTCCCAGACCCTCGCCATGGGCGTCTTCGAGCTTTTCCCTGACCGCGTCGAATGGCGCGTGCACGCCGCTCCCGAGGAGCGCAACGCGTTAAGCGGAACGATGCGGGTCGTGTAGTCCGCTGCCGCTGCGCCGCATCTTCTGCGCGACGTATTTAATTAGGTAGCAACCGGTTCTGTCGCAGGGGCTCTCAGAGTTCCTTTGGGGATAGGCTTCGAGACGACCACCCCCGCGAAGTCTCTTGCTCCGCGAAATCGGCCATTGAACGATGCGCTTTTGTTAGGGAATGGTCATTGACAACGCACTGCCTGTAGGGACCCGGGCTTCCACGCGCCGAGGCAAGTGCCAGTGGTGCGGTGAATTCACATTCCGGAGCAATGCGATGGGGCATGTGCCGACGTCGTGGCTAGTCCGCAGCGACTAAAAGCGCCTACTTCGAAAAGCTCTTTCGCTTTGCCAGCTTGCCGCTGGTGACCGACCTTCGGTTTGTCCGTTGGACCAGTTCGGTGGTCGCCGCGGACAGCTATGCTATCTGTCATCCACAGCAGGCTGGCTACATTTCAAACCGCAGTGCTTTTTCTCCTCCACATTTCAGCAGGCAGCGCAGATTGGCGCAAATCCCTCTCTCTCATGCGTCATCATCCGCAAGTTCGTTGGATCAAGAATTCTACGGCGATTGAACGAAATGAAAAATTGACGTTTGATTGTCATCCCGCGCTCAAAATCGAAATCAATTCAGGCCGGCCGTCCTTTTGCCACCAGAGCGCGGCTCGGGAACGACATCGAAACGGCTCGGCGGAATGTGTCTAAAGGGCTAATGCAACATGAGAAGCGTTAACGCTTTCGGCGGGGATCTGCAGCGCGAGGCAACCGAATGGCGCCGCTACCTCCATGAAAATCCAGAACTCGACTTTCAGGAACACAACACAGCGAGGTTCGTAACCGAGAAACTGGCATCCTTCGGTATCAATCACATCGAAACGGGGATAGCTGAGACCGGCATCGTCGCATTGATTCAGGGCGAAGGCGGAGACGGGCCGACGATCGGGCTAAGAGCGGACATGGATGCCCTGCCAATCATAGAGGCGTCAGGCAAACCCTGGTCGTCGAAAAGCCCGGGCAAAATGCATGCATGCGGCCATGACGGTCATACGGCCATGTTGCTGGGCGCTGCGAAATACCTCGCGAGTACGCGCAACTTCAAGGGTTCGGTTGCCTTGATCTTTCAACCGGCAGAAGAGCCAGAATTCCCAACAGGCGGTTTTAAGATGGTCCAGGAAGGGATCATGGACCGCTTCGGCATATCCCAGGTTTTTGGCATGCATAGTTGGCCGGGCTTGGAGGTGGGCAAATTCGCCATCTGCCATGGCTCGATCATGGGGTCGCAAGACGACTTCGATATCGTCGTGAAGGGCAGGGGTGGCCATGCGGCCCACCCGTATCGGACCATTGATCCCGTCGTCATTGCAGCACAGATCATTCTCGGTCTGCAAACCTTGGTCTCGCGCAAGACCGATCCTCTGGAGTCGCTGGTGATTTCCGTCACCAAATTGAGCGCGGCACAGGCCTACAACGTTATTCCCGATCAGGTCGAAATCGCCGGAACCGTCAGGACCCTGGCATCCGGCCTGCGAGACTTCGCCGAGCAAGAGATTTTGGCATCCGCTCAGGGTATCGCGCGCGGGTTCGGCGCAGATATCGAGTTCAGGTACCTTCGGTCCGTTCCAGCGACCTTCAATCACGCGGAGGGAACCGATCTGGCAATCCAGGCCGCCCGCAGTCTCGTCGGGTCTGCATCCGTGAATGACAAGATGAAACCGAGCATAGGAGCGGAGGATTTCGCCTACATGCTTGAGGCGCGGCCGGGCGCTTACATTTTCCTTGGCAATGGACCGACGGCTGAGTGTCATAACCCGGCATTTGACTTTGACGACGAAGCCCTGCCTTACGGTATCGGCTATTGGGTCAGCCTTGTAGAGACGGTATTGGGTACCTGATGTGCGGGCGGACTGGAGTTGGGTGAGGTGCGCTCGAGCGCGATGTCAGCAAGAGCGTGTTATGCTCACTAGCACTGTCCGTCGTTCCGCGGCGCGGGCTCCCCGGCCGCCCACCGAGCGCCTAACCAAGATTGATCGCCGGATGGGCTCTAGCCAGTGCATCCGGCAAGACGTGCGCGGTGATCAGCGCAGCTCCGCAGCGGCAATGCCGCACTATCTGCATCACAGCGCCGCGAAGACCATGAAGGCGCGAGAACTCTCTCTCAGTGGTTCGCGAGCCTATTCGCGCTGCCAAAAGCATCCGGGACCTGTTGAGCGACGCACAAGGCGATTCGTGTCAACGACAAAGTGGTGGTCAACACTTGGGGTGAACTAAATGAACAAAGTCCATAGCGATGCGGGCTCGGCGCTTGATGGTTTGTTGTTCGACGGCATGTTCGTTGCCGCAGGCGGGTTTGGGCTTTGTGGTATACCCGAGCTCTTGATCACTGCAATCCGGGAGGCCTGCACCAAGGACCTGACGATTGCGTCGAACAACTGCGGCGTCGACGAGTTCGGTCTCGGCGTGCTCCTGAAAACGAAGCAGATCAAGAAGATGATCTCGTCGTACGTCGGCGAAAATGCCGAGTTCATGCGCCAGTATCTGGGCGGGGAACTGGAACTCGAATTCAATCCGCAGGGGACGCTGGCCGAGCGCATGCGCGCCGGCGGCGCCGGCATCGCCGGCTTCTACACCAAGACCGGCGTGGGCACCTTGGTCGCCGAGGGCAAGGAGCACAAAACCTTTAACGGCGAGATCTATGTGCTTGAAACCGGAATTGTCGCGGACCTGTCAATTGTGAAAGCGTGGAAAGCTGATACCTCCGGCAATCTCGTCTTTCGTAAGACAGCGCGCAACTTCAACCCGCCGGCCGCCACCTGCGGCAGGATCTGCGTCGCTGAGGTCGAGGAGATCGTTCCGATTGGAAGCTTCGATCCTGATCAGATCCACCTCCCGGGGATATATGTGCATCGCCTTGTCCAGGGCGAGCACGAGAAACGCATCGAACAGCGCACAACGCGCGCGGCAGCGTGAGGTCGGGGAGAGACGAATGGCTTGGGACAGGAACCAGATGGCGGCGCGGGCCGCGCGCGAACTTGAAGACGGCACCTACGTCAATCTCGGCATCGGCATTCCGACGCTGGTCGCCAATCATATTCCCGAGGGTGTTCGGGTAACGCTGCAATCGGAGAACGGGCTGTTGGGTATCGGCCCGTTTCCGACGGAGGATCAGGTCGATGCCGATCTCATCAATGCGGGCAAGCAGACGGTGACCTCACTGCCGCATTCAGCTTTCTTCGACTCGGCGCAGAGCTTTGCAATGATCCGCGGAGGCAAGATAGCGATGGCTATCCTAGGCGCGATGGAAGTTTCGGAGAGCGGTGATCTCGCCAACTGGATGATCCCCGGCAAGCTCGTCAAGGGCATGGGCGGGGCGATGGACCTGGTCGCTGGGGTCAAGCGTGTGGTCGTGGTCATGGATCACACCAGCAAGGCCGGGGAGTCAAAGGTCCTAAAGGCCTGCACCCTGCCGCTGACCGGTCAGCGCGTAGTCGATCGGATCATCACCAACCTTGGCGTGCTCGACGTCGTCGAAGGCGGTTTAAAGCTCGTTGAACTTGCCGACGACATCACTGACAGCGAGCTGCGCAGCGCAACCGAAGCAACGATCGTTGACTGATTCTTGGTGGCGCGCCACCGGAAGCCAGGGTGCCGCTTACGAGAAAAGGAGCCATCATGAGCAAGACTTCCATCGTTGTCGCCAGCGTGGCGCGCACGCCCGTCGGCTCGTTCAACGGCGCCTTCGCCAACACGCCGGCGCATGAGCTCGGCGCCATCGTCATCGGGGAACTGCTGTCGCGTGCCGGCGTCGAGCCAGGCGAGGTCGATGAGGTCATTCTCGGCCAGGTGCTGACCGCCGCTCAGGGTCAGAACCCGGCCCGCCAGGCATCGATCAATGCCGGCCTACCCAAGGAGACCACCGCCTGGGGCCTCAATCAGGTTTGCGGCTCGGGCCTGCGCGCCATTGCGATCGGCATGCAGCAGATCGCCACCGGCGATGCCAAGGTGATCGTCGCCGGCGGCCAGGAATCAATGTCGTTTTCGACGCATGCCCAGCACCTGCGCGCCGGCGTCAAGATGGGCGACTTCAAGCTGATCGACACCATGATCAAGGACGGATTGTGGGATGCCTTCAACGGCTACCACATGGGCAACACCGCCGAAAACGTCGCTCGTCAATTCCAGATCACCCGCGACGATCAGGACCAGTTCGCGCTCGCCTCGCAAAATGCCGAAGCCGCGCAGAAGGCCGGCAAGTTCAAGGACGAGATTGTCGCCGTCACCCTCAAGCGCAAGAAGGGCGACACCATCGTAGACCAGGACGAATACATCCGCCACGGTGCCAGCCTCGACGCCATGACCAAGCTGAAGCCGGCCTTCGACAAGGATGGCACGGTGACCGCAGCCAACGCCTCCGGCATCAATGACGGCGCCGCCGGCGCGCTGCTGATGAGCGAAGCGGAAGCGGTGAGACGCGGCATCACCCCGCTGGCGCGCATTGTGTCGTGGGCGACCGCCGGTGTCGATCCGCAGATCATGGGCACCGGCCCGATCCCCGCCTCGCGCAAGGCGCTGGAAAAGGCGGGCTGGTCGGTCGGCGATCTCGATCTTGTCGAGGCCAACGAGGCCTTTGCCGCCCAGGCCTGCGCCGTCAACAAGGACATGGGCTGGGACCCCTCGATCGTCAACGTCAATGGCGGCGCCATCGCCATCGGCCACCCGATCGGCGCCTCGGGAGCCCGCATCTTCAACACGCTGGTCTACGAGATGCGCCGGCGCGGCGCCAAGAAGGGCCTCGCCACCCTATGCATCGGCGGCGGGATGGGGGTCGCCATGTGCGTGGAAGCGCTCTGAGCGTGGCGGAGCGTCTCAATCCAGCCGTAGCGTATGAGGAGTTCAGAGCGGAGCTTAACGGAAAATCGAGTTGCTAGGCCAACGTACAGTCTGCCGCCCCGTCCGGTCGCCGCGAGGACTTTCGCGGCGCACCCTGCCGGTGTTCCTCCCCACCGACAAGGTGATATTCTCGAAGTACTGGAGAGGAACGCGGTCCGGATATAGCACTCGCGCATTGGCATCCCGCATTATGGCAAATTCGGCCGCGATGGGGAGAGTGGAACGGCGATCCACAGGACTGAACTTTGCGCGCCGCAGGATGCGCACGCGGCAACGGTCTCTGCATCGGAAGTTCGAGATAGCAGAGCAGGTCATTGAGGCCTATCCCCCAACTGGAAGGCCGGCGAGACGGCGCCGAAAGCCTCTAGATGTTTGATCCCGGACTCACATGACGATGCTGAGGTCAAGAGAGGTGTGTTAGGGCGGCATCGTGTTGCGCCCAATTGGCGGCGGAGGGCCCGATTGCGTGACATGGCTCGGTCAATCGAACCCAAACTCACATACGGCCGCCGCTTGAGACGGCTGCACCAATATCCCGCTTTCGGCGGGCCCAGACGGCGAGACCCGTCTTTGAAAACGCGAACCGCACTAAAGAGGTTCCTGCTTCGGCTGATCGGGGCCCCCTTACAAGATTGCGATTTTGCCGTTTGGGAGCGGAACGTTCCAAGATTATGATGCATCCCTCCCTGGCCGAGCAGTTTGCCATAGGCGGCATGACAGCGGCCGGTCTCGACCACCTTCAGGAAAAAACTTTGCAACACAACCCGCGAGGACGGTGCTCTTCGATGAGACCACCCAAATCTATCGCGGCTGCGGCGGGATGATTGCGCCCACACCCTTGCCACGGCCGTCTTCGCGCTTTTCCCGGACCGTGTCGAATGGCGCATCCGCGCCACGCGCCTAAGGAGCGCAACCCTCTTAGCGGGACGGTGCGCGTCGTCTAATCACGCATCCGTTCATGCATGCGTGATTTCGCCGGAACGCTTCTGAAGCACGCCATCCAGCCAGTCTGGGTCCATCTGTGGCACCGAACTCATCAGCAGTTGCGTATAGTCATCGAACGGTGGCGAGAGAACGGCTTTCTTCTCGCCGAATCTAACCACTCGGCCACGGTGCATGACGGCAACCTCGTCCGCGATCGCCTTCACGGTGGCAAGGTCATGCGTGATGAAGAGGTACGAGATCGCCAGTTCCTTCTGGAGTGCCATCAAGAGCTCCAGGATCTCATCTTGTATTACGTTATCGAGTGACGACGTCACTTCATCGCAAACGATCAGATCGGGATTGGCAGCCAACGCGCGGGCGATCGAGATTCGTTGCTTTTGACCGCCGGAGAGTTCCGAAGGGTACCGATCAATATACGCGCCGCCCAGCTCAATCATGTCGAGCAACTCGCGTACCCGCTGCGTGACGGCCGCACCTTGAAGTCCGAAATAGAGCCGCAGTGGGCGCGAGAGCAGTGTGCGCACAGTATGGCTCGGGTTGAGCGAGGTATCAGCAGATTGATAGACGAGTTGGATACGGCGCAGAATATCACGGTTGCGGTTTCCCCTTAATGCAGGCAGGCGGGCGCCATCAAACACCACCTCGCCTTGCTGAACTCCCAGCAACCCGCAAACAACCCGAGCCAAGGTTGACTTGCCTGAGCCCGATTCCCCGACCACCGCAACTGTGTGACCGCGCGGCACAGTGAAACTGACATCCTCCAGCACCCGCTCGTGCCCGTAAGCCGCATTGATATGCCGAATATCGAGAATAGGCCGCGACGTGACCGCCGCCGATTTATTGAGGCCCCGTACTGCCCAAAGAGTTCTGGTGTAGGGGTGCTCGGGCGATGCAAGCATTCGTCGCGTCTCAGCTTCCTCAACCTTGACACCGTCCTTCAGGACCACGATGCGGTGGGCCATCTGCGACACGAGAGCCAAGTCATGGCTGATGTATATGGCCGCCGTTCCAAACTGCTGGACGACTTTGCGAATGGCCCCAAGGACCTCGACTTGAGTCGTCACGTCGAGGGCTGTCGTCGGCTCGTCGAAAATGATGAGATCGGGCCAACAGTGCATTGCCATTGCCGTCATTAGGCGCTGCAATTGACCACCCGACACCTGATGGGGGTATCGTTGGCCGATCCCACCAGGATCTGGGAGTGCAAGCTCGCCAAACAGGGTGACCGCTTTTTCAATGGCTCGCTTGCGCGGTTCGGTCTTGTGGATTTCGGCGCTTTCAACCACTTGATTGATCAGCTTGTGTGCAGGATTGAAGGAAGCGGCGGCGCTCTGCGCGACATAGGCTATGCGCAAACCGCGCAGATTTCGTTTGACCGATTCTGGGCAATCGCGGAGGTCGATCCCACCGAAATTGATGGTCCCATCGGCGATGTTGCAACCTTCCCTAACCATGCCGAGTGCCGCTAAACCGAGCGTCGATTTTCCCGCACCCGACTCGCCGATCACGCCGACAATCTCGCCAGGATGAACATCAAGGTCGATACCCTGCAGAATCGGTACGAGGGTGTCGTCGACCATACCATTGATGACGAGTCCGCGGATCGTCAGCAGCGGCGAAGCCCGTTCCGCCCCGCTCAACAAAGGTTTTACCTGCTCGGTCATGTGATTCGCTCAAGCATTAGAGGCACCGATGATCTGCAAATACCAGTCGACGATGAAGTTGATCGCGACGGTAAGCAGACTGATGGCTGCCGCCGGGAGCAATGGTGTGATATCCCCGTAGGTGATCAAACTAGCATTCTCGCGGACCATGGAGCCCCAGTCTGCCATCGGTGGCGGGACGCCAAGGCCCAGGAATGACAGCGAAGAGATGGTGAGGAACACAAAGCAGAAGCGGAGCCCAAATTCTGCCACCAATATTGGGCGAATGTTGGGTAGGATTTCCTGAGCGATAATCCATAGTAGGTTCTCCCCCCGAACCTGTGCTGACTCCACGTAGTCTGACACAGCAACGTCCATTGCCAACGCGCGGGCGAGTCGGAAAACGCGGGTTGAATCGAGAATTGCGATAATTATGATCAGATTCTGGATCGATGTTCCGAAAGTGGACAGCAGCATCAGTGCAAAGATCAACCCCGGAATCGCCATGAGGACATCGATGAGGCGTGCGACCACTTGGTCCACCCAACCACGGAACAACGCGGCGATGATGCCCAGCGTGCCGCCCAACAAAAAGGCGATAGTCGTTGTTACGATGGCGATACCAATGGAATTACGCGCGCCATAGATAAGTCGGCTGAGGATGTCTCGACCAAGCTGATCCGTGCCAAGTAAATTTACGCGGTTCCACGACGCGAATGGTTCCCGAGAGACCAATTCGGATTCGCCGAAAGGAGCAATCAGGTTTGCGAAAAAGACGGCGAACAGGTAAACCGCGACGATGGCGAAGCAGAGCTTGACGTTGAGGGGCGCTTTTCTGAGCGCATAGCTGAATCTGCTGCGCCGGCCTGGGGGGCGCTTGGCGCGCGACGAGATATCGGCTGTGTTGGGCATGTCCACCATATCCATCACCTCGGGTGGAGCAGCTTAGGATTCGTGGAGATTGCGACAATGTCCGCAAGGAGATTCAGGAGGATGTAGGCGCTCGCAAATATAAGTGCGCATGCTTGCACCACCGGTATGTCGCGTGTGCGCACTGCATCCACCATTGTCTGGCCTATCCCGGGATAGACAAAGACTGTCTCCACCACCACGACGCCCACCACCAAGTAAGCCAGATTCACGGCGACGACATAGGCAATGGGGGCCCAAGCGTTGGGCAAGGCGTGCCGCAGGATGACTCGTGCTGGAGAAGCACCTTTGCATTTTGCCATGTGGATATAGGGGCTGGATAACACGCCGATAATCGCCGACCTGGTCATGCGCATCATATGGGCAATAATCCCGATTGTCAGGGTCAAGACGGGCAAGGTCATACGCCAGACCCACTCGACGACGTCCATGCTGTCTTTGACATTGGACAGGGTCGGCAGCCAACGCAGTCTTACGGCGACAAAAATGAGCAGGATATACGCTACAAAGAATTCTGGAATTGAGATCGTGGTTAGCGAAACTCCGTTTACCACGCGGTCAAAGGCGGCACCCCGATACAGTGCGGAGAGGACGCCGAGGACGATCGAAAGTGGAACTGCGATGAGCGCGGTCAGACTAGCCAACAGGAATGTGTTGCGGAGGCGCGATGAAATGATGTCCGCAACGAATCGAGGTTCACCTGGACTGGACGACAAGGATTCGCCGAGATCACCATGCAGGATGCCGCTAACCCATTTGAAGTAACGGGTCGCGATGGATTGATCGAGGCCGAGACGGGACTTAAAAGCCGCAACTGTTTCCGGGGTGGCGGACTGACCCAAAATCGCGGTCGCAAAGTTGCCTGGAAGCATGCTGACGGTCGAAAAGATGATGACCGAGACAGCCGCGAGCGTCAATACGCCGAGGAGCAGTCGAGAGATGATCGTTCGGACAAGAGGCGGTATCATCTTTAAATTGCGGGGGATCATTTCTTCGGCCTTCCGAGTAGTCGAGTAGTCACTATCGCTGGGACATTGAGATGCGGTACAACCGTTGTCGTCGATGCCGGTCGGCAGGCAGATGTCAGCCGCGAAGATCCGCGATTGGACATTTGCCCATTGATGTAGCGCGCAGCGTGCTACAACCTACGGAGCCACCGCCGAAGACGTTGTAATCGCATGCCCTTACGTGGCGTGTTCACAATCGGCATTGAGCCGAGTTCCAAGGAAGAAACGCGTCAAGGTGATGAGCGCCTGGAGAATCAGGCGCTCGCGCAATCGTTCGATTTCCAAACTATGCAGTCAACCACCAGCGTTCAGACGCACGCCCATTGTCCAGCGGAAATACACCGCCGACTTTGTTGAAACCAACCTTTTTGGAGACGGCATTGGTATAGTTTAAGAAGGCATACACAATCGCGCCACCTTCGTCGTGCAAAATCTGCTGCATTTCCGCGTATTGAGCAGCGCGCTTGGCTTGGTCGGTTTCGCCGCGAGCTGCAGCGAGGAGCTCATCGAACTTCTTGTGGCTGAAATGGGTCGAATTCCACGCTGCGCCCGTCTGATAAAATTGGGTGAAGAGCCAGTCGCTGGTTGCCCGTCCAAAATAGCCGACCGAAACGAACGGCTTCTTTAGCCACACCTTATCCCAGTAGCCGTCGTCGGCCTCTTGAACCAGATTGATTTCAATGCCCGCCTTGGCGGCTTGCTCCTTGAACAGAGCGGCGGTTTCAACGGATCCTGTTGCAGCCGCCGGAGCTACCGACAGGTCGATCTTCAGGGTCTCGTAGCCGGCCTTCTTCAGGTGCTCCTTAGCTTTCTCGATATTGAAGACATGTTGCGGCTGCGGATCAATCGCAAAGGGCATCGACTGCGCCAAGGGGTTGTCATTTCCGAGTCGCGCCGTGCCGAAATAGACCTTGTCTAAAATCTCCTCTCGATTGATGGCGTACTTAAGAGCCAAGCGAACATCATTGTTGTTGAATGGCTCCATCTGCGTGTTCATGTCGAAAGAATCATGACGCGCACTGGGTACCAGCTGTATCGCGATGTCCGCATTGCGTTTCAACATGTTGAGGGTCTTGATATCGACCTCTTCCATATACTGCACCTCGTCGGTGACGAGTGCATTGGTGCGGGCAACGGCGTCCGTGATGACGATGAACTCGGCCTCGTCAAGATAAGGCTTGCCTTCCTTGTAGTAATTCGGATTGCGTTTTAGCTTCGCGCCCACGCCAGGCTCGAATTGCTCAAGCAGGAAAGGGCCGGTACCGACCTTCGCAGACCAGTCCAGGCCGCCCCCGGCCTTTGCCGGCATGATTGGCAGATGGAAGTCGGCGAGCAGGTACGGGAAGTCAGCGACGCCGCTGTTCAGTGTGAAGGTGACAGCGTCCTTCCCATCAGCCTCGATCGACCCAACCTGCGCCAACATGGCCTTCGCGCCGGAGTTAGTCCCTTCGCCCATATGGTGTCGCATAGATGCGATAACGTCCGCAGGGGTGACATTTTTGCCGTTGTGGAAAGTGGAGCCCTTGCGGAGCTTGAACACCCACTTGGCAGCGCCCCCCGAAGGTTCAAAGCTCTCAGCCAAATCCGGCACCACCGAGCCGTCTGGGAGGATCTCAGTCAAATTGTTGCACATTGACCCGCCGAGCGCCGCAAGTGCGAACGAGCTGGGCCATGTAGCTGGATCGAGCGTGTCGGTCTGCGATCCATCCGCCAGGCCGAATTTCATAAATCCGCCCTTGGTCGGTTCGGCCGCATTCGCAAGCCCGGGCTTCAGCATGACGGAGCCCACGCCAGCCAGTGCAGCCGAGGCGGCCACGCTAGCTAGGAGTTCGCGGCGAGAAATCTGGCTAGACTGGAAATCACCCGTTTGTTTATTCCCCTTAGACATAGAAAGCTCCCGATTGTCTTGTTCGTTGTTGTCTTGATGCTTTTGAACGGTGCCGTGCCGCTGTGCGGTTTCGATTGCGGCACGCCTCAGAGGCGTGCGCATCCTTGGCGAAGGCGCAGGTCGCAGCCGTTTTCCCTCCCGCTCCTTGTGATGACCGCCGCACGGGTGACGCCGCCACCTCCCTAGCGGGAGCACTTGTCAGGCTTTCGGGTTTCCACAAGAAAACTTGAAACGCTGCTTCTCAAGCGGTGGTTTGACAGAATGGTCCAAAAACTATTGCGCGTCTAATATTATGTGGGCATAGAGTGATCGCGTACGAGCAACAATGTCCCGGACATTTCCAGTCTAAGCGGTACGCGATCGCGCGCGATAACCTCGATGCCAGGATGCGTTCCAGCCATGGTGCGACCGTGTCGGCATTTCGATCCGGCAATAGATCGAGGACGCGATTACGCTCAACATCGCAGATGATCGTTCCGTAGCGCTGGCCCTTGCGCCAGGCCCAGTCGTTGATGCCGACCACACGCGGCGCTTCCGGCGGCTCGAACCCAGCCGCGCGGATCATCTGCAACAGCGTGTCGCCGCTCGCCGGAATGGCGAGCCTATCCGAGAGAAGGCGATTGCCAGCCGGCTTTCGCCGAGCCGAACGGTGCGTCGAGCCTTCGGTTGACTGTATCGGGAAGCCACTCAGTGAAGATCGGTAGTGTGCTGAGAGTTCTGCAAATTCGCTGAGAGAGGGCGGTCATGGCAGGCTGGTGATGTTCAACGTCACCGATTCCTGGAAGGAACGCCACCATGACCAAGACAGAAGGTAAATCGACCAGCGCTGCCGTCAAAGACATTCTGCTTTCGAACCCGGAGGGGCTGCACGAAGTGATCCGTGCGGTAATGCAGGAGGTTCTCGAGGCCGAGATGGAGGAGGCGCTGGGTGCTTCGAAGGGCGAACGCACGCCTGAGCGCCTTGGGTATCGCTCGGGTTACTACGGCCGCACCCTGGTCACCCGGGTGGGCAAGCTTGAGCTGCGGGTTCCACAGGACCGGGCGTCACTTCTCCACCGAGCTGTTCGAGCGCTACCAGCGTTCGGAGCGGGCCTTGGTTGCGACGCTTGCGGAGATGTATGTGCAGGGCGTGTCGACCCGCAAGGTCAAGGCGATCACGGAAGAGCTGTGCGGTCATGCGTTCTCGGCTTCGTCGATCTCGGCCATCAACAAGCGCCTGGACGAGAGCCTGAAGGCGTTTGCCGAACGACCGCTTCAGGAGCCATTCCCCTACCTCATTCTCGATGCCCGCTACGAGAAAGTGCGCGAAGCCGGCATCGTGATGAGCCAGGCGGTGCTGATCGCGGTCGGCATCGACTGGGACGGGCGCCGGCAGATCCTGGCCGTGGAGATGGCCAATCGCGAGAGCCGCTCGGCCTGGAAGGACTTCCTCGTCGGCTTGAAACGACGCGGTCTCAAGGGCGTCGAACTGGCCGTGTCCGACGACCATGCCGGCCTGGTCGCGGCGATCGGCGAGGTGATCCCGGAAGCAGCATGGCAGCGCTGCTACGTCCACTTCCTCAGGAACGCGCTCGATCACCTGCCCAGGAAGCACGGCGACGATTGTCTGCAGGAACTGCGCTGGCTCTACGACCGGCGCGATCTCGCCGAGGCCAAGGCCGATCTCGCCGCGTGGCTGTCCAAATGGTCCGCCCGCTACCCGCGGCTGGCCACCTGGGCGGAAGAAGCCATAGAACAGACGCTGACTTTCTTCCGGCTGCCGCGTCAGCATCACAAGCACCTCAAGTCCACCAACATGCTTGAACGGCTCAACGAGGAAATCCGCCGGCGCACCTATGTCGTGCGCATCTTCCCGAACGCCGAAAGCTGCCTGCGCCTGGTCAGGGCGCTGGCCGTCGAAACCAACGAAAACTGGATGGAGGCCAACCGCTATATCAACATGGATGATCTGCGCGAGCACAAGAAGCTCGCTCTACGCCAAGCCGCATGACCAGTTTCATGATCGCCCATTTTGCAGAACTTGACGCACACAACCTGAAGATCCGGCGCAGCACTGTGAATCGGCGCATCGAAACCCAACCCACCCCTGCCACGGCAGATCGCTCAACCGGCGCATGTGGTGACTGTGGACCCGGCGGGTTAGGCGGCCGCAACATGGACAGCACAAGTCTATCGACTTCACCGGGCCACAAGCGACACCACCCTCTCGGCCTGCGGCAGAATTTGGACAATCGAAGCTGGGGTGAAATCAGCGATGGAAGTCGTGGAGCACGGGCAAATCACGGCGTCGACTCCGATTCCGACTCTATGAACTTATTGTACCGTTCCGCGAATCCCGCAACCTGCACCAACCATGCGGAAGAACCCAATCCATATCGGCGCCCCGCGCGATGAACGTCCGAAGATGCCTAAGGGTCATACTGTTGCTGATTCGCGATTAATCCATGCCCAAAAAATGTTGGACGCAATGCTGTGCTAGGCGCCAATCATCCTGATCGCTAGAACGAGCCTACCTGCGGATCGGACGCGATAATTTCGATGCATTCGGGAACGATGTCGCGATAGGGGGACCTGCATGAGCATCTCGTCTCAGGAAACGCCACATTCGATCTTTGGCTATGACTTCGAGGGTGCTGCCGCCAAGCCTTATAGGGTCGGCCCGCTGGAATCCACTTACGTGACGACGCGCGACGGCGTAAGGATTGCCTTGGATGTCGCCCGTCCAATGGGTGACGGTGGTAACGTTAAGCGCGACACCATTCTGGTGATGACGCGCTACTGGCGTGGGGTCAAAGAGGGTCCGCCCCACGAGTTTGCAACCGGGCTTGTGCCGCATGGCTATGCCGTGGTCGTTGGAGATGTTCGCGGAACCGGAGCCTCTTTCGGCGTGTGGCCTTATCACCGTTCACGCGCCGAAACGCTGGATTTCAGCGAAGTGCTCGACTGGATCGTCGCCCAGCCCTGGTCCACAGGTCGTGTGGTGGGGTACGGCCTGTCCTATACTGCCAACACGGCGGATTGGATGGCGGAGCGAAATCATCCGGCCCTGAAGGGCATCATACCGCGGTTTGCGGACTATGATTCTTATGAGGATTGCTTTTTTCCCGGCGGATTACCCAACCTCTTCGTCGTGCAAACCTGGTCCGACCGCGTCAAAGAGCTCGACCGCAATGTGAAGATTCTCGCCAACGGCCAGCGCTCGCCGGGCGTTCGTCCCACAGGACTCGACGGCGAGGCAGACCTTGCTGCGGCCCTACGCGATCACGAGCGCGCGGCGCCCATATCGGAGGGATTCCAGCAGGTGAAGTTTAAGGATGATCGCCCGAGCACCTGGGGAGACTCAATGCTCGACTGGAGTACCCAGGAGGTAGCGGACCGGATCTCTCGCTCAGGCACCCCAACCCAGAACTTGGCGGGCTGGTTTGACGGTGGAACTGCGCAAGGTGCTATTCGTCGCTTCCTCGGCCAGTCAAATCCGATGAACGTGATCATTGGTCCGTGGAACCATGGTGGCGACTATGCCTATGATCCCCTCCGTGCTCCCGGCGAGACGATCCTTCCAACCATCGCGACGCAGCACGCAAATGACATCCGCTTCGCGGACTTGTGCTTCAACGGCCAGGCTGCCCACGAGCATGGGAAGATCCTTCACTACTATACGCTCGGCGAAGGTGCGTGGAAATCGACCCGGTCCTGGCCGCCCCCGGCCATGCATCAACGGTGGCACATGGCAAGTGGGTCCCGGTTGAACTCATCGCCCGGAGAGGCGGGCTTCGACTCGCTTCAGGTCGACCCTACAGCGGGTGACGTTGAAACGAGCCGATGGGCAACCCAGATTGATTGCAGACAGGTGGACTATGGAGACAGGCGGCGGTTTGACGCCGCTGGCCTTGCTTACACGGGCGAGCCTTTGACGCATGACCTAGAGATTACCGGACATCCCTTCGTCCATTTGAACGTTACCTCCACCCGTGACGACGGTGCCTTTTTGGTGTTTCTTGAAGCCGTACGGTCGGACGGAGCGTCCCTTTACCTGACGGAAGGGCAGCTTCGTGCACTTCACCGGAAGGTTTGGGCCGACTCACCATTCAGCGCTCTAGGACCGCAGCACAGCTACCTGAGACGCGACGCCGAACCGCTTATCCCGGGCGAGGCGGCGATCCTGACCTTTACGTTGCATCCAATTTCCGCCCGTGTTCCCGCCGGCTACCGGCTGAGGGTGTGTCTCGCCGGTAGCGACAAAACCACTTTTGCAAATGTTCCTGTCGATGGCGAGCCGCCGATCCTTCAATTTCATCGAGGCCCCACCGGTTGTTACATCGACCTGCCGATTATCGAGCCTTGAGCAGAAGCCATTGGACTGACCC
The DNA here is from genome assembly GCF_040322015.1 of Mesorhizobium sp. M0208. Lineage (NCBI taxonomy): Bacteria > Pseudomonadati > Pseudomonadota > Alphaproteobacteria > Hyphomicrobiales > Phyllobacteriaceae > Mesorhizobium > Mesorhizobium sp. M0208. The sequence continues at coordinate 11,366 of NZ_JAMYSP010000045.1, read as the reverse complement.
GCTCCGCGTTCGCGGAGCCGCAAGGGAGGTGTAGGCCGACGGCGCGATCGTTATGGCGTCGTTCGTCCGCGCTTCAGCATGGAGTGTGCCTGCTTGCGGCCCATCCATCCGACAAAGGAGTTTGTCATGACCCAACTTCGCCAGTGTATGAGCGAAGACATGGAGGTGCGCAACCTCGCGCTCAATGCTGCGCGCGCAGTTGCAAGTTGAGCTGAAACAATTGCAACGCAAACTCGGAATTATCACAATCCTGGTCACCCACGATCAGGAGGAAGCGCTTTCCCTCTCGGATCGCGTGCTAGTCCTGGCCGACGGCGCGGTTCAGCAGATCGCCGAGCCATTGGAAGCCTATACCAGACCTGCCAACCGGTTTGTTGCACGCTTTCTCGGCACTACCAATTGCTTTGACGGCGGAGTGATCCGGCATGGTGCCAGGAACGTCCGGTTCGCTGGTTGCCATCAGCATACGGCCTGAACACGTGCGCGGCTCGGGCCGAATTCGGAGCGGGGTGTCCCGCGACCGTCATCGAATCCGTCTATCTCGGCCAGACCGTTCGTTATCATGTCGAGACAGTGCGCGGCACACCATTGATCGCCGCTTGCATGCAAACGGGGCGGCCATATCCGACTGGGGCATCCATTCGCCTCGATTGGGATGCCGAAGCCGTGTGGCTCATTCCTGAGGGCGTCGCGGCCCGTTTCCGACGGAGGATCAGGTCGATGCCGATCTCATCAATGTTGACAAGCAGACGGTGACCTCACTGCCGCACTCAGCTTTTTTCGACTCGGCGCAGAGCTTTGCAATGATCCGCGGCGGCAAGATAGCGATGGCTATCCTCGGCGCGATGGAAGTTTCGGAGAGCGGTGACCTCGCCGACTGGATGATCCCCGGCAAGCTCGTCAAGGGCATGGGCGGGGCGATGGACCTGGTCGCTGGGGTCAAGCGTGTGGTCGTGGTCATGGATCACACCAGCAGGGCCGGGGAGTCGAAGGTCCTAAAGGCCTGCACCCTGCCGCTGACCGGTCAGCGCGTGGTCGATCGGATCATCACCAACCTTGGCGTGCTCGACGTCGTCGAAGGCGGTTTAAAGCTCGTTGAACTTGCCGACGACATCACTGACAGCGAACTGCGCAGCGCAACCGAAGTAACGACCGTTAACTGATCTACCACGGCCTTTAGTGAAGGCTAGACGTCGCCGAGCCCTATCGACTTCGGAGGTGCTACCCTCAGCACTCTATCCATATCCATATGACAGGGATCAAGGCCTGTCCGGACTCTTCCGAAATCTGCAATAGTGGGTTGCTTTTCGCTCCTTTCCTATTTCTTTTTTGGGGAATTAGGTTGCGACTTGTCTAACCATCTGGCTCCGGTCGGAATTCTGAATCCCTGCTTTGCCCCCTGCCGCAGCATTTCCATGAGAATTCCGGCAGCCGGAGGCATAGGTGTCTCTGGATCGTGGATAAGATAGATCTCGCGTTCGACTACCGGACCCACCAACTCTTTTTGGGCAAATTCACAAAACTGCATCATGGGCAGGACAAGGCTGGGAACTGCGGATACGCCTAGATCGGCGGATACGAGGCCCGCAACCGCGCCGACGTCACGAACCTGTGTGACGGTCCCGAGTTGAATTTCGGCAATTTGCAAAGCACGATCCACACAACTGCGAATGCTACTCAAAGGATCGAATGCGACGAAGTCTTCCCCAGCCAAGTCGGTCCAAGACACTGTTTCCATGTTCGCAAATCTGTGAGTTTTCGAGCAGATGCAAATCAGTCTATCCGCCGCGATCCGTTCGCATACTAGCCGCCCTTTCCCCTTTGGAAAGGAAGTGATGCCAAAATCGACTTCTCCGTTGGACACACAATGAACAACCTCCCCCGCAAAACCATCCTTTACCGAGATTCTAACGTTGGGCCTGGCTTTCCGGAATTCGGAAATGATCGTTGGCAGTATAATGGACGCGACCGACGAAAGTGCCGCTAGGCTCACGACCCCATTCAGTCCGCTATGGTAAAGCTGGAAACGCGACAGTGCGCTGTCGAATTCCTCAAGAACACGGCGCGCGTTCATCAGGAACTGTTCGCCAGGTGCTGTGACAACGACCCGCCTTGTGGTGCGCTCGAATAGACGAGTGTCGAGTTCCTCCTCAATCTCCACAATTGTTCGGCTTAGAGCCGACTGCGAGATGTTCAGAAACTGCGCTGCAGCGGTATACCCACCCCGCTCCGCGATTGAGACGAACGCACGCAAATGCCTGAGAGTGATATTATTACTCATTCGCGAATGATCTATACGCAAAACATGTTCAACGCGCAATAGTTGGAGGCAAGATTGATGGCCAGGCATTGGGTCATGAAGTGCGGACGGCGGGTTGCGCAGACCCCCGCTGTCGGGCCGGTCGGTGCGTCGCTGGGTGATAAAGACGCCGGCACCTGGGACCTTTCAATCGGCCCGACACGTTGCCGCATGGCCGGGCTCGAAGGACCATTCGCCTGCTGCCAAATTAGTTTGGCCTCATCAAGGCGCGCCAAGGGGTCGGGTTTGATGTGTGCCTTGGATAGAACGTACTCGGGACGAGGATCGGCTGTCGAAGGCGCTAGCTTGATCCCTCTAACCTTGACGACGACGCCGCGTTGAGCGCGTAGCGATAGAGACCAGCGACATCGATGGCGTTGGCGCGGAAGGCGCCGGGACGGCCGCATTACCGCGACATCAAGGCGCCTACGGTCGTCATCTCAGGCGATCGCGACAAGGTGGTCTATGCGGCGTGGTGAGCGGAAGATCGAAAGGGCGTTGCGGCAGGATCGCGGAAGGCCTTGCCACATTCGCTAAATCGTTAATTTGTAACGATGTGGGGCTCCAGGTTAGGGCTCGATAATCGGCAGGCCGGTGTAACAACCGACGGGGCCTCGCTGAAATTGGAGTATGGGCGGGTCGCCGTCGACGGGAACATTTGCAACGGTGGTTTTGTCGCGGCATTTTCGTTCATGCCCGTTTGGGGAAGCCTCGAGGCCCCAACTGCTTTGCCGCCGATCGCCAAGCTCGTGACCGACATTTCAATATTGTTTTTTGTCGGCGTCACGTATGGATTTGCCTGCGCCCCGGCGTCGATCATCAATTCCAAGCTGGACACGACGGTCATGCAAACCAGAGCGGTGGCCTTGCCCCAATCCGCCTACAGCAGCGGATGTCAGAGTGCCTACCGATTATTGCGCTCATGCGATCAATCTATGTCCACAAAATGTTGGACGCGCAATATTTTTTGGGGAGACTGACGAGGATCAGTCACAAAGAGAATACGCATGAACGAAGTTGTTACGAAGCAGGAAAATCAAGCGTTTCACATCATCTTCAACCGGCCGGAGCGGCTGAATGCCGTCAATGAAGACCTTTATCAACAAACTTTGGATGCGCTGAAGTTTGCAGATGAAAACCCAAATATACGATGTGTGATCCTTTCCGGAAACGGTCGGGCATTCTGTGCGGGTGCCGATCTAAAGGCCCACAAAACTGGCGTCCGGACGCGCGATGAGCGCGAGGCCTATATCATGCTTGGGCAGCGCGTTTGCGAACAGATCCAGACGATGAAGACGCCCGTTATCGCCCAAGTGCATGGTTATGCCGTCGGGGGCGGAGCGGAAATCGCGACCTCTGCTGATTTTCTGATCATATCCGAAGATGCCCAGCTCGGGTTTCCTGAAGTCGCCATTGGCACGTACGTGGGGGGAGGCGTAACGGTCCGGCTCCCCAGGCTTATTGGATTAAGAAATGCGGCAAGTCTTTTGCTGCTGGGCAACAGGATAACCGGCGCGAAATGCTTGGAGATTGGCTTGGCAACCGAGGCTCCGCCAGCGGATCAGTTGGCGGAACGTACCAACGCACTGGTGGAGCGACTTGTAAAGAACGCGCCCTTGCCGATGGGCCGCCTTAAGGCGGCGATCAATTTCCCGAAAAGCCCCGAAAGCCTATTCCGTGCCGAGGCCGAAGACGTGCTGGCGATTATGGAAACGAAAGATTGGGCTGAGGGAGTCGCAGCCTTTGCCGAGCGCCGCTCCCCAAAGTTTGAAGGAAAATAAGAATGGACGCCCTTAACAAGGCAACAGCGGTGAGCCGCATACTTGAACCGCGTTCCGTCGCGGTGGTTGGCGCCTCTGCAAGTCCCTCTAAGCGCGGATATCAGATCATCAACGCGCTGCAGAAGGCCGGCTACAGCTATTCAATCCTTCCGGTAAATCCGAAGGGAGGGACGATCCTCGGTTTGCCCGTAGTCACCGAAATTGATGCCCTTCCGGAGGGCGTTGACATTGCAGTGATAGTTCGGCCCGCTGAGGAGGTGCCAGATCTTCTTCTCCAGTGCGGCAAAAAGGGCATCGCGGGTGCCATTGTTGTCGCACACGGCTTTGGCGAGCGGGGAGACCAAGCGGCAAGCACAGAAAAGAGATTGCGAGACGCCCTAGCAGAAAGCGGGGTCCGCATTATCGGGCCGAACACGTCCGGCATGGTGAACTGTACCATACAGGCGGACCTAATCGGCCTGCCGGAACTGCCCCCAAAGGGACCCGTCAGCGTCTTAACGCAAAGCGGTAACATGATTTTGACGGTACTCGAAGACAGCCGTGCGATAAACGGTCCCGGCTTCGATGTCATTGCTGGTCTAGGGAACCAGGCTGATGTTGGATATGACGAACTGATCGAAGAGCTTTGTCTACGCAAGAGCACTCGTTCAATTGCGATCTACAATGAAGGTTTCATTGATGGGCGGCGTTTTCTGAATTCGGCCGCACGCGTCGCGCAGAGTTGCCCGATTGTAATGCTCCGAGGAGTGCGATCCCACGAAGGTGGAAAGGCGGCGCTTTCTCATACTGGTTCGATTGCTGGTGCCGACGATATCGCTTTGAGGGTGTTGCCGCAGATGGGCGTTACGCTGGTGGATCGTTCGGACGAATTGCTTCCGATATCTGCGCTTCTGGCAACTACTCCTCTTCCCAGACCAGGGGCTGGGATTGTGGTTCTGGCTGACGGAGGTGGACATGCCACACTGGCAGTTGATGCTTTATCCCGCGCGGGCGTGCCCCTTGCGTCTCTTTCAAAGGAAACCAAGGCCAAGTTGAGAAAGGTGCTCGGAGAAGAGGCCAGTGTCGAAAATCCGATCGACGTTTACAGTGCCATAGATGCCCATCCGGATGTCTTTCCTGAATGCATTGAGATCTTGGCAGCAGATCCAGAGGTTGGGCTCATCCTGACATCCGGGATGTTTGGAGCGTATCACTTAAGATTCGAAGCTTCTCTCGTGACTGCTGAGAATTCGGCCGCCGAGCGTATCGTTGCATTGCAAAAAGCCTCCGGCCTTCCTCTCGTTTTCCATAGTTGCTACGCCAGCCGAATGCCTGAGAACCACCAGATCTTGCGACATGGTGGCATGCAAGTTTTTGCCTCGTTGGATTTGGCTGTCGCAGGCTCAAGAGCGCTTTTTGAGAGGGCGAGTTGGCTTTCAAAGCATGGCAACCACAACGCAACGTTGGCAACCGAGGTGCTGCGGGTGGTCGTGCCCAACGGCTTGTCGGCCGAGACGACGGCTCGCGAGATATTGCAGAAATTGGGTGTGAGCGCTGGTCAATGGTCGGCTGCTGTCGATGCCGAATCCGTAGAGGCGGCAGTTTCCGAGTTCGCAACCTCTTGTGCGGTGAAGGTTGATTCGGCGGCGGTCAGCCATAAGTCCGACGTGGGCGGGGTGCGTCTCGGAGTGACGAGAGAGGGCGCGCAGGCTGCAGCCGCCGATATCACAAAGGCCGTGAAATCACACGCCGGTCCAGGAACAACCTTCGGTTTCATCGTCACGCCGATGGTGGATCGCGGCACGGAACTATTTGTGGGTGCTACCAACGATCCTGTTTTCGGTCCGGTGATCTTGTTCGGCTCAGGGGGCGTGTTGGTCGAAGCGGCCGAAGACGTCACTTTCCGCGGGGCACCGGTCTCTCCCGAGGAAGCCTTGAACATGATTGAGGAAACCCGAGTTGCGAAGATCCTCGACGGTTTCAGGCACTTTCCGAGAGTCGACAAGCTATCTCTCGCCAACTTCATCTCGTCCTTGTCTATGGCGGTCTTGAGAATGGAAAATCTTGCGGAAATCGACATCAACCCGATTATCGCTAACGAAAGCGGTATCTATCCGGTCGATGTGAGGTTGGTCGGAAAATAATAGCCGCCATGCATGCAGGCGATCCTTTGGTTGCCGATGATTAAATCGATATTTTTAGCCAAAGGCCTAGCCGATGGGCGAATTCGTTCGCATTTTCGAGATGGCGGCACGCGACGGGCTCCAAAACGAGGGGCGCCTCGTGCCGGCTGCTGAAAAGATTCGACTTATTGACATGCTGTCGGACTGCGGCTTTCAGAATATCGAGGCAACCTCCTTCGTGTCGCCGAGGTGGGTGCCGCAGATGGCTGACGCTGCGGGGGTTATGGCCGGTATTCGCCGTGCGCCCGACGTCGTCTACGCGGTGCTGGTCCCCAACTTGAAGGGCTACGAGGCGGCTCGGGCGGCCAATGCTGACGAGATCGCCGTGTTCGCGTCGGCCTCCGAAACCTTCAGCCATAAGAACATCAACTGCTCGGTTGCCGAGAGCCTCGAGCGGTTCCGCCCCGTGCTCGCTGCCGCTTCCGCCGACGGCACTCCGGTGCGGGGCTATGTCTCCTGCGTAACCGACTGTCCCTATGAAGGCCGAGTACCTCCCGCAGTTGTCGCACAGCTTGCGGCAAGGCTCCTAGAGATGGGCTGCTATGAGATTTCGCTGGGCGACACGATCGGCCAAGGGACGCCCGCAACCATCTCGGCCATGCTCGATGCCGTGTTGGAGGAGGTGCCGGCCGGGAGGCTTGCCGGACATTACCACGACACGGGGGGGCGGGCCCTCGATAACATCCTTGCAAGCTTGGAGAAGGGCTTGCGCACCTTCGACGCAGCGGTCGGTGGCCTTGGCGGCTGCCCTTTCGCCCCCGGTGCGAAAGGCAATGTGGACACTCTGGCCGTCGCCGCAATGTTAGCCGACAAGAGTTATGAGACGGGTCTCCATATCGAGCGACTAGGGGCGGCGGCCCGCTTCGCGGACAGCCTGAGAGAGGAGCGGCCATGAACTTCGAGACCATCCGTGTCACGACTGACGAGATCGGGGTGGCTACGCTGACCCTTGCCCGCCCTGACAAGCACAATGCCATGTCGGGACAGATGATCGCCGAAATTGCGGCCGCCGCCGAGCTCCTCGCCAATGACGACAAGGTGCGCGCGGTGGTGCTGACGGGCGAGGGTGACAGCTTCTGTGCCGGAGCTGATCTCACTTGGATGCGGGTGCAGGCTTCGGCCGCGCGTGACGAGCGAATCGCCGATGCCAGGAAGCTGGCCCTAGCTCTGCGCGCGCTCAACGAACTACCTAAGCCATTGATCGGCCGTATTAACGGCCAAGCATTCGGCGGCGGTCTTGGCTTGATGAGCGTCTGCGACGTCGCGATCGCAGTCGACACCGGGAAGTTCGGCTTCACCGAGGTCAGACTAGGCCTCATCCCTGCGACGATCTCCCCCTATGTGCTGGCTCGGATGGGTGAGGGCCGGGCGCGGCGGGTCTTCATGTCAGCCAGGATATTCGATGCCATTGAAGCCTGCGAACTCGGACTGGTTTCCCGAGCCGTGACCCCGGCCGACTTGGAGGAGGCGGTCGAGGCCGAGATCCGGCCCTATCGGTCGGCCTCACCGCAGGCCGTCGCCGCCGCCAAGGCGCTTACGCGCCGCCTTGGGTCGACAATCGATGACGCGGTCATCGGCGAGACGATCGTTTCACTGGCGGATGCGTGGGAAATGACCGACGCCGCCGAAGGAATCGCCGCTTTCTTCGATCGCCGCAGGCCGCGCTGGCAGGCGTGAGGCTGTGGTCACGCACTTTTGCGGCAGGCGCAAAAGAGCGCTCAGCGGTCGTGCTCAGCATCGAGACCTGCACGCTCGGGCGGTCTCGATGCCGAAGCCTACATGGCCAATGTCAGCGACTGGCCAACCTCGCGCTGGGACGAGCTAACGCCTTGGAACTCGGTCTGCCGCGAAGAGATGCCGCTCCCCTTGACGGCACGGCGGCGTCACCGGGCCGCTGTTCGCGGACCAGCAAGACTGGAATGTGCCCGCTCATGGGGTTGCGGCGCTACGACTTGGCCAAAGGTCTGCAACCGATCACGACGTGTTTGCCAACATCGCCAGGATCCACAACCGGATCAACGCGACGCTCTTCGACAGACAGGGGGATTATACGCCCCGATTCGCCACCCAGCCCAGCGGCGGCATCAATCCCGGCCATGTGCGAGGGGTTATACGCCGCCATGAATCTCAACATCAAAAGCTGGAACGGCTACTCGACATCAACAACCCCAACCACGGCCTGCTGCTGCCGATCCTGATCTACTGCGTCGACAAAAAGGGAGGCCCGTCCTCGGCAAGCCCAGGCAAGGGCCCGAGACCGTGCGCTTCATCGAGCATGAGGCATACAAAGACATCCCTCGTCATCCCCGCCCTCCGCGAACTCCATAACGAACTGGCGGCCCTTGAACGTATATTCCTCCGAAAATGTCGGAGGCTCTCCTGCCACAGTGCCGGTATTCAAACCGTTGCAAAGCAACCGTTGGCGCGTTGGCGCTGGTAAGCATCGCATTCAGTTTGGGCGGGTTTTGCGCAGGCTGGCACCAGTCAGATTGTTCCGGTGGAATGGCATCGGCGATCCCCGGGATGCTGCCGATCATCTCGGATTACCTCTCGGCTGCAAACGGAAGCTGCGCTCGCCGTTACGGCTGCCGTCCGGCAGCGTGTCCGAGTCGTCCTTAGCCCGAAAAGCTCTTCGAGGCGAACGCCTTCAGCATCTGCCGTGACCGGAAAATGCTCCGTGCTTAGGACCTTCTTCACCGCCGGCTGCGAAAACGCTCGGAGCGGAGCGAATACAGCATCGGCAAAATCACCGCCCGCAACCGTTCCGGCGCAATCGACGGCCGGCCAGTCTTGCACACAGCGCTGCAAGCGATTTATCCGGCGGCGCAAGTGAGGCGTTCACCCACTCGCGCATCGCCCGAAGCGGATACCTTGCCCACTCCTGCCTCAAGGTCGACATATGAAAACAGCGACCCGTCCGCTCATCCTCACCGCGCATCCAAAACCCCTCGGAACCATCATCGGCACAACCTCAAAAGCCAGCGGTTTTTCAGCAGCCTGTTAGATCACGTTTCGTGACTCCGATGGCATTTGTCTCCAGCAGCGGACTGCCTAACGGGAAAGCGCCGGGTCAAGCACTGCCGGCACCTCGGATTTCAGCCCAGGACGGCAGTGTAACGGCAGCGACTTTTCAGCGGGTTGCGAGCATGCCGATTTTGACGACCGCGACCTGATTGCCTGTAACGCTGCACGCTTCTGATCACCAGATCGGGCTGCAAAGGATGGATTTCCGTGGCGGTTTCGTGCGTCTGCACCGTCAGCGCGGTGACAGCAAGGCAGGAGCGCACGCCAAGGGAAGAACTCAGTCGATATCGCGTGCTTTTCCGGCGCTCCCGCTGGAGGCCGGCCCCTGCCGACAAGCACATGCGGTTCTCACCTCAGCGCCATGGCGCGTTGTCTTTTCGATCCATTCTCGCGTGCGCGCCTCGGGTCCTCATTCAACATGATAGCCGTGCCCACTGCCGCACTGTCCGCGCCCGCCGCGAAAACGCCATCAAGCCGGTTAGGGTTGAGCCACCATGGCGACCAAGGGAATGGGTGCTGCCCCGCGCTTCCTGTCGCAGATCCGCTCAACTCCCATTTCATTTCATCTTCTTAAGGCTAGTCGACGAATTCAGGCGCGCGGCGATCGCGGCCTGGTCACGGAGCATGATGTTGATCGCTTCTAGTTCGAGCCGTGGAACACGGCGTAGGTTTCGACGAGTTGCGTTGACGCCATCACTTCGGGCCATTTTTTGGATTCTACGTTTCGCGCGCAGCATCGGATTGATCTTTTTCGCCGGCGGGACTGTGCGATCTAAAGCAAAGCGATGATCTGCTGCTGCTGTTCAGGCCGCCACGCGGCCGCGACTTATGCGCGGCGCGCCCTGCCGGTGTCCTCCCCACCGGCAGGGCACTTTTTTAAAGTGCAGTATGAGGGTGATTGGGCGCGTTCGCGACCAAGAGTTTTAGACAACCGAATGAACCGTCCGCCTCTGATTGTGAGGCAGCCCGCTCTGCGCATGAATCCGAACCCGATGTCTCAAATTGGTGTGTGTTTGTCGCAAGCATCTTAGCCACGTCCAAACGGACATTTACGATTTAGTCATTTCACGATCCGCCACCGGACGGGGATTCAGAGCCCACGCCGCCTACGAAAATTTGGTGCGCGGCTTTGCACAACAATACCCCGTACGAGTGGAACATTCACGAAAACAAATAAGGTCTCACAGAGAGGACAACTCGCGATTATTGCTGAGATGAAGGAACAACTTGACCGCGAGAAGACCGCTACTCGCTCTGGCCCCCCAAAGGCGCCATCGAATCCCTTCTTCGGCGTAGGCCCTATCACGGACGCGACAATCGATGAGGTCGCGGGGAGATTGCGGCGCGTCGAATTCGATGCGTGGCTGGAAGCCAACTATCGAAAGCTCGATGAGAAGGGCAACGACCTCGGTCCATTCACGACCGCCGAGATCGCACGCAGCATGCGCATTCTTCGTTCCGCCGCTCCGAGCGCTTGTACGCAAGGGCACCCCGACTTGCTGGAACTCACACGCATAGTGGCCCTGACGCCCGCTCTGCTCACCGCTACGTATCTTGGCCGTGCAAATCGCACGATAGGGTTCAATGCCCAGCCCCAGTTTCATGCGACTGGTCCTTTGTTCACACTGAAAAATTGAACTCCTCGCGAGATCGCTGGCGGCCTGTTGGGTCGCCATCGCTGGTGTTCCGTGCTGCTGAAAGCTTAAGCAGAAACTGCTTTGTTCACTCTACGGGAAGTCGCACCAGGACCTGGCCGTCTTCCACCTTCGTCTTGAACACGGTGATTGGGCATTCAGCCGGGCCTTGAACCACTTCCCCGGAGGTGATCTCAAATTGAGCACCATGCAAAGGGCACTCGATAAGAGTCCCTTCCAGCCAGCCGTCGGAAAGGAGAGCGAATGCGTGTGAACAAACGTTATCGGTCGCGTGTACTTTGCCGCCGATCAGATAGATGGCAATTTGGTTGTCGTCGATTTGGAACGGTGTCACAGTCTCCTCTTGAAGGTCGGAAAAAGGGCAAAGAATGACCCATTTATAAGTCTGCGGCGCCGTATCTATGTTATTTGCTACTGTTATCACAGGTAACTCCGATTGCACGAT